>CAYSJO010000263.1:0-18047 GCA_964431285.1 uncultured Planctomycetaceae bacterium
GATCGATCAAAGGCTTTCTCGGCCTGGGTGAGCACCTGATTGACCCAGTTATGGATCAATCAGGTGCAGGCAGAATTCCTCGGCCAGTTCCGAGACGGGTTCTTTTCCCTGCAGGTGTCGTCTGACGATCTGAGCTTTCTGATCGGCAGAAAAGTGAAGACGTGTTCGTTGAGTCATGGCATCATTCTCCAGTCAGGTCATGCTAACCCGACCAGACACCGATTCCAGTTCCAACTGAACCGCTACAGCCTTCGATCGGAGACACTTCCATGAGAATGCTCCGTCCGCTCCTGCTTACGACGCTGGTCGTCGTGAGTCTGTTCAGCTCAACCGTCAATGCCGAGGTGCGTCTTTTGAGAATCTTCGGTTCATACATGGTGCTGCAGCGCGGGATTGAGATTCCCGTCTGGGGTTGGGCCGAGGCTGGCGAGGCAGTCTCAGTGTCTCTCGGTGAAGAAACGGCGACAGTGAAAGCCGATCAGGATGGCCGTTGGAAGGTCAGACTTCCGTCCATGAAAGCGGGCGGCCTTACTCTGTGAAGATTACCGCGGCGTCCGGCAGTGTAACTTTGGAAGACGTTCTGATCGGCGAGGTCTGGGTCTGCTCCGGACAGTCTAATATGGCGTTTGGTGTCGGGAGTTCAGACGACGCAGATCTTGAGCTGCTCACCGCGAACTACCCGCAAATCCGACTGATCAGTGTGCCTCAGGTGGGCACGCAGGAACCGCACGATGATTTCGGCGGCTCGGGATGGCAGCACTGTACCCCGGAAGTGGCTCGTGGTTTTTCTGGAGTGGGATTCTTTTTCGGGCGGAAGCTGCATCAGACTCTTAACGTACCCATCGGGTTGATTGATAACGCGTGTGTTGGTTCCGCCTGCGAGGCGTGGGTCAGTCGCAAGCGTCTCAAAGACGACGTCAAATACGATGAACTGCTCGCGCGCTGGACTGAGACGGAGGCCAGTTACGACCCCGCAGTCGATAAGAAAAAGTACGACGCTCAAGTAGAGAATTGGAAAGTGCGGGCCGCGAAAGCGAAGAAGGATGGCAAGCCACTTCCCCGTCGACCGCGCACGCCTCGTAATCCGCTTGCTGGCCAGCACCGGCCCGCCAACCTCTACAACGGAGTTCTCAAGCCGACTATCGGATATGGCATCCGCGGTGCGATCTGGTATCAGGGCGAGTCGAATGCAGCACGCGCCTATCAGTATCGAGACCTTTTCCCGCTGATGATTCAGGAGTGGCGCGATGAGTGGGGTCAGGGAGACTTTCCGTTCTACTTCGTGCAGCTCGCAGATTTTCAGGACGAGTTGGCTGGTCCACAGGAAAGTGCCTGGGCAGAACTTCGAGAAGCTCAGACGATGACGTTGAGCAAACTCCCGAACACGGGCCAGGCCGTCATTACGGACCTGGGTGAGTCACATGACATTCACCCCAAAGATAAACTCAATGTCGCCCGCCGTCTTGTCCGCTGGGCGCTGGCGAAGGACTACGGCGTCGACATCGCATACCGCAGTCCGCAATACAAATCGTCCGAGATTGCCGACGATAGGGTCGTCGTCAAGTTCGATCACGTGGGTGGCGGCATGGATACGTTCGACGTCCGCAACGCGGTTGGTTTCGCAGTCGCTGGCGCGGACAAGCAGTTTGTCTGGGCGCAAGCCAAAGTCATTGGCCGAGACCGCATTGAAGTCTGGAGCGATGACGTTCCAGAACCGGGTGCCGTTCGCTACGCATGGGCCAGCAATCCAGTCTGCAACGTGCAAAGTCGTGAGGGCCTCCCACTGACGCCCTTTCGTTCCGACGACTGGCCAGGCGTCACGATCGATGTCCGCAAGTAGACGTCCCGATACGAGGCCAGATTGTGGCGATCGGCAGGCATCGACGCCGTGCGGCGCATCCGACGGAAGGGCCTGATGCGAAACATCCTCGTGCTGTCCATCCTCTGCTACCTAGCGTCTTCAGTGTTCGGCCAGGCCCCTGCAGTCTCTCGCGACGAAGCGTATGCCGAACTCAGGCCCGCTGAAACCGTCGAGCGACAACCGTCGGACAGACCCAGCGGACTGAATGGACGCGTCGTCACAGGCTACCAGGGTTGGTTCCGGGCCCCGGGAGATGGCTCACATCTAGGGTTTCAGCACTATCGAAAGGCGGGCAAATTTCAACCGGGCAGCTGCACGATCGACCTGTGGCCGGACCTGTCCGAATTCGACAGCGACGAGGTCTTTCCGACGCCGTTTCGACACAAAGACGGCGGCACAGCTCATGTCTTCAGTTCGATCCACCCTAAGACTGTCAATCGACACTTCTCCTGGATGGCGGATTACGGCATCGACGGTGCTTTCGTGCAACGTTTCGGGATTCATGGAGCGAAACAGCACCGTGATTACCGGACTCTGAAATTCGAGAACCGAAAACTGATGCTGTGTCGCGACGCCGCCATCCGACACAACCGTTGCTGGGTACTCATGTATGACCTGTCGGGCCTGCATGACGATGACTTCGAGCGGCTGGCCGTCGACTGGAAAGAGCTTCGTCGCCGCATGCGATTGGGCACTGACCCGAACGATTCCTCGTATTTGTATCTGAACGGCAAACCCCTCGTCGGGACCTGGGGCGTGGGGGTCGATGACTGTCGCGACTACGGCCTGGAAAAGGCTGAGTGGTTCATCCGCCTGGTGAAGCACAACCCGGAGTGGGGAGGCATGAGCATCATGCTGGGTGTCCCCTACTACTGGCGTGACCAGAACCGGGACGCGCCCGTCGACCCGAAACTCCACTCAGTCCTCAAGCTCGCTGACGGCCTCAGTCCCTGGTCAGTCGGTCGGTATCGAAATGCCACGCATGAGATGGCTGAAGCAGTCATGCAGCACCAGAAGATCGACCGCGAGTGGTGCGCCACACAGAAGATCGAGTATCTGCCCGTCCTGTGGCACGGATTCAGTTGGCGAAACCTGAAGGGCAGCAAATCGATCGGGATTCCACGAGACGGAGGCAGATTCCTCTGGCGACAGTTCCAGGCGACAGCGATGGCCGGCAACCGCGCGGCATACATCGCAATGTTTGACGAGATTGACGAGGGCACCGCGATCTTCAAATGCACAAACGATCCACCAATCGGTGAGTCGAAGTTTTTGACCTATGAAGGCGAGCCGTCCGATCATTACCTCTGGCTCTGTCGTGAGGGAGGGCGTCTCTTGCGCGGCGAGCTGCCAGGTCGGTAATCGATTTCATTGAGCGATTGCCAGGGGACCGTGCGCGTCGCAAATTGGATGGGCGTTGGGTACTGTCACTCGCGTGGCCGGCTGGCCGGGGGACCTTAGTTGTCAATCAGGAGACTCAACATGTTTCACAGGTTTACGCACTCGATTCTGGCCGCCGTGATGATCACGACGCTGACTGCCACTGCTGTGCAGGCGGCTGTCCTGGAAGACCCCACACAGGGGACACCCGAAATCAAGTCGATCAACATCATCAGCTTTGCTCCTGAAGGGGTTCTGCTGATTGGAGACGGACGGGGATCGCAGGTCATCGCGGTGGCCACCGGCGACACGAAAAAAGGTCAGGGGCTGGCAAAGCCGATTGACGGGATTGTTGCCGCTCTGGCCGAAACGGTCGGTGCGAAGTCGAAAGACATCGAGATTGTTGATCTGGCCGTCAACCCGACATCGGGTAAGGCGTACTTTGCCGTGATGCGGAAAGATCAGAAACGCAATCTGGTGCTGACCGTTGACGGGGCGGGAGAGATCGATGAGTTCGCACTTGAAGACGTCACCTACGCACGCATTCCCCTGGAGACGGGGTCGAAGGCCATCATCAGCAACATCACTGATGTTGCATGGGCGGACGACCGCATTGTCGCGGCCGGACGTAGCAATGAATCGTTTTCCTCGAAGATCTTCAGTGTTTATGCACCGTTGAAACACGATGCCACGTCGGCCGGCTACAGCGCCGAGACGTATCACGTGTCGCATCGCAAGTGGGAAACCAAGGCTCCGATGAGCGTCGTCATGCCGCTGAAGGAAGGCGACAAGACCTTCATCGTGGGAGCGTTCAGCTGCACGCCCGTCGTGAAATACCCACTGGACTCGCTGAAGCCGGATGCTGTCGTCAAAGGCACGAGCGTGATTGAACTCGGTTCCGGTAATAAGCCGCTGGACATGTTCAGTTACAAGAAAGACGGCAAGTCGTACGTGTTGTCCAACACGTTCCGGTTCCATCACAGCCGTAAGCCGTTTGGTCCAAGCCCCTACTGGACCGTTCGCTTCGAACAGTCACTGCTGGAGGGAGACGAGAACGTCAACGAGAAGGCGGCACGGCGGCTCGGTGGCGGATACAAGCCGATCACCGATCAGATTCAATTGATCGAGGCTTATCACGGTGTCACGCAGATGGACCGGCTCGACGAGACGCGGGCTCTGGTGCTGAAGACGACGGAAGGCAGCGACTTCAACCTCGAACCACTGCCGCTACCGTGACGTCACTGTCGATACTCACTGTGCTGGCTGTCTTCGTGGGGGCGAAATACGAACTTCGGGTCGTTCCGTCTTCCGAGGACAACCGGCTTGTTCGCGTGCTGGCAATCGCCTCCGCGGACCAGTTCGACGGCCTTCCCAAGGGGAAGGTCGCGCGGGCTGACGGTCGGGCTGTGTTCCAGTTCTCTGTTCTGGGTAAGGACGGAAAGCCCGGTCGACCGATGCTGGGCAACTACACGCGGGCGGGCAACGTATTGACATTCGCTCCGCGTTTTCCGCTGTCTTCCGGATGTCGCTACCGAGCTTCGCTGAAATTGCCGTCCGGAAAGTCGATCACGGCGGACTACAGCATCAGACAGCCGAAGCCGTTGCCACCTGCGGTCGTGACCCATGTTTATCCGACGTCCAAAGTGCTGCCCGCGAATGCGTTGAAGTTCTACATTCATTTTTCGAAGCCGATGCGCAATGGTCGCGCGATCTTCGACCGCATCCGCCTGCTCGACGCGAAGGGGAAAGAGATTCCTGACCCCTGGCGGCGAACGGAACTGTGGTCCACGGACGACCAACGGTTCACGCTGTGGATTCATCCCGGTCGCGTAAAGCAGGGCGTCAATCTGCGCGAGGAGATTGGTCCGGTTCTGGAGCCAGGGCGCAAGTATTCTCTGGTGATTGAAACCAGCGTGCAGGATGACGCTGGTCAGCCACTCGCGAAGGCGTATCGCAAAGACTTTCGCACGACCGCAGAGGACCGTTCGCCTTTGACTCCACGAGACTGGTCTGTGTCTTCTCCAAAGGCTGGAACACGTGATCCGGTCACAGTCGAATTCGGCGAGCCACTCGACCACGCCCTGCTGATGCGCTGCCTTGAAATCCGGGACGATTCCGACAAGGTGGTGGCGGGAGAATGGTCGACAGAGCGTGAGGACACCCGTTCCATATTTCGCCCGAATCTGAATTGGTCGCCCGGCGAATTCCAGCTTGTCGTGGATGGGATCCTCGAGGATCTGGCGGGAAACACGCCGCTGCGAGTGTTCGACACCGATTTGACTCGCAATCCGAGCAGACCGGCAGTGTTGCGCGTTCCCTTTCGCATCCGCCCATAAGACCACGAATGTTTTGCGGGTGGCAGGGGCAGAGCGATAGCGATGGCCTTGAATTGCAGCGACAGGGCCATCGCTACCGCTCTGACCGTGCCACCCGGAAGACGCTTCACGGCCGTCTTTGAACTGGCTGAAAACAGGTTATGGCGTTCGCCCAACCGACCCGCTAACGTCTTCGGATCACCTTTTGATTTGCTCACTGGAGACGTCGTCTGTGTCGGAAATGAATCCGCTCGTCAAGAAACTGATTCGAAACATCGAATCGACTCTGATTGGAAAACCTGAAGCCGTACGGCTGGCTGTGACCGCTTTACTGGGCGAAGGGCATCTGCTGATTGAAGATGCCCCTGGGGTAGGTAAGACAGCGCTGGCGAAAGCGATCGCGCGCAGTCTGCATTGCGGGTTTACAAGGCTGCAGTTCACTCCTGACATGCTGCCCAGCGACATTCTGGGTTCGAGTGTGTTTCTGCCGAATCTGGGTGAGTTCGAGTTTCGCCGCGGACCCATCTTCACCAACGTGCTGCTGGCCGACGAAATCAACCGTACGACTCCGCGGACGCAAAGCGCCTTACTGGAGGCAATGAACGAGCGGCAGGTGTCGATCGAAGGCACAACGCACGCGCTCGCACCACCGTTCTTTGTGCTGGCGACTCAGAATCCGTTCGAGTTCGAAGGCACGTTCCCGCTGCCTGAGAATCAGCTGGACCGCTTCATGCTGTGTATTTCCATTGGCTACCCGGACTCGAATGTTGAAAAAGACATCCTGCGTGATCATCGCAATGGCGAGCCCGTAGATGCCTTGGAGCCAGTATTGGAAATGGCCCAACTGGAAGAACTGCAGAGGACTGTGCGTGAAGTCCGCGTTGACGAATCGATCAGCGAGTACCTTCTGCAAATCGTGACAGCCACGCGCGAACACGCAGAACTGACGCTGGGAGTCAGCACACGCGGCGCGCTCACGCTTTATCGTGCGGCGCAGTCCCGAGCGATGATGGAGAACCGGGATTTCGTGACCCCGGATGATGTGAAGGAACTGGCCGTGCACGTGCTGGCTCACCGCGTCATGCCCCGCGGCCTTGTCCGGGAAGGTCAGCGCGAACGGGCCCGTGTTGTCATCCGCCAGATTCTGGACAACACGCGGGTGCCGACGTGACGCTGGAGTCGTGGTCAATCCGACTTGAGACGAAAGCGCTCAACGTGGAGAACGGAAACGAGCTGGTCGCTGACGTGAAACCGAACGCCAAGCGGTGCGGAAAACATCACACGTTTCCCGATCTCCCGTGATTCGCTTTCGGCATATGGGGCCTCTCGCAATTGACGATCAATGGCGTCTGAGATCGCGCCATAAGTTTCGGGCTTCGCACTCAGCCAGATTTGCGAGAGTTCATTTAATGCGGACTGCCCCCAACGGACGTGGTACGTCATAGATTCTCCAAGTGGTCCAGGACTTCCTGAGTCGTGTACCACTTGTCCTCTCGCTCGCGGCGCTGGAGCTCTTCCTCTGAAATCTCGGGCACATACGGTTCACCATCTGATTTTGTGATCGCTGGAATCAGGTGAAGTCGCATTCCTCTTCTTCGATCATGGCGATGGACATCGGAGAGGGTGCTTCGCTGACGAAGTGATCGAAGGCCCCACCGGATGCATCCGGTGGTCCGATGGAGTCGCCGCGGACCTTTCCGCCGCCGCGTTTCAGAGCTTTTTCGCGATTGACGTAATCGGCCACTTTACGTCGCGTCATGACAACAATCAGACGCCACATGCTTTCCCGGTTCGAAAGATCGGGAAGCTTCTCCTGGACCGTACTGAAATACAGACTTTCGAACACGCTTGCGGCAACGTCTTCCTCGTCGGTCATGCGCCGGGTCGTGCCGCTCATCTGATTTCGCGCGATGCGGGCCACGGACGCGAAACAGTGTGCCCACAACGCTCGAACAGACTCTTCGTCTCCCTCCTTCATTCCACCGATGAATGCGGTGATCGATCCTGTGCCGCTGTCGTCCTCGTCGGGAAAGCGGAACTCGATCACTCCAGCGTCACGCCCGAGGCGAATACTGGTTCCATCCTCGATCAGTACATCTGTGACCGCTTCATCCCCAACGTACGATCCGTTGGCCCCCGTTGATGAGTATTGCCACACGCCGCCTTCAAAGAACACCGTCGCATGCGTCCGCGAGATGCGCGGGTGATCCATCACGATGTCGCACTCAGACTGGCGGCCAATTTGCACCGTGTCGCCCGGCTCAAGCACCCTGTACTGCGCGGAGTCGCAGTCAGCACCGGTGACAATTTGGATATGCAGATTTGGGCAGAGCTGCCGGGCATTTGGAAACAGGCTGTGTGACGGAAGGGGGGGGGGGACTAAGTGACAGGGCGTCTGTCAGGACACGCGAACCTGCAGGATTCTCGTCCCGATCGCTCGCGAACCGCAAGTATGGGCAACTCTATTCCGACGTTTCACGCGGCGCCACGAATTCGATCGTACCCGCACGCTGCCCCGTGCGAGGTTCGACGCCCAGCAAGTGCCGGACGAAGAAATCTCGTCTGCGACGTTTGCCGTACGGCGACTCTCCCACGCCGTGACCGCCACCAGGAACAACCAGTAGATCGAAGTCCTTCTCTGCTTTGACCAGGGCCGCGACGACCTGCATGGTCGAAGCCGGATCGACATTGCGGTCGGCTTCACCCACTGTCAGGAACAGTTTGCCGGTCAGTCGATGGGCGTTCGTGACGTTGGACTGCTCGGCATAGTGCGGACCGATCGGCCAGCTCATCCATAGTTCGTTCCACCAGATTTTGTCCATGCGATTGTCGTGACAGCCACAGTCGGAGACCGCCACCGTGTAGAAATCGCCGTGCGCCAGCAGTGCCCGAGTGGAACTCTGCCCGCCCGCTGAACCACCGTAGATCCCGACCCCTCGGCTGAGGTCCATGTATGGAAATTTCTCAGCCGCTGCCTTGATCCAGGGAATGCGGTCGGGAAACCCGGAATCGCCCAGGTTCTTCCAGCACACATCATGAAAGGCTTTCGACCGGTTCGACGTCCCCATTCCGTCGATCTGCACAACGATGAATCCGATCTCCGCGATTTCCTGTGCCGAGAAGACCTCGGAGAACGACTTCGGGACGAACGATCCGTGCGGTCCCGCATAGATCTTCTCAATGACGGGGAAGAGCCGGGACGGGCCCAGAGTTGTCGGCCGAAAGATGACGCCGTGAATGTCCGTCTTTCCGTCTCGGCCTTTCGACACAAAGCGCTCCGGGATCTTCCATCCCGTTTCGAGCAGCCGCGACCAGTCGGCCTTTTCCAGATCACAAACCAATTCACCGGTTTCGACACTTCGAAGTTCCGTGACTGGCGGCATATCGACTCGCGAATACGTGTCGATGATGAAGCGTTTGTCTGGCGAGTACTCGATCGAATGCGTTCCGTCGCCGGCCGTGAGTATCGTCAATCCGCTGCCGTCGAAGTTGATGCGGCAGAAGTGGATGTAGTACGGGTCCTGAGCCGGATAAATGCCGCTGGCCCGGAACCAGACCTGACGCTTGTCCGTGTCGACACGTTCGACACGCCGCACGACCCACTCGCCCTGAGTGATCTGATTCTTCACTTCGCCGCCAATCGAGTCGTAGAGATACAGGTGATTCCAGCCGTCGCGCTCAGACATCCAGATCAGCTCGCTGGTGTCGTGAAGAAGACGGAAGAACTGCTTGTAGGCGTAATCGACGAACGTCTCGCTCGCCTCATCAACAATCGTGGTCGCCTCGCCCGACTCTGCGTTGACCGAGATGACACGCAGTAACTGATGCCCGCGCTGGTTGTAGACGAAGTAGAATCGGCTCGAATCCGGAGCCCAGTGAATCTGAGGCGGCTGCAGCCACGGATTCGGGAACAGCTCGTGATCGACGGGAATCTCCATCTGCGTTTCCACGTGAAACAAGTGGGGAAACGACTGCGGGATCTCGTCTCCCGGTTTCAGGTAGTCATGCGAGTGGAGCTTCGGCTGAAGCTGATCATTGGGAGCCGATTCGATAAAGCTCACCGTGTGTTCTTCGCCAGCGCGCGTCTTCAACGCCACAACCTTCTTCGAATCGGGCGACCAGGACACATGATTGTGTTGATACCGATTCCCCTGTGTACCGCGACTGCCGAGCATCACGCCTTTCGCATCCGGCCCGTCGAGCCGCAGACTGTGATCGCGCACGAACGCTCGCCATTTTCCGTTCGGAGACTTTCGTCCCTCAGGCCGGTTACCGCGGCGATTCCTATCGGGCCCTTGTGGCGGCCTGGGTCGGGCGTCTGGATTCTTCTCTCCCGGCTTCCTGTCGGGGTCGAGCTTCGTGAACTTCTCGGATGTACAATCGAATTCCCACGTGGCGGACTTCGTGCGGATCAGAACGCAATTACAGCCCGCCTCCAGGTCAAGCTCCGACACCGGCAACGCGTCTGGCTCCACTTTGTCACCAGTATCTTTTGCGAGGGCTTTCGCGAATGCGTCGTGGTCGAAGGCCGCGTCGCGTGATCCGGCTGCAGCGTCAACCAATACAAACTCATGCGCCTCAGGTCCCGTCGCGACCTTGTACCAGAAACGATTTCCGTCACTGCCCCAGCGCGCTTTGACCGTCTTGCGGAATACGGTGTTTCGGGTCAGTTGCCTCAGCTTACCGGCACGGTCGTAGTCGGCTTGCTTGCCCTGGGCGACGACCGGCCGCGTGGACGTTGCCAGCAAGAGGATGGTTATTGCAATAGTCAGTCGAAGCATGGTGAGATCGTTCCGTGAAAGTGTGACGTCGGTGTCAGAGAGACGACAAACTGCTGAGTAGAACTGCCGCTCAGGATTGCTGGGATGGATTCAGTCGGCTTCAGCTGACTTACATTTGCCACCGGCTTTAAAGCCGGGATTACGTTGACAGTGGGGCCCGAGCCAGCTTCAGCCGGACTTCCTATCTCGTCTTCAGACCATATTCCTTCAGTCGGCTGGTTCAAACCATGACGATAAGTCCGGCTGAAGCCGGCGCGGGTGAAGCCGGTGACAAAACAAGAAAGCCGGCTGAAGCCGACAGAGGCTGTGGCTACGAAACACCGTGACTGTTCGGAGCTTCCAACTGGCCTGCTATTTGCCACCGATCGAAATCAGGTGCGAAAACGTCCGCACGAACATTCGACCGCCGGACACCGCCGGAGAACTGTGGCTGGCTTCCAGGATCGGACTGCGGCTCAGTTCGCGATATTCGCGGGACAGCTCCAGTGCCACCATCTCACCAGATGTCGACGCGCAGTACACCGCGTTTCCAACGGCGACCGGTGAAGCGTAATAGGTTCCGCCGACTCGCTTCTTCCACTGCTCCTGTCCCGTCTTTGCATCGACACACGTGACGATTCCGTTGTCTGCCCACAGAAACAGCAGACCTCGGGCAACAAGCGGTGTTGTCGTCAGTGGAGCTCCGCGGTCGACTCGGAAGATTTCGTCTCCCTGACCGTCGGACTTGCGTCCTGGCCGAACGGCCACCGTGTGTGTTGCGTAGCCAAGGTACCCACACGTGCCAAACACCAGCCCGTCCGCAACGACTGGTGCGCCGATCGACGTTTCGGTGTGATTCTGGTCGAAGACCGAGATTTCCCAGATCTTGCGCCCGGAAGTGGAGTCGATCGCTGTGATGCCTTGTTTCCAGTTCGTGAAGATCAACTCGGCCGAACGGCCTTCTGATTCAAATACACACGGGGTCGAGTAGGCCGTCCTCGTATCGCGATCCACCTTCCAGCGCTGATCACCGGTGCGTCGATCGAGGGCGACAATCGTGCTGTCACCTTCCTGCTCGTTTGCGATGATCAGCAGTTCGCCAGAGATGATGGGCGATACGCCGAAGCCGTGCCCGCCTTTGTGACCACCCAGGTCAACCCGCCACAGCGGCTCACCATCGAGACTGATCGCTGTTACGACGTACTCGTCCGGCGTTGCCCAGCACAGGTACAGGGCCCGCTCATCGACCGCCGGAGTTGATGACGCGAGGCTGTTTAGTTTGTGTTTGCGGTGAGTGGCCGCTTCAAACGTCTGCGTCCACAGCACGCGACCGGATGTCGAGTCCAGACAACTGGCGATTCGATTGCCCGTCTCTTCATCGCCTGAGACGAGAAAGATTCGTTTGCCCCATGTGACAGGACTCGCATGCCCCACTCCTGGCAATGCAATCCGCCAGTTGAAATCGGCTTCGTTCCAACTGACAGGAACGGTCGTCGCTTCACTGACACCACTGCCATTCGGGCCACGAAACCGATTCCACTCTTCCGCCTCCGTGGGCAAAGCAGCCAGCGCCGCAATCGTCAGAAGTATGAACAGCAATCTTAGGCCGGACCAAGCTCTGCGCAGTTCCGGCAGTGGCCAAGTGCCGGAACTGCGCAGAGCTTGGTCCGGCCTGCTAAACGGCGTTCGAAGACACGCAGAGTGGATCATGGTTCTCCCCTCGGTATCAGCTGACGCGACAGATGAGACATTTGAGGTAGCGGTTCTCGGGACAGTTCGGTGAGACCGGATGATCGGCTGCCTGACTGCGACTTTCCAGGATACGGATCGTGCGCCCGCTGGATGTCGCGACTCCGGACAGCATCTGTTCGAAATTCTCGCGGCTGACGTGTCCCGAGCAACTGCAGGTCACAAGCAATCCCCCCGGCCGAATAACAGACACCGCCAGTTCGTTGAGTCTGTGGTACCCGCGCAGAGCCTTGGCCAGACCCGCCTGGCGACGGGCCATTTTCGGTGGGTCCAGAACGACTGCGTCGTATTCCTCGCCGCCAGCCGCCGCGTTTTTCAGAAAGCGGAAGACGTCGGACTGGACGCATTGAACTCGGTCAGTTATTTCGTTTGCTTCCGCGTTGGCCCTGGCCAGTTCGAGGGCCGGTTCCGATGAGTCGACGCAAACAACCGACGCAGCCTCCCCCACTTTTGCAGCCGTGATACCGAATCCGCCGCTGTACGAGAACAGATCAAGCAGCCGATGTTCTCGCACGTAGTGAGCGACGGCGGCACGGTTGTCCCGCTGGTCCAGATAACAACCGGTTTTCTGACCGGCACACACATCGACCAGAAATGTCAGTCCGTATACGCAAATGTTCATCGGGCGCGGTGGCTCTTCCCCTCGAACAGGTCCGTCCCGCTGTTCCAGACCTTCGAGTTCACGGATGCCTTTTTCGGTCCGAAGTATGATGCCACGCGGCGCGATGTGTTTCTGCAGCAGGTCGAACAGCACTTCCCGCCGGGTTCCGAGCGCCAGGCTGGTGAGTTGGACCAGCAGCCAGTCTCCGTATTGGTCAACGGTCAGCCCCGACAGGCCGTCTGCCTCGCTGGCGATCAGTCTGCGTGCCGTATCGGTTGATCGCCCCGGCAACGTCTCGCGGATCGAAAGTGCGTCGGTAATCCGGTCTTCCCAGAACTCAGTGGTGAGTCCAATCGACTCGTCCCACGAATAGAGCCGTACTCGAATGTTGCTGTTCGGATTGAACAGTCCGCGACCGATGAACTTCCCGTCTTTCGACTGAACAACGACTTCGTCACCCGGCGCCGGCTGGCCATCGATCTTCGCAATTGCGCCGGCGAAGACCCACGGGTGCTGATTGAAGAACGGCTGCGCGCGACGCGGCCTGATGATGACCGTTGGCTTCGGAGTCGGTGCGTCTTCAAGAGGAGACATGGACCACGGATTCCCGATTCCCTACAAAAAAACCCGACCTGAATGATCAGGCCGGGTTACTGGTCTCGCGGCACTTGACGGTATCGCCGTTTACTCGGCAAATGCTTCGTCGAAGCGATGCGTTGAAGGTTCGAAGTCGACGTTCTTGCAGAACTGGCAGGACTCGCGAGCACCGTGCTCCCGATCCATGCCGCAGTCTTCCCATTCGACCGACAGAGGCCCGTCATAACCCACAACGTTCAATGCCCGGATGATCTCCTCGAAACGTACGGCTCCGCGGCCAACGCTGCGGAAGTCCCAGCCACGACGCGGGTCGCCGAATGACAGGTGACTTGAGTTGATGCCGGTTCGGCCATTGAGCGTTGTCGATGCGTCCTTCATGTGAACGTGATAGACACGATTCGGGAAGAAATGGATAAACTCAGCCGGGTCGACACCCTGCCAGATCAGGTGGCTGGGATCGAAGTTGAATCCGAATTCCTCTCGATTGTCGAGTGCTTTCAACGCCCACTCCGCGGAGTAAATGTCGAAGGCAATTTCCGTGGGGTGTACTTCCAGCGCGAACTTGACTCCACATTCCTGGAAGACGTCCAGGATGGGATTCCAGCGTTCGGCCAGCAAATCAAAACCGGCTTCGATCGTGGCACGTGGCGTGGGCGGGAAGTCGTAGATGAACCCCCAGATGCTCGAACCAGTAAAGCCGTTGACAACGCTCACGCCCAGCTTCTGAGCAGCCCGGGCTGTGTTCTTCATTTCCTCGGCAGCACGTTCGTTGACGCCAGCGGGGTCGCCGTCACCCCAGACGTATGGCGGAAGGATACCCTTGTGTCGTTCGTCAATAACGTCAAGGACCGCTTGGCCAGCGAGGTGATTCGAAATCGCGAACAGCTTCAGATCGTGCTTTTCCAGCAGATCGCGCTTCCGGGCACAGTACGTGTCGTCGGACAGCGCTTTGTCGACTTCGAAGTGGTCGCCCCAGCAAGCGAGTTCCAGTCCGTCATAGCCGAAGTCTCGCGCTTTCCTGCAAAGCTCTTCCAAGGGCAGGTCGGCCCACTGTCCTGTGAAGAGTGTGACCGGTCGAGCCATGATGTCCCCTCATGATAGATTTTGGCGACCGTGCTCATGCGTACAGGCATTCCCGGTCAGATTCAAGGATGCGACGATACCAAGACGGGATCATTGATGCCAACGAATCGGGGAAGGTCGTGCCCCTGATCAGGTCAGACCTGAGGTACAATCTGAGTCAGTTCCGTGTGTCGTGAACGGGGAGTTTAATAGATCCAGCCACCCCCGAGTACGCGATCGCCTTCATAGAAAACGACTGCCTGACCGGGCGCCACTGCAAATTGCGGCTCGTCGAATTCGACCTCGACCTGATCGTTGTCAGTCAGGCGGACATCAGCCGGGGCTGCCTGATGCCGGTAACGAATCTGAACGTCACAACGAAACTGCTGCGGAACGTCGACCAGCCAGTTCAGTCGATTTCCGGACAGCGTTCGCCGTCCCAGCTCTTCCCGCGTCCCAATCACTACCTGTTTGCGTTCCGGCTGAAGAGCGACCACATACCGTGGCTCGCCGAATGCGATGCCAAGGCCTTTGCGCTGACCGACGGTAAATCGTTCGTAGCCGTCGTGCTGTCCAACGACCGTGCCCGCCGTGTCGACAATCTGACCGGCGGTGTCCTGCTGTCCGCGGTATCGCTCAAGAAATTCGGCGTAGTCGTTATCTGGAATGAAGCAGATTTCCTGGCTGTCTGGCTTGTCGAAGACTCTCAGGCCGGCTTCCTGCGATTTCTCGCGGATTTTCAATTTCTCGAAGTCGCCAACGGGGAAAATGATCCGGTCGAGCAGGTCTCGGTTGATCCCGAAAAGG
The DNA here is from genome assembly GCA_964431285.1 of uncultured Planctomycetaceae bacterium. GTDB lineage: Bacteria > Planctomycetota > Planctomycetia > Planctomycetales > Planctomycetaceae > CAUZFZ01. The sequence goes on from CAYSJO010000263.1 coordinate 15,133, forward strand.
ACGTAGGACTGATCTTTGGAGCGGTCCAGGCCGCGGTGCAGAGCTGGCCCGGTGTCAGTAGCGCCAAGTCGTGCGTAGTGACCCGATGCTATGAAGTCGGCCCCGACCTGCTCGGCGAAATGCCACAACTTCCCGAACTTCAGCCAGTTGTTACTCTTGACGATGGTGTTCGGCGTGCGGCCGGCTTGTTATTCGTCAGCGAAGTAGTCCTTAATTCGTCCGAATGCGTCCTTGAAGTTCAGAGCGTGAAACGGGATGTCCAGCATATCGGCGACGCGACGTGCATCGGCTGCATCGGATGCCCCGCAGCAGCCCTGTCGATTTGACTTCGCGCCGACCACCGGAAGGCTGAATCCCGAATCGGTCGAACACGTCTGCTCCGCAGTCGCACCGGAGCGCATGAAGAGACCGATGACCTCGTGGCCCTGTTCCTGAAGCAGCAGGGCCGAGGCCGAACTGTCTACTCCACCACTCATCGCCAGGACGACTCGGGACACGGCTTATTCACCGGTTGTGTTCGGTTCACTCCCGAACAGGTTGTCGAATTCAAAGGGATCTGCCACGGGGTCATTCGCCGCTTCCCACATCAGGCTGTTTGTTACCGCTTTGAGCTGCGATTTGACCTCTGCGGTCTCTGTGTCGGAATTCTGCTGTAAGACGAAAATGGTGCAATCATCCGTTTCACAGACACGGATACTGGCTCGATTGATCAGTTCCATGCAGACAAAGTCGATATCAATCGCTGCCGTCGGCAACAGGCAGATTGCTTCCTCGCTCTCGTAGACGTCGACCTCGTCATACTCGGACCTGAACGACTCCAGCACGGAATCGATGACGGCTTCCACAGGTGGCCGGTCGCGCATAATGCTGACCATCCAGAATGCCGTCTGTGAGGCCTCCACCGTGACAGTGACATGCTCGTCGTCATCCTGGTTCCGGGTCACTTCCCAGTCGCCAGGATGCTCGAACCGAATTCCGTGGCCTTCGAAAACCTGCATTATGTTGGGAACCCGTGTCTGTGGGTGAGCTTGAGGATTGTGGGGCGGTAGATTAAGAAAGACCTCTGCGAAACGCACCCGGAACCACAGCCACACGCTGGGCAATCGTCGCGGCAAGGTCCCGGGTTCTGCTTGAAACGGCCAATGATGCCCCGCAGGCAGTTGACGTTTGACAACTGAGCTGGTGGCGACTCCCCAAACCGTCGCGAGCCAATCATTCACACGGAGCTAAAGAAAGTAAGAGGAGCCTGTTATGGCATCTGCACGAGCCCAGGAAGTAGCGGAACTCCTGTGGGAACTGAAACGGGCCGACAAAGTGTCGACGTACACCAAGGTCGCCCGGCGGGCTGGATTCAGCCCTGGAGCGGGTGGGCGCACCATGCAGACCACGATGAAGGCCGTGCGACGTGACTGGCCCCATCTGCAGTGGTGGCGTGCCTTTCCGGACGATGGCCTGGTGGAAGCTGGGGGCGAACAGGCTCAATTGGCTGAAGAGGCCGGCTTTGAGCTGACGAAGCCCAAAGATGAAAAAGTTGCTCTGAACGGCTTCGAAGAGCATGTGATGGTGTGGGAAGAGCCGGAAGAGGAAACTCCGGCGGAAGCGCCTGCGGCCGCTGCAAAGAAGAAATAGATACGGCAGCCGACGCAAAGAAAGCCCCTTGCGTTTTCATCGGACTGGTCGCGCGGTTGCGACTGATCTCTACTCTCTACGGCTGACCAGCAATCAGCTCGGCGAGTGTCACAATCCGCAGGAGCTCCTGGTGCTCACGGTCCGGGTCTGAGTTCGAATGTTCCAGCGCCTGCGGAACAAATCGGGCCTGTGGATTGACTGGCTGTGGAATCGGTTCTCCGGATGAACCCGTCGGAACATACAGTCCCGCGGAAGTGCGTTTGAGGGCCGACGGATTCCGAAACGTGTGCAGCACGCAACGGGGTGAGTTCAGGTCGTTAGCGGGAATCGCGGCGGGGTCAGCGTTCGTGACGACCGCGCCGGACGGCATGATTCTGAATTCCATCTCTTCTGCCACCGATACCTGCGGGACAAGTGGCAGTAAGCCAGCACCCGTCCAGACACTCAAATCGCCGGCTTCATTGATTCCCAGCACACCGGAACGGGTGAATCCTTCTGTCTCGCCGTCCGAGACCCTTAACCACCCGCGACCGCTGATAGCCACATCGAGTGGGTTCCCCGTTTGTTGAATCTCACCCTGCGTCAGATCGATACGCGTCAGCCAGGTTGGATTGTGACTGATTTTGTCGTCTGTGTCCGACTGGCTTGGAACTGAGGCTGCGACAACCAGCAGTTCTCGACGTTTGAAACCCGTCGTCATGCGGTTGGCAAGATTCTCACGATAGATTCTGTCTGCCTGCTCACGCAAATCTCGGACGATTAGCGACTCGGCCGTCGCTGAAGCCAGCAGTACGTCACCCGTTTCATCGTCCCCATCCTGTAACGGAATGGGCTGGGCCTCACCGACGATAAAGTCCGGCAGGACGCGCGGACCGGTTGTCCCGTCTGAATCCGGAAACGCCGAACTGACTGGGTCAACAATCGAACCAATCCGTGACCGCACGGCCAGAATCTCGGCCGCCTCTTCCCTAGTCAGATGACTCAATTCTTCTTTCCAGATGCGTTCCTCGTCCCGACTCATCCCTGGCGAGGGATTGATCGCTGGTTGAGCGTCTGATGCCAACACTTCTGGAAAATACCTGATTTCCTCTGGTTTCGTTTCGTCGGCCTGTGCCAGCGGTGACAAAGTCGGGACAGCAGACTCGACGAGGGCCGCAGGCCCAGTGTCCCGACCAGCCGGCTGCCAGCCCGGCATATCGTTCCAGGTCTGCTCTTGATGACCCCTGCTAACCGGAGCTGAAGCCGACATCTGCCGAAAGTGCCGGACGCCAAAGGTGATGTCGGCC
>CAYSJO010000264.1:0-3936 GCA_964431285.1 uncultured Planctomycetaceae bacterium
GTTGTCGGTTCGGATCCAGGATGTCAATGAGCAGCGCCTCGGCCGGTCGACGCACCGTGTCGTTGAGAGGCGGCCCGATAGCCTTGCCGAGATCACCTCGCTTATGGCACGCCGCGCAGACGCGCTCGTAGATCTTCCGCCCGCGTTTTGCGTCGCCGGTCGTGCTCAGCGCGGTTCGAAACCTGTCAATGACCAACTCGCGATCGGGATGACGATTCGTCGGGAACAGCTTTCGCAGCCTGGCCGCAGTCCGCTCGTCCGCCTTCGTCAACATCCACTCGACCCGTGACTGGTCGAGATCATTTCGCGAGACTGTTTTCGCCTCGATGGCATCGAGCAGTCTGCTGGTCCACTTTGGCCGTGATAGTAGCGTTTCGACTATCGACCGTCGGACGGACGGCGTCATGTGCGACCAGTGATCGAGTAGTAGGCCCACCACGTGCGAATGATCGAATCTCGCCAGCGTCTCACATACGGACTGTTGAAGCAGTGCCGGTTGACCGACACTGAGCAGTCGATCGAAGACTTGTCGCAGCTCTGCGTCGAATTCCGCCAGACCAAGCGTACGGACAGCTTCCAGTCTCCGTCCGATTGGTAGCGAGTCGTCGATCACTGAGAAGCGAGCCTGAGTCACAAGTTGCTCAAACATCTGCCGTGTCGATCCAGCGGCAGTCAGACGATGAAGCTGCTCACGGCGGACACGGGCGAACAGCGTCCGCTGGATCGCCTTTGCGAAATCGGGATCAGTCCCTTCGGTCATGCTCAGGCTTTGCAGGACGGTAGCAATCTCGCCCGCGTCGCTCTGCACTCCGATTTGTGAGGCCAGGTCGAGCAGCAGTTGGCGGATCGATTTCTTCGCAATGGATTTCCGGTCTGAGGTAAGTCTCGCAAACACGTCTCCAGCACCAGACGTCAGAGAACTCTGCACAGCCATCATCAGCCACGGATTGTCCGCGTCACGCCGTGCGAGTTCCGCCAGCGCAGCATTGCGCCGTGGTGCGGAAATCTGCCCCAGGGAAAATGCCAGCTGGAAACGTACGCGCAGATCCGGGTCAGTGACGCGCCCGATCAGTGCTTGACGCAACAGCGGTGATTCTTCGGTTGACGATTCTGCCAGCCGGATGGCATGTTGACGTACATGCGCGCTGTCATCGTCCAGTGAGTCTCGCAGCAAGTCGTGGCTGAGCGCGTCGAGTGCACACAGAGAAAACAACGCCAGAAGTCGGGCTTGCGCAGATCCGGAATTCTTCACAATCTCAGTCAAAGGACCAATTGAAGCCGGATCCTGCCGCTCAGACAGGAGTCTCGCTGCGGTGTCGCGATGCCAGCCGTTGGGGTGTTCGAACAGGCGGACAACTTCACGCGTGTCCAATTTGGCGAGCAGCGGCCAAGGTCGACGTTGATACTCCCGTGGGACAATGCGGTAAATCCGGCCACGGTCGGTGCCGAGGCTCGGGTCGAGTTTCTTCAGTGACTCGGGTGTGACGAACGCCGCACCTTCGATCAACTGCCGGTACATGTCCACGACGTAAAGTGCACCGTCTGGGCTATTCGCAAACTGCACAGGTCGGAACCAGTTGTCCCGCGATGCCAGAAATTCTGCATCTGGATCGGCCCGGTGCGCAGCCTGCTCGATGCCTTGCAACTGGAGGCGGGCTCGATAGACGAGGTTATTCGCCACTTCGCCGACAAACAGGTTGCCATAGAACTCGTCCGGAAAGGCGTCACCGCGATACATTGTGATCCCGCTGGCGGATGTGAAGACACCACCGGCCCGCGCCTCTTCACCGTTTTTGCGATCGCTGTCGGCCGCGAGCCGAGATCGTGTGACACGCCACGGTTCCAGTGGGCTGGTCCGTTTCAGCGGTGCCAGCGGATCTTCGGCATTGATGTTTCGTGCTGCTCCCGGCGGAGCGAAAAACGGATTGCGAGCCACGTAACGATCGTCGTACAACAGCTGTTGCAGCGGATAAACGTTGGAGCAGAGAAACTTGCGGCCCTGGTCATCCATCGCCAGACCGTGCTGGCCTCCGCCGCTGGTCAGCTCGAAATCAAGAGTTCGCGGATCGAGGATCACGCCGCGACCTCGAATATCGATCGCTGCGGATTCCGGTTGATTGGGACGACGTATTCGACCTCCCGCGAATCCCGTGGCGATGTGGATCCGATTATCGATGCCCCAGCGAAACGAGTTCAGCAGGCCACCGCCAGCAAAGTCCCTGCCGAAACCCGTCAGCACGACGCGCTTTTCGTCAGCAACTCCGTCGCCATCCGTGTCGCGACAGTACAGGATGTCCGGAGGCGCTCCTACAAACACGCCGCCTTTATAACAGGTCACCGCTGTTGCAAACGGCACTTTCACAAAGACCGTGGCCTCGTCAAATCGACCATCGCCGTCCGTATCCTGAAGCCGTCGCACTCGACCGGTGCGCTGCGATCCTCGCGGAATCTTGTAGTGATTAAACTCGGGATACTCGACGACAAACAGCGAACCGCTTGCGTCGAACGACATCGCTACCGGGTCCTGGACCAGCGGTTCAGCAGCGGCCAGTTCGATCCGGAAACCCGGATGCAGTTTGAACGCTCGCAGAGCGTCCACCGGTTCAAGCGGCTTCGCGGCTGGCGATGTTTCCGGCTGTTCTGATTCGGCCTGACCGTAAGTCAATGGAGATGCGGCTCCAGACAGCCACAGCAGCGTAATCTGAAGAGTCAAACGAAAAGTAGGATGAGACGTCATCTCCGCATCATATCAAAGCCATCGCCAGCGGAGCCGTAACGGGCAACTGACGGCGTCCGATGCGAGTTAATCAGGTCGGATCGAATAGGAAAAACACCAAACGCTGTTTTCGGTAGTACGTAGGTAGTATCTGTTGCTGGCCAGTCGAATCCAGCCAAACAAAAAAACCAATTCCCTTAGGAATCAGGCCATTTATTAATGGGCAGAGCCGGAATCGAACGCCTCGCCTGAATCAGCTGACGCGGAAACGGTTTACGTCGATGCCGGGAATCCGGAATCAGGAAACGTAGCGAAAACCGTAGCGATTCCAGGCGGCGACCGGCGTCTGGTGGCCGTAGGGTCAAAATACTGAACCGACCTCAAAGCTCGTTGGCAATCAGGTGTTATCGATAGAGATGAGTCTTACTTTCAGCCGAGAGTCTATCGCGAACACGACGGACGGCTCTCGAATTGGGCTGTTTTTCAGAATCGGCGACTACCTTTATCGCATACGGTGCACGTCAGACTCGTGACAAGGCTCGTCAGGCAGCGCGACGGTGGTAGTACTTGAGTAGGCCACCGAGGCGCTCTCGGCATTCGATCCTGCCAGCGACGGAATCAGGATCATCGACTGGCTCAATCAACTCATTGTCCAGTCCCTGATGGTTCCGTTCGGCGTGGTAATGCTCCACGTATTCACGCACGGCGTTCTCCAGTGACTTGCGACCGAAGAAGATCATCCGATCCAGGCACTCAGTTTTCAGGCTTCTGAACCATCGCTCCATGTAAGCGTTCCAGTTGGAACTCTTCGGTGGCAGCAGTACGACTTCGGTCTCGGTGTTCTGATCGAGAAAGTCACGCATGGCGATGAAGCTCGTGTCTCGATCGACGATCAAATGACTGGCGTCTTTCAGGAACCCGTCTTGATCATTAGTCAGGTCACGGCACACCTGCGTCAACCACGTGGCGTTCGGACTCGGTGTGATGCCAGCAATGTGGACACGGCGTGTCTTCAGGTGCATGACGGCGAGCACATAGAACGTGACAAGTCCGCTCCGCGTCCACACTTCGACAGTCGTAAAGTCCGTGGCAAAGATGGAATCCCAGTGTGCTTTCAGGAACGTGGACCATGCTGGTGTCCGCTGCCGGTCGGGTGCTGGCCCAATGCCGTGTGCCTTCAGCACGTTCCCCACTGTGGAATCCGAGATGTGGTATTTCAG
>CAYSJO010000265.1:0-15224 GCA_964431285.1 uncultured Planctomycetaceae bacterium
ACCTGCACCGACCTGCTTGAGAAACGTCCGCCGTGGGAATGCGGACTCTAAAGGTCCGTTCGCAGTGGCACTTTGCGGCGGGGACAACCGGTCGTTCATGGATATTTCATCCGTCAGAATCAATCGATATAGATGAACTCATTCAGGTTTAGAATCAGCCTCGCCAGTTGTTCGACGGCAGCCCGCCGACTTCCCCCAGAGGACTCGTGTGAGAATCGGCGGAGAAGTTCTGACAGAACAGCAATCTCGTCCGCAACAGGATCTCTCGCCAGAGCCCTGCGAAAAGCCACCCGGCAAATCCCCTCATTCGTTGCGTCAGATTGCTTCAGGAGTTGATCAGCAAATGCCGACGCCTGCTCTTTAGTAAACTGGCTGTTCAGCAGGATCAGTGCCTGTGGAGCGATTGTTGTTGTTTGACGAGCTGGCTCCGGACGATCTGGTACCGGAGTATCGAATGCCTCCATCATTGGAACGCCCAGAGTCCGCTTTGCGAAGATGTAAACGCTGCGTCGAGACCGCTGTTTATCGTCCGATTTCCCCCAGCCGTTTCCAGCTCGCGATTGCGTTGACAGAACCTCGGGTGAAAGTAACGGGTAGAATCCAGGTCCGGCCATCTGCAGATTCAACTTGCCACTGACGGCAAGAATGGAGTCTCGAACAGCCTCGGACTCAAGGCGCCGCAGGTTCTGCCGCCAGAGAAGCTGGTTGTCAGGATCGATGTCGACACCTGGCGAACCTGGTGGTGCTGCCGAGCTTTGCTGCCAGGTCCTGGAGAGCAGGATCTCGCGGTGCAGATGCTTGAGGCTCCAGTCATTTTCGATCAGTTCGGAGGCGAGCCAGTCGAGCAGTTGCGGGTGCGTTGGCGGTCGACCGGTTCTTCCGAAATCATTCGGAGTCGCGACGATGCCTTGCCCGAAGTGATGGTGCCAGAGCCGATTGACGATGACTCGTGCAGTCAAAGGATTGTTCGGGCTGGCGATCCAGTCTGCGAGAACACGCCTGCGCCCTGAAGTCGGCTGAACTCCGTAAGCACGCAGAAGTGCTACCAGCGGAGACTTCGATGATTCGGGACTCGAATCGAGGTGAGGCCGTGGAGCATCAGTCACGGTCAGGAATGCCGGCTCAACAACACCTGCAGGAGTCAGATGGTTCCCTCGAATATGAATCCGCGTCTCTGGCGCCGAGTTGCCGGGCTCCCTGACGGACAGAGCAGCATCCCAGGGTGGACTCTGTCTCTTGCTTTCCAGGTCTCCAATTTGTTTTTTCAACATGTCCCTGGTTTTGTCGTCAGGTTGTTTTTCCAGTTGCTCCTTCAGACTCTGAATCTGCTGAGTGATTTCGGCCTGCGTCTGTTTCCACTGCTCCGCCAGTTCAGGCGTGGCAAGCGGCGTAAAGACGGCATTGGGGTTAATCTCCCAGTGAGTGGACGATTTATCCTTTCCGTACGGGGCGACATTTCGAACGAACGCAAGCAGACCGTAGTAGTCAGACTGAAGAATCGGATCGAACTTGTGATCGTGACACCGCGCACAGCCAATCGTCAGTCCCAGAAATGCCTCGCCCGTCGTTCGTACAATGTCAGCCAGCCCGTCATAGATCGCTGCCGTCTTATCGTCTGGCTCGTCGTCCCAAACACCGCTCCAGTAATAACCGGTCGCAATAATCGAGTCGTGAGTTGCATCATCGAGCTCATCGCCTGCCAGTTGCTCGGTGACAAAACGGTCAAACGGCTTGTCGTCATTGAACGACCGAATCACATAGTCTCGGTATCGCCATGCGTGCGGCTTCTGGTCGTCCCGCTCGTAGCCGTTGGTTTCCGCAAAACGGACGACGTCCAGCCAATGCCTCCCCCAGCGCTCTCCATACTGCTGCTTTTCAAGCAGCTCATCGACGAGCTTCGGCAGCGCCTCCGGCGACTGATCTGCCACAAAACGTGCGACGTCTTCGTAAGCTGGTGGGAGCCCGACCAGATCGAAATAGCGCCGACGAAACAACAGCAGATACGACGCGCGCTGTGAAGGCGTCAGTCGGCTGTCAGCGAGCCGTTTGAAAATGAACCTGTCAATCTCGCTGCTGTCATCCCAGGTCGTCGATGGATCGTTGGGAACATCAGGGCGACGGATTTTCTGGAAGGCCCAGTAGTCGCGATCCTCATCCGTGATCTTAAGTCCGGGGCGTCTCGGGACGAGGATGTCTTCGTCCTGCGCACCCGGCCATGGCGCTCCCAACTTGACCCATTCGACCAGCACGGCAACTTCACTCTTTGAAAGTCGACGGTCTGGTGGCATTTCCAGACTGCGATACCTGACCGCGTTGATCAGCAGACTCTCGTCGGGTTTACCCGGAACAACCGCCGCGCCGGACTCACCACCAGCCAGAATCGCCCGGCGAGCGTCCAGACGCAGATCACCTTCATGTTTTTTTTCTGAGTGACACCGAAAACATCGCTCTACCAGTAAGGGCCGAACCTTCTCTTCGAAGAAGGTGTTCGCTTCCCCTGGTGATTCCTGGGCATAACACCGTGAGAACGTGCTGACGAGTAGTATGTAGATGAGTAGACCACGCAATGTCTGTGTCCTCGGAGCAGCTTGAATTGTCACGAATCCAGTTTCAGCAGAGCACCGCTCATGCTATTGAAAGTCCACCGCCGATGCGCTCTGCCAGGGATCGATGGGCGCTCAATCACCGCCGCTGGTCGGTGAAATCGGGACCTGACCGGAACCCGCAAGGTAGACAAGCAGGTCGCGCAACTGCTCGTCGCTGAAAGTGCGCAGCATGCCCTCGGGCATCATCGAGACGTTTGACGTCCGAATGGCTTCGACATCCTTCATCGACAGTCGAATGCGTGCGTCCTGAGTGCGGAAGACCACGTCGCTGTCCGTCTGCCGCACAATGAACCCGCTCATCAACCTCCCGTCCTCCGTAAACAGCGTCGTCAGGCGATAGGCCGGATCTATCTGTGCACTGGGGTCGATCAGGTTGCTCAGGACGTAGTCGGACTTCTTGCGTCCTGAACCTGTCAGGTCCGGTGCGATTGTGCCGCCTTCGCCGAACAACCGGTGGCATTTGACACAGGTCTTTTGAAACACCTGCCGACCCGCACTTGCGTCGCCGTCACTGAGATACTCGGGTGTCATCAGCTTCAGGAGTCGTGCGAGTTCTTCCGACTTCTGAACCTTCACGGTGTCGTCCGCCCACAGTTTCAGGACGCGTGACTGCAACTGCGGGTCATCGAACGTTCGCAACTGCTGCAGCGCGAAGGCAGAAACGTCTTTCCGGTTGACCTGGCCGGCTTCCATCGCGGTCAGCAACGAGTCCGCAAAACTGAGTCGAGTCGTCAGCACGCCGATCGCGTCCTGACGTTCAATGTCGTTGAAGTCGCCGTACTCGCCCAGCAGCACATTGGGAGTTGACTTGTCGTTTCGAATGGCGAGGGCCTGAATCGCGTCGCGCCGAAGTGTGGAGCTTTCCGCTGCCAGGCCGTGCAGCATTTTGACCGAGACTCCATCGTTGACCTTGAGCAGCGATTGCAGCGCTTCGCGGCGGTCTGTGTCCGCAGCTGTATTGTCGAGCACCATCGCGCGCAGTCGATTGATGGCTTCTTGATCCCCAAAGATCGTCGCCAGTCGAACGGCGACCGACCGCAACGACGGATCGGCTGCGGATGACACTTGTCTGTAGAGCTTTGGCCACGCTTCCGGCGCCGGCTGACTCCCCCGTCCGTCCAGTGCATCCAGCATTCCCCGCAACATGTCGTGACGCACGACGTGATTTGCCTGTCGTGATACCGCATCCACGACCATTCCAATCGGTGGTTCTTTCGTGTCGATCGCGCGTCGCACGATCAGATTCCTCAGGACCGAGAGGTTGGACTGTGTTGCCAGATTGAGAGAGGCTCCTGGGTTGCGTGAAACAAGCGGTTCAACTCCGTACCAGACCATCAACGGGATGTACGGATCCGTGTCGTCTTCTGCATGAACAACGAGCCCGTCAGCAATTTCCCAACGGTCTTCGTGGGGTATTCGCTGCAGCGCGCTGGCGAGGGCCAGCCGAACTTTTGGTGATGGCTCAGTTGACGCAAGCCTGGTGAGCTTCGAGACCGCCTCGTCACCCGGCTCCCGCCGGTCCACCAGAAAACGGACTGCCCAGCGACGGACATGCTGGCTGTCGTGCTGCAACAAGTCGATCAGGCCTGCTTCATTGAGATCACCAATGATGGCGAGTGTCCACAAGGCCCGCAGACGGTTTGGATCGTCCTTCGATGTCTGAAATATTTTCCTGAGAGGGGCGATGGCTTCTGTAACATCCTGCCCGCCAATGACTCGCTCATGCAGAATGCGTCGCGAGTGTCGTGAGAACCACTCGTTGCGATGCAGATGCAGTTCGGCCAGTTCCGCTGCCGTCAGCCGCTGCAGCTCGGTCCTGACTGCTGCGGGCTTGCCGTAGACAACCTTGTACATCCGGCCGGTCGTGCGGTGGCTGCAGTCGCTGTCGTGGCAATCGCCGAAGTCGTGCCAGTCGGAAATGTAGACACCGCCGTCCGGTCCGTATTTGATCGACATCCCGCGGAACCACGGATCGTTGCCAAATATCAAATCCTTTCCATGCACGCCGACGTAGGTCGATGCGTTAGAAACCAGTCGGTCATTGTTGACTCGATTGCCGTGCAGGTTGTTGGTGAAGAACGTGCCGCGGTACTTGTCCGGCCAGTTATCACCAAGATAGATCATGCCGCCGCAATGCGCATGACCACCGCCGGCCACGGAATGCTGGCCTTTGCCGGATCGAGCCTCGTGCCATGCTCCGCCACCCCAATGATTATGATCGGTTATATACTGAATCCGACGATAGACGTACGGGTTGTCCTGTTCGGTGACCCGACGCTCGCAGTACATCCCGTGGACGATGTGCCACAGATGCGCGGTGACGGTGTTGGTCGTGATGAGCTCACCGAACTCGTTGAAGTCGGCTCCCCACGGATTCACCATTCCGTCTGCGATTCTCTCGAACTTTTGATCGACGGGATGAAACCGCCACATCCCGCGGCTCATTTCGAACCGCTGCTCCTTTGGTGTTCCGGGCTTTCCGATATGAGATGGATTGTCGACTCCTATGGCTCCATACAGCCAGCCGTCAGGCCCCCAGTAAAAGTTGTTGAGCACGTTGTTGGTAGAGACCAGGAAGCCATCAAGCATCACGACGGGTTCAGAATCCGGGACATCGTCGCCATTCCGATCGGGAATAAATGACAGTTCCGGCGTGTTACCGATCCACACCCCGCCATGCCCGACCACCATACCGGTCAGATAGCGACCCTTGTCCCAGAAGACCTTGCGTTTGTCGAACTGCCCATCGTGATCGGTGTCTTCAAGAATCAGGATGCGATCAGTCGCTCCGTCCTTCTTCCAATTCGGATGTGAGTAGTTCTCAACAACCCAGACTCGGCCACGATCATCAAAGTCAAACGCGATCGGGCGCCGCAGATCGGGTTCGCCTGCAAAAAGCGTCACATGGAATCCGTCAGGCACTGTGATGCGTGCCAGAGACTCCTGCGGCGACAGGGACACGTCCTTTGGATTCTGCGTGTTGACAACGCCCGACGGCAGATCATCCGCGCTCGCTTCGAATTCCACCGCTGCGAGTCCCCACAGACACACCAGCGTAAACGTAATTGCAACCCGCATTTGCCGTTCCTCCAACGTCTGGCACTCAAACTACGTCAAAAAAATCGTAGTCGAATCAGCGGCCAGGGATCGAGTCTCGCAGATTTTCAGTCTGCAGCCGTCTGAGGTTTGAGACTATCATCCGAGAGATTTTCCCAGCTTGAAAGGACGGTGCGCTATGAGACACACGAATCAAGAAGATCTTGGCGAACAGCCATTTTTTCGAGACGATGAGTAAGCGGCGGCGTGGATTCCCATCGGAAATGCAAGTAACGCGTGGCGAACGGGTTGTTCACGGTGACAAGGTGCTGGCAGAGAAGCTCGGACGCAATGATCTGTGTCCATGCGGTTCGCATAAGCGATTCAAAAAGTGCTGCCTCAAAAAGGGGTGCTTTTGACGGTGTCATCCAGCAGCACTACTTTTAGAGACTGATTTCAGGCCCGTCCGGTACAGATCACCGGACGGGCTTTTTCAGTGTCTGGTAAAGTGAACCAGAAGCACGTTGAACTGAGGATCGAATTCATGAGCGGTGCAAACAGAAGGATCAAGCAGGTGATTTGCATGAGGCACGACCTGGGAATGCGCCGTGGCAAGCAGATCGCCCAGTGAGCACATGCGTCAATGTCGTTCATCTGTCGCCGGCTGCATGTAGCTGGTTCCGTTTCCCTGTATTCGTGTCACTGACGAATTCACCTTATCACAGATTTCTCGTGATGACCGACCATCGTATTTGAAGCATCTGAATGAGACCGACGACTTTCAGGCTAACCCTGTCGGGATTCCTTTCCCGTACACGGACTTCGATGTCGACCAGTGGTTGTCAGGTGTCGTTGATCTGTCGGTCGCAAGAGATCAGAAGATCAATCTGGCCATTCGGAATACAGACAGTGAATTGATCGGTGAGGTTGGTGCCATGGACCTCATCAAGAGCGAGCAGGCGGAGATCGGCTACTGGCTGGCGAAGCCGTACTGGGGTCAAGGGCTCATGCCGAAAGTGGTCCGGTGTTTCTGTGAATTCACATTTGCACGCTTCCAGCTTCAACGAATTCACGCCTGAGTGTTTGCCACAAATTCCCGTTCAGCCCGAGTCTTGACCAAAGCAGGATTCAGGCACGAAGGAACACTCCGGAACGGGTATTTCCGCGACGGACATCCGGTTGACGATCTGTTATTCGGACTGCTCAGCGAAGAATTCTCGTGTGAGGCTGATTGAATTCGAGTTTCTTAGCACGAGTCCCGATGCGGCGAACATCAATCATGAGGCTCACCCGATGACACCAGGTCCGAGAACCAGGCGGCCGTCTGAGTGATGCCGGATTCAAGCGATGTGGCCGGACCGAATTCCTCGACGAAGCGATCAGCGGCGAGGACGGAGCGTTCAACATCTCCGGCTCGGCAATCGGCAGTGGTTCGACCTGTTGATGTACCGAGTGCAGCCTCCAGCGCGTCTGCCAGAGCGCGCGTGCTTGTCGGCATTCCACTGCCGATGTTCATTACGCCATGGTTGAGTTCACCTGCCAGCGCTGCGACATTCGCTTTGGCCACGTCGTCGACGTAGGTGTAGTCGCGGATGCAGCCATCGTCTCCATTTTGCTGCTTCGCATTGATCTGTAGTGACTCACCAGCCATCAGCCGATTACAGAAGATTGCGACGACACCGGCTTCACCATGCGGGTCCTGACGCGGGCCATAAATGTTGGCGTAACGGAGTACTGTAGACCGCAACCCGTGTTCTCGCTGATAGCAGACCAGATGATTCTCGACTGCGAATTTGCTGACAGCGTACGGGCTCGGTGGCCTGGGTGGCGTGTTCTCGTCGGCCTTCTGCCCGTCCGGCACTTCTCCGTAAATCGCGCCTCCGGTGCTGGCGAACACAAATCGCTTCACTCCACAGTCCACACAGGCGTCCAGGAGATTCAGCGATCCGATGACATTGATTGTGGTGTCCAGAACCGGTTCACGAACACTGACAGCGACGCTGGCCTGAGCCGCCTGGTGGCTGATCGCGTCAGGCCGAAACTCACGCAGAACTCGAAAGACGGCGTCGCGATCCCGGATATCAACCTGGTGAAATACCGCTCTTTCCGGCACGTTTTCCCGCCGACCACTGCTGAGGTCGTCGATGACAGCCACCTCCCAGCCTTTCTCAAGCGCCCGATCGCAGATGTGGCTCCCAATAAAACCAGCTCCCCCCGTAACGAGTACTCGCATCGTATCTTCGCTCCCGAAAACGCCGAATTGTCCATCCCGTGACGTTCGGGATCGTAGGAAAACCTGGCGAAGTCTCCTATCGCTTTTCTCATCTCTGGATTCCAAGTGGCAGGATCAGAGCAAAGCGAGGCCCTGTGGCAGCACGGCAGGGTCATCGCTTCGGTCTGACTCTGCCACCTCACTCAAATGGGCACAAGACGACGTCAGCGTTTCTGCGCTCCAGGATTTCCATACCAGGCCAGTGCTTAGTCAGGGTCGTTCCGACGCCGGAATGTGAATCACCGTTAATGCCGACGATTCGGCGCTGCGACGTGAATGGCCTTCGCGCCAGCCATCCCAGGAAACGTACAACTTCTCGCCCTTCGGCCCCAGCACCGAACAGAACGTGCCCTCGAGATTGTATTTCAGCTTCTTGAGATAATACGCGTACAGAAACGCCAGCACTTTGCGTTTCTTGAATTTCAGGTCGTATTGAACGACCGGCGTACCATCTTTCGATGAACCACCGTGGGCACCAGGGATGTAATACAGATAACGGCCCGATGGATCGACGTGCATCGCGGTCACGTAGCCTTGCGTGCCAACAGCTCCCGGGCCGATCGGCGCGAACGTCTCACTACGGACGTCAAAGCCCCAGATGTCGGCCGATCGGTGCGACGTGCCATAGACCATGCCTTGCGGAGTTTCAGAGGTTGCCGAACGGACGTGGGGAAGCACGCTTGTCGTGATCTCGTTCGTGCCGGGATCGTACTTCTTACCTTCCCAATAGACCTTGCCGGTCGATTTGGCGAACACGCAATAACGGTCAAAGCCGCCGTCAGCTGTTTTGATGACTTTGCCTGACTTCACATCAAGTGCGAAGAAAAACACTTTCTTCAGACTGTAATCTCCCGACGCGGTTCCGCCGTAGAAGATCATCCGGTCGGAGTCGAACACGCTGGCGAGGATGCAATGTCTGGAAACCGGATACGCCGAGACGACTTCGCTCTTACCGCTGACGGGATCGGTGCGGATGACCCACTCCCCTTTGAATCCGTTCTTGTCGGATGAGGCAGTTGTTGACCCGCGTGTCGTGCCGAAGTACAGCCAACCGTCGCTGCCGAAGTCGATCCGCGTCTGAATTTCACCAGGCGAATAATTCATCCTGGGCGTGATCTGCCCAACCGAACGCAAAAACTTTGCAGTGTTCACCAGCAGACGGTACGTCTTTTTGGTTGAGTCGTATTCAAACAGATATGACGTACCAAGCGGCGCTTTGTGATCGCACAGAGCGGAATAGAACTTGTCACCGCGCACCGTGCCGACGCCCCGAAAGCACCATGGATTACCCGCGTACGTCTGGTTCGGGTAGTACAGGAAATCAACGACCGGTGGAGTCCTAGCAATCTCGACCCCGTCGAGCAGATTCGGGCCGGGCTTCAGGAATTCGGGCGACGAATCAATAACGAATCTCTTTCCATCGGGCAGTTTCGGAGGGTACGGAAGCGGATATGTGACCTGCGCCGTGGTCGCCGTAGTCGAGAGCACGGCGACGAACAGTGCGAACAATGCCACTCGCGGTTGATTGGGGCACATCCTGGCGATCTCGTTGGTGTCTTGTCGGAGCCACAACTTCGAGTAGTGGGATTCGCCAGAATTCCATTTCGAGTCGCGAATCAGTGAGGAATACTGGCGAGTACCACTACTGCCAACCGGGAACGTTTCGAGCTGACGACTCCAACCGCGCGACTGTTACTGGTCTGCTTCAGGTGTCTCTTTCGCTGGTTCGTATGAGTGTGCCAGATCGTCGAGAGGGCGGACCCAGACGTTACGAAAGCGGACCGGGTTGTCGTGATCCTGAAGAAACACCGGCCCGACTGACGTTGCCTTCTGCTGCTCCCAGATCGTTTTCAGATACGGGGTCGTGCCGTATCGGAACGGGTGATACTTCGAACGTGGTTCTCCGAAACGAGTCTTGTTCTGAACCTTCTGACCGTTGAGCCAGGCCGTGATGGCGCCACGAGTCACTATCTGCCCTGCCTCGTCGCGACGAGGTGCGCGGTAACGGATATCGAAGACCTGCCACTCACCCGGTTGACGGCACGCGTTTACGAGCGGTGCAGCGAACCCGTACAGAGAACCCATTTCCTGCTGGGTCAATTTGTCTTTGCCATATGAGTTGAAAATCTGCAGTTCATAATTGCCGTGAATGTAGATACCGCTGTTTCCACTTCCTTCCTCAGGCAGCATGAATTCCACGTGGAGGTCGGCGTCACGAAAATGCAGTGCCGAGACCAGATGATTGGTCCGCCCTTTGCCTCGCGTCGACACCAGTGACCCATCTTCGACTGGCCAGTCAGGTTCCCCACCAGACGCACTCAGAAAGTTGTTCTGGTCGCCTTTGCCAAACAGAACTGTGGCGTCTTTGGGGGCGGAGACTGGGAGTTCTGTCTGGTTGGGAGCGAACGCTGATGGCTTCTCAAGGCGAATGGTCAGTTCTGCCAATAACGCCTGAACGAGTTGCGGATGTTCGGCAGCGACGTTTCGAGTCTCGGCATCAGGGATCTGGTGGTCATAAAGTTCGACATGGCCGTCCGGGTGGGCGATCAGGCGATGCGTCTGCGTGCGAATCGTCCGAGCCCGTGCGTAGGAAATCCCCGTGTGGCCGGGCGCCGATGGTTTGTCCAGGATCGGCTGCAGAGAAACGCCATCGACGTAGTCAGGCATCCGTAGTCCGGCGATGTCGCACACTGTGGGAAACACGTCGATCGTCTCGACCAGTGACTGCGTCGACTGACCGGGATTTCGCATGCCAGCGTAAGAAACGATCAAAGGTGACCGCAGCGACTCTTCAAACAGCGAGTGCTTGCCCCAGATCGCGTGTTCACCGAGGTGCCAGCCGTGATCACCCCACAGAACGACGATGGTGTTTTCGGCTTCACCGCTCGACTCGAGGCGATCAAGAAGTCGTCCCACCTGCGCGTCGGCATAGGACACACAGGCTGCGTAGTGTCTGCGGACTTCGCTTGCGAATTCCGCGTCGTCGTTGGGGGTTCGTTTCCAGCGATTGTACTTCATGAACTCGCCCGACCGATGCCATGTCGTTCTTCCGTCCGGCTTTGACGCATGCGGGAGCGGTGGTAACTCCACGTCGCGGTACAGGTCGAGGTATTTCGCTGGGGCTCCGAATGGCAGGTGCGGGCGAATGATGCCGACAGCAAGAAAGAATGGCTCGTCGTCTGCCTTTGTCAGTTGATCAAGCTGCTTCAGCGCCTCGTCGGTGATCAGGCCGTCGGGGTATATGGAATCCGGTCACTCAACCGCCTGGAAAACATCCCTCTCGCCGGCGCGAACGCGGATCTCTCCATTGGCAAGACCGTGCATCGACCCACGCGGATGCTTCCAGGGGCCTGTCGGCAACAGGTGACGATCCCAGGACAACGGCATTTCCGGCGTCGCATCATCGTTCCAGTCACGTCCCCCGCGACCCCCGGGATGATGAGAAACCTTTCCGACCGAAACCGTGGTGTATCCGTGCCGACGAAACCAGGCGGGGAAACTCGCCGGGAAAGACTCCGGATCCTTCGCGAGCTGACCGCCTCTTTGGAACAGCGCTCCGTTGCCGGACGGACCATACATGCCCGTCAGCAGTGCGAACCGGGATGCGCCACACGTCGGAGCCTGCACGTAGTGCCGATGAAACGCACGTCCCCGTGCCGCGAGCGCGTCGATATTCGGCGACTGAATGTAATCCACGCCGAAACACGCCAGTTCCGGCCGCAGGTCATCGATGCACAGCAACAGAACATTCGGTTTCGCCGCCATCGTGGTTGTCGTCATGGCCGACAGCAGAAGTGTCGACATGGTCATCAGACTCGCAGTCAGGTTCCGCTTCATTCTGATCCTCAGGCTTTCACTGCTGGCTTCGGTCAAACGCGATTACTGCGACTTATATCGAGTCAGGCCGGATGTTCGCATTGATCAAGCCCGGCCGTCGAATGAACTTTGTGTCGTCTCTGGTATGGTTCCTTCCAGCACATTGGACTGCCACCGGCAATGACAAAAGGACTCACCATGAATCGATGCAGATACACCGTACCGATACTCGCCTCGGCATTGTTCTTTCTGGTTCCTGCGAGACCGGTCATGTCTGGTGCCGATGCCGTCGACGTCGGCAAGCGGCTTGAGCTGTTTGTCGATGACCACTTGATCGCCCGAACGACAGGTGACGTCAGCCGGCAGTTGATTCGACCTGTTGCGAAGGACGTCGTGTTTGAGGCGGGCGAACCCTGGGAAGGAAACACCAGCGGCTACTACACGTTCTTTCGTGATAGTGACATGTACCGCATGATCTATCGAGGCTGGCAGCACGACGAGCAGAAGAAGGCCGCTCACAAAGAAGTCACGTGCTATGCCGAAAGCAAAGACGGCATCCACTGGACGAAACCGAATCTCGGCCTGTTCGACTGGAACGGGTCGAAAGAAAACAACATCGTCTGGCTGGGGCCCGGCACGCACAACTTCACGGCATTCCTCGATGCGAATCCCAAGGCTCCGCCTGAGTCACGCTACAAGGCCTTCGGTGGGATCGGGGACTACGGCGGTGGACTTGTGCCCTTTGAGTCCCCGGATTGCGTGCACTGGAAACTGACGCGGCAAAAACCAGTCATCACCAATGGGGCATTTGATTCGCAGAACCTGGCATTCTGGGACACGGTTCGAAATGAATATCGGGCTTACTGGCGCTACTTCGGCAACGGAGTCCGCTCGATCCGAACAGCGACATCGAAAGATTTCATTCACTGGGAAAACGAGTCCGACCTGAAATACCCCGACGGCACTCCCAACGAACATCTCTACACGAACGCCATTCAGAAGTACTTTCGTGCGCCGCATCTATTCATCGGCTTTCCCACGCGCTACGAACCAAAGAGTCAGCAGGTGGAACCCATCCTGATGACCAGTCGTGACGGTTCGACTTTCCAGCGATATCCGGACGCTGTCATTCCAAGGACAGCACTCAAAGACCGCAACCACAATCGCAGCAACTACATGGCCTGGGGAATGTTTCAGTTGCCCGGCAAACCCAGCGAGATTTCCGTTTACGGAACAGAGAACTATTACGAACGAACGCCCGGACGAGTCCGACGATTCGCCTATCGAGTAGATGGATTCGTCGCGCTGCGTGGCGGATCAGAGGGAGGTCAGGCCACGACGAAACCGTTGCATTTCGACGGAGACCAGCTGCTGCTGAACTACGTCGTCAACTCTGGTGGAACGTTGACGGTCGAAGCGCTTGATCGGGCCGGAAAAGTCATCGGCGAGTCGAAACCACTAAGTGGTGACGCTGTCGACCATGTCGTGGTCTGGAACCAGAAGCCGGATCTAAGTTCCGGCAGTGTCCAGCTGCGATTCAACCTGAAGAATGCCGACTTGTACTCCCTGCGTTTCGATTGATGTCCTTACAGTCTTCGATAGACAGGCAGAGTGCGTCTCGACGCACCAGCCGAGGCAAACGACGTCATGATCAGAATCCCGTTGATAGCTGTTGTGATCATCGCCGGCACGTTGTCGCTTCAAGCTTCTGATAAGACCGCCGCCGAACGTCCCAATATCATCCTCGTAATGGCGGATGATCTGGGCTGGTCGGACATCGGCTGCTACGGCGGCGAGATCGACACGCCTCACATTGACTCGCTGGCCCGTGACGGACTGAGGTTCTCGCAGTTCTATAACAACGCCATCTGTGGTCCGACTCGGGCCTCGCTCCTGACGGGACTGTACTGCCAGCAGATTGGACATCGAGGTGACCGCTGGAACGAACCGAAGGATTTCCAGAAGTGTGTCACCATTGGCGAGGTGCTGCAGCAGGCCGGCTACCACACTGCGGTTGTTGGAAAATGGCAGGGACGTGACTCGGCTCTGGACCGAGGCTTTGATCGATTCTTCGGGCCGATGTGTCAGGCGAAGATCAGCTACTTTCACGAGGTTCAGGGTAATCCCTACTACATTGGCCGCGAGCGATACGAACTTCCCGACGACTTCTATCTCACTGATGCATTTAACGACTACGCCCTCCGCTTCCTGCAGGAGGGTCTCAAGAAGACTGATCCGCTCTTTTTGTACGTGGCGCACATCGCGCCGCACTGGCCGTTGCATGCGCGCGAAGAGGACGTTGCCCACTACAGGGACCGCTATCAGACATCGGGATGGGACGAAGTGCGCATAAGTCGATTTGAGAGCCAACGGCAGGCCGGATTAATTCCAGAGGACTGGAAGCTCGCGCCGCGACCAGCAGGTGTTCGAGACTGGAAGGCGGACAAGTACAAGGACTGGCAGGCAGAACGCATGGCGGTTTACGCCGCACAGGTCGCCGCTATTGATCGAGGAGTCGGCCAGTTATTGACGGCTCTCAAAGAGGCCGGTGAGGAAGACAATACGTTGGTCATGTTTCTGTCCGATAACGGAGCCGCTCCCGACGGCGGACTCGGTCCGAACACAAGTGGATTTGGATTTGGTCCGCGGTCGAAGAACGACAAATGGCGAAAGGACGGTGTGCCGATTCGATCAGGCAGCGGTCCCGATCGCCCTCCAGGGCCACACGACACATTTGCTGCCTACGGGCTGGCCTGGGCGAACGCGAGCAACACGCCGCTGCGCGGTACAAAACTTGGCGCCTATGAGGGTGGTGTCCGCACTCCACTGGTTGCGCGATGGTCGGCGGTCATCCGCGAACATGGGAGCATCACGGAACAAACGGGACATGTCATCGATTTCATGGCCACGTGCCTGGACGTAGCTGGCAGCAGTTACCCGAGCGAGATCAAGAGCCGCAAGCCGTTACCTCTGGAAGGCAAGAGCCTGCTGCCCGTCTTTCAGGGGCAACAGCGTGACGCGCACGAACAGCTTTGCTGGAGCGTTCCCCGACATCACGCCATTCGGATGGGTCAATGGAAAGCTGTCAAACCACGAAACGGCGGGGCGTGGCAATTGTTTGACCTCGAACGTGACGGCACGGAAACGACTGATCTGGCGAAACGTGAGCCCGAACGTCTCATGCAACTCGCTGATCAGTTTGAAGTGTGGCGTACACGTGTCAGCGATCCGTGATGATCCAGCCGACGCTGCCTCTGAGTCCGGAAATGAATATGCACAAAGCCAATCGATTTCTCAGCAGATCATTGATGCTGCTGATCGGCGTCAGCACTCAGCTCGTCGCATTGAGTGGAAAACACTCCGTTGCAGACGACCTGCCACCAGTCATCCCGGGGTTGCGCGTCTTCTACACCGGTCACAGCTTCCACATGTTTGTTCCGAACCACGTTGAGCGGATTGTCCGAGCGGCGGGCATCAAGGGACACAAACTGGTT
>CAYSJO010000266.1:0-18908 GCA_964431285.1 uncultured Planctomycetaceae bacterium
GCCAGCGACGTCAGGACGCAAGGGTAGTTGCCTGACACTCAACTCGATCCCACAATGAACTCAACCTCAACTCGCTAACGCCAGCCTGCTCAAATTCCAGTTCCCGCTGAACCAGCACAGTAGCTGGGGCGAGCTTGAGCGTCTGGAGCGTACAACTGGCCGGCGAGAAACGAGCCACAAATCAGGATGACGGCTGGCATCCAGCGATTGCGGGAAACGCGATGAACGGTCATAGTGCATCTCCTTCCATTCGGGACTGACGCACGCATCGTCCAGGAGGAAGGACCTCGTGCGAAGGCGGATTGCTGCAACAGGCCGAATACTGGATGAATGACGATGCAGAGACATTCAGCCTAGACACCACGTTACCAGTTGCCGAAAGAACTGCGTATAAAGGTCGCCGACTTCAATGGCCTCGGCGCCTTCAGCCTGCCCCGTGATGCGACTGTCGCCCCAGTCGACAAGGGGTCCGACCCAGTGCGGCGCGACGTCGGTCGCCAATGCGGCGGTTCGCCCACTGCCACATCGACCCGTCACAAGCAGCGGAGTGCAGCGGGTCATGCGAAACGTAAATGCCTCGCCGTCCGTGGCTGCGGCGAATTGGACGGACTCCAGCAGCACCTGTGCTCCGGCCTTTGGCGTGAATTGATTGAAGCCGCCGATGAGCGGCGGGCGGGTACTCCAAGGAAGACCATCGATTACGGGATGCGAATCGACTGTTGGTCGCACCAGGACAGGACAGTCACAATTCGTGCGGTCGTCAGAACTGCTGATTGCGACGGGCAGGATGTCGGCTAATGGTGTCGTGTCCCAGTTGCCACCGAGACCGTGAAACGATTCCCAGCCGCCGATCATGAGCAGGCCAGCTCCGTGAGCGACCAGATCCATGATGCGGCTGTGCTGTGACTCGGACATTCGCGGAGCCGGGTAATCACTGAAGATGATCAGGCCAGGCGCCGAGGCGATCACGTCGTCAGGCAGGTTGCAGTCGCTGGAAACATAGTCAAAGTTGAGGTTCCAGTGAGTCAGCAGACCGGCCAGATACGCGGCCGCGGACTCAAGGGATGTGTCGCCACAGTAAAGCACCCGCTGAGATGTCACGGTCGTCGTCCTCATGGAAAGTTCGCAGGCATTGTGGCGAATCCCGCTATAATTCCCAGTCATGATGATTCCCGCTGATTATCCACAGCAGGTGCAGGAGCACGGCTTTGCTGTGATTGAAGGGTGTCTCTCCAGTGCCGAAGTTTCACAACTCCGCGCTGCAGTGCAGGCGGCGATTGCTGAGAATCAGGACGATGTTGCCGTGCGGGATCGTGGCGGCGTGTACGCGATTCGCAACCTGACAGAGGTTGTCCCGGAGATTCGAGCCCTGCATGCTCATCCGGGTGTCGCCCGAATCGTTGAGCCGATTCTGGGTTCGTCGGCCTTACTTGTGCGAGGGCTGTTGTTCGATAAGTCCGAGGGTGCCAACTGGGGCATCTTCTGGCACCAGGATCTGTCGATCGCGACGCGAGCGCGAGTCGACGTTTCCGGATTCGGGCCGTGGTCCGTTAAGGCTGGAATCCCGCATGTCCAGCCGCCCGTCGATGTGTTGTCGTCGATGTTGACCGTGCGGCTGCACCTTGACCCCTGTCGGACTGAGAACGGAGCCCTGCGCGTGTTTCCCGGTTCTCACCGAACAGCCCGGCTGAGCATGGCGGCGACCGAAAAACTGAAACGAACACTCGAACCGGTCACCTGTGAGGTCGAGACCGGCGGCGTACTTGCGATGCGTCCGCTGTTGCTGCATTCATCCCATCGGGCGGAACGACCAAGACATCGGCGAGTGATTCATCTGGAATTCGCATCCGGGCCTCTGCCGGAACCGCTGGAATGGCATCATGCCGATCCCATTGGAGCCGAGCCAGGGGCGACCGGCCAATGAACTCGTCGCCGCTGTCCGCCGTGTCTCAAAACGCCGCTGCTTCGTCTCCGGCCTCACCTGTGTAGCGGATTCGTTCCTGGTACATCTGCTTGAGTCGAGAGATGGAATACATGCGGACGACCTTGCCCTTGTAGGTCAATCGGCCCAGCTCGTCCTTGTCGAGTTCGACTGCAATCTCATCGGATGCTTGGTCGGCGTACAGAGACGCGAACGTCTCGGGGTCGACGCCTCGTCCCGATTCCAGGTCGGCGATCGCGTCGACTCCACCAGCCAGAATGCCAGTTGCGTTCAGCGTCTTGGAGGCCGGGTTGTAAAGTCCGTCCTGATCCAGCGCCCCACGTGCTGCCTGCAGTGCTCCAAACACCTCGCCAATCTTCTCTGAAACCTCATCGCTCTCTGGCTGAGCGCTGAGACGCGAATCAGCGATCCAGTTCGATGTGCCCGCCAGGTAGCCGACCGAGAAGACGGTCAGAAGGGTCAGAAATCGTGCCGGACTACGCATGAGTTCATCCTGTGGTTTGTGCTCAGGGCCGCAGATCGTTGCGGTTATCGTGGCCATCGATG
This sequence comes from uncultured Planctomycetaceae bacterium, assembly GCA_964431285.1. Classification (GTDB taxonomy): domain Bacteria; phylum Planctomycetota; class Planctomycetia; order Planctomycetales; family Planctomycetaceae; genus CAUZFZ01. The sequence goes on from CAYSJO010000266.1 coordinate 2,489, forward strand.
GCTCAGGATTCAAGAACGAACCGCTCAACGATGCACGATGGCCGACTCTGGCGGGCAGGATTTTCCGGGAAGTCCGGCTGTTGGGGAGTTTCGCCGGCCTCTTTCGTGCCAGTTCGGCCACACTGGATTCAGACGGCGGCTGCGGGCGACCTTCATATGTTCGTCACTCGCTGTTGCTGGAACTGTTCTGGGGTTGAGGTGTCGCTGTGGTCTCCTGCCCGTCGCCGTCCGAGGCAGGCTGCTCCTCATTTGACGGGGGCTGCGTGGCGTCCGAGTCCGGTTGCGATCCCTTCGGAGTATTGCCATTCCTGGTGGAGTCTGGCGATTCCGGTTGAGTTTGATCGACTTCCGGTGAATCGACACGTTCGCTGTCGGCATCCGAATCATCGATCTGCTCGATGATCTGATCACCCAACTCCCAGAGGTGATTCATGACACCGCCGCCAAAGACGCTCCAGAAGACATCCGAGCCCGAGACGCCGGTGTCGTCGTCTGAATCGTCTCCGTCGTTCGTATCGATCAGAAACTCGAGTGCGCCGGCCAGCGACCGCAATCCTTCGTGCTCGGAATTGTACAGGTAATCTATTATCCACTGCGCCAGATTGGGGGGCGGCGGGGGTAGTGGTTCAACATCCGGGACATCCTGCGTGGCTCGCACTGCCTCTTCGGCGATGGCAATCTGGTCACCTGGAAGGAACTGAAATGCCGTTGTGTCGGCATCCGTCGCGACCAGGTTCACGACTTCCGCGACAGGCGTCGGGTCGACTGGTTGAGGAATCGGAAACGCGTTGTCCGTGAAGTCAAAGACGAGTGCAACGTTTCCGTCGCCTTTACCCAACGCTCCTGAGCCTGTGACGGTTGCCCCGGTTGATGTGACGAGGCTGCTTGATGTGAGAACGCTGCCGTTGATGACTCCCGCCTGTGAAACGACACGTCCACCAACCTGAAATCCTGTTCCGACTCCCTGCAACTGCACATCGAATGTCGGATTTTCAGAACTCGTAGGAAGGATCAGGACTTCGATCGGGGCTTCCTGCGACAACTGAGCTCCCCCGACTTCGTTGACGCGGCCCTGGTCAGCGGTGAAGCCAACCTGGCGATTGTCGGAATCCGCCAGAATGAAGTCGACGGGGTCTGAAACGAAGATAAAGAACTCGTCATCTCCCAGCTCTCCGAACTGCAGAAGTTGGAGAGCGGCTGCGTCAAGAATGCTGTCCAAATCGATCTCATCCGCGAACTGGTCGCGCGCGAACTGGTCACGCGCAAGATTCGTAACGCCGTCCAGAACTTCTGGTGGAACAACTCCGTTATCGTTGTTGATCGGCACATCGCTCAGTTGCAGGTCGACCGTGTAGGAACCGGTTTCCAGACCACTAACGCTATCGACGACCACGAAATACTGGTTGTTTGCCGTCAGTTGAAGCGTTGCTGTAGGACTCAACACTCCGCCACCATCAAGTAGCTCAGAGTCGGAAGGACTGCGAGCGACACGCACTGGTTGCCGTTCCGGAGAGCCGGCAGTGGCTTGCGTGTTGACGGCGAATACTGAGACCCGGCCGTCCAGCCCGTCGACCGGGTCGAGTTCTACAAGGGCGCTGCCGTTGCGAGCCGACGTAAAGGTGAACACGTCCAGATCCCCCGAGGAATTCAGGAGTCCAGAGAATTCCGCTGAATCCGGCGTCTGGAACTCAATAGTCTCGGCACCTTCGAACGAGTTCCCGAAGTCGTCGTCGGCAGCTGCCACCTCGGTCACTGCAAGTTCATAGCTGCCCTCACCGCTCCCGAACGATTCGGCAAACACGAAGTACGTTGCGTTTACCTTCAGTTCGAATTCAATCTGGCTCTCCAGGCTGCCGTTGCTGTCATCGTTCTGCGCAACGAATTCAAGTGCCAAATCCCCGTCGAGCTGGCGGAATACTGTCAGGAATCCATCAAACGAACCATCGGTTGCCGTCAGGTCAAGCTGAACGCGTACGTCGTCAAGTGGGCCACCAGTGTCTGGGCGAGTTGGAACGCCAATCTGAAACACATCGACATCGCCCGGTCGCTCAATCACTCCAGTGATCGGCGTCTCGAACTCAAGTACTCCAGTGCCGGCACGCGTATCAACAAAGTCGTCAGTGATCGATTCGAACGTCAGGTCGTAGCCACCCGTGCTGAAACCAAATGCACCAGCCCGGACGATGATTTGCGAGCCCTCGGGAACGGACACGACGACCTCACTGTTGAGTGAAAAGATCGAGTCGTCGTTCTCGGCAATCAATGTTCCAGCGGCGTTGAATACCTGAAGAAACGGGTCCAGGCCGTTGAATCCAAAGAAGTCTGTCGCAGCCGATGCAAACTGAGAAATCTGCAACTCAACCGTATCGTCCGTCGTACTGTCACCGGGAATGTTGACGAGAAACAAATCGCTGTCGAGAGGCACATTGATCGTTCCTGACTGCGTCAGCGCGCCGGCGAACGGAACGTCTAGAGCGTCTCGATGAAAGCACCGAAGTTGGTGCTGCCGTCTGGAGACTGGAAGTCTGATTCATCTGGAAAATCGTCTGCGATCGCCCCCGGCTGAAACAACACGTCAAGCAGGTACTCACCAGAACTGGCACTGGCAAACGACCCCACATCAAAGAACAGTTGGTCTCCGGCTGACACGACAAGCGCCGTCTGACTGTCCAGACCCAAACCGCCGTCGTCGTCAACGACTTCCAGATCGCCGGAATCCCGCACGCGCAGCAGCGGGTCCAGAGCCCCCACGACTTCGATTGATCCCAGATTCACTGTCACAGTGCCGGCTTCGGCGAAGGTCGTTGTATAAACATCCCGGTCGCTGGATGTCTCCAGATCGCCGACCACGAAGAAGTCGTTGAAAACCGGGTCCAGTGTGAAGGCCTCGGCGTTGCCGTCGACGTCACCGATCACGTCCACGGACCCAGCGACAAACTCATCGCCAGTCTGGATCAGCAGGTCGAAGCTACCGAAACTGCCCGGAAATGACCCGGCCTGGACGAATAATGTCTCGCCGGGAATCACGGCAAGCACGACTTCGCTGTCGAGCGAAAAGGCCGAATCATCATTACTGGCGATCTCAAATCCGAATGAATCAAACATGGTCAGGAATGAGTCGAGTTGACCGTCGGGACTGACCTGCTGAATTGTCACTGTTCCCACATCTGGAGGAACAACGAAACTGAAGACATCGACATCGAATGCCTGCTCGATGACTCCAGACTGTTGAACCTGTCCGGTTGCATCGAGTGCCAACGGTGTGGCATTCGCAATCAAATTTCCGAAGTCGTCATCGAAAGCCTCGGATGTCGACAACAACAGTTTGTAGTCACCCGTGCTGGAGAAAAAACCAGTCGCTTTGATCAGCAGCGTCTGACCTGCAGCGACTGGAATATCGATCCGGCTGTTGAGCGTAAAATCACCCTGTGTGAAGCCGGAATCATCGTTCTGTGCAATCAGAACGCCATTTTCATCAAATACGGTCAGTATTGGGTCCAGACTGGACCCAGGTGCCGCGTTGAGCTGAATTGTGAGCAGACTCGATGTAGTAGCTTGAACCTGAAAGACGTCACGATCGCCTGAGATCGCAATCGTACCGAGCTGGGTGGCGCTGCCGGCGTTGGGGTCCAACTCAATGGTGGCCGCCGTCGAGATATCCACTGCATCGGGAAAGTCATCCGGTGCGACCGGCCGAATGATGAGATCGTATGCGCCGGAACTGAAAAACGCTCCCGCAACGACCGTCAGGACGTCGCCTGCGTTCACGTCTACAAACAGGCGAGTCCCCAACAGGGAGCCGTCCTCGACCGCGAAGAATTCGGCCGTGAATTCACCGGCGAGCAGATCTCCTTCAGCGTCGAACACGGCTGGGCAGGGATCGAGAAACTCCTCTGTCGACGTCGCGATCTGTTCGACAATAAGCGTACCGGTGATGGTCGACGTGAATTCGAAGATGTCATCCTCGAAGTCGGCGTCCGTCTGTCCCGAGGCCATGCCGTTCCCGTCACCGTCCAGGTCAATCGTCAGCCTGGAGCCGTCGGGAACTTCAGTGTTACCTCCCATACCTGGTCCACCGAGATTGAAGCTAAACACTTCAAGGAAGTAGCCCCCCGTCAGACCGAAGGACTCCCGGACTTCCAGAAAGAATCGCTCACCGACGCTGACGGGCACTGTGACAAACGCCTCAGAGGGGTTCGCATCCGTGTCGACAAGCACGGCGAATTCGTCGAATACTGTCAATTCTGGAGTGAAGGTCGGGGATGCCCCCGACAGGAAAACGTCCAGGAAACCATCAATCGTCGATACGATCTCAAAGACATCGACATCACCGGGAGAATTGATATCGCCGAAGACAAATGCGTCGCCAAAAAACGGGTCGAGAACCAGTTCCGACGCGGAGAAAAAGTCATCGCCGAAATCATCACTGCTCCCCGGAATGGAGACGGACAGACCATATGACCCGGGGGAGCCAGAAAACTCGGACGCTTCCACGAACAGCAGATCTCCAGCGATTACGGAAACCTGGACGCGACTGTCGAGCGCGGGTCCGAAATCATCGTTCTGCGCGATGACTGTTCCGAATTCATTGCGGACCGCCAGAATGGCGTCCAAGGCACCGTCCGTTTCAAACAGGTCGAATGTCAGCGCACCCGTAATTGGCGCGGTGACAGAAAACACATCAACGTCGTTCTGCTGAATCGTTAGCGTGCCCGTTAACGGGGATGTGATCGCGAACAGATCTCGATCACCCGTTCGCTCAATCTCACCGAAGATGAACCCGCTGCCTTTCTGACTCAGAACGATCGCGCCGTTGGTCGACAGGGAATTGTCAAAGTCGTCCCGAGTCGCCGTTAGTGTGAACGCTCCGGTTGAAGAGCCGAACGATCCGGCCTCCAGAAAGAACACGTCCCCGGCGTTGACGAACAGCTCAAGTCGACTGTCCAGTCCGGGACCGCCATCGTCGTTCGACGTGACGAAGTCGCAGTTTTCATCGAGTACACGCAGGAAGGAATCCAGACCCGATCCGTTCGAATTCTGCTCGATGACATACCGCCCACCGATATCCGGCTCGAATCGAAACAGGATTCGGACAGGTCACCGCCGACGATGTCCCCGCTGACCTGTCCCGTCGAGCGGAAACAGAGGTGCGGTTGGCACAGTCAGCAGTCGACGCGACTCAAGGCGTTCGATTTCTCGAAAACTCGGTCCTGCGTGCGGTGCTGTAGCGACCTCGACATCGCGGCGTATTCTTCGGCTTCGCTGCCGACGGCGGGAAGACATCAAGCCCGTTAGCAACATGGTTCGACAACTCCAAACGAGTCCTCGGAACGGGCCCAACACTCGAATGTTAAAGTTTACCCGAATTTGTCGTCGAACTTCACTGGTAGAGAGGGGGATTGGGGCGAATCAGCGGAACCTTTCCGAGACTCCGGCCAAACGTTCCCCCTAACAAGGTCGTGGGATCGACAATCGCCATCGTTGTAGAATCAGAGTCTTATCCTGAAGCCGGACGGGTTTGGTCATTCCGTTTCATTGTCCGCGGGAAAAGCCTTCTGGAAGGCTGTCCGATTACGGATCGGATCCAATGCCGTGTCCGTGTCGATATTACCTCGGACGACGGGTTCCCGGTTCGCACAGCGACACCGATCACCCTGCGGAGCAGCTCGACAGCTTCGACGGAGTTCTTTTCGGCGTCGGCCTCTCTGACGCGAGCGCAGGCCTGCGCCAACGCCGTCGCAACGTTGTAAAGCAACGGCCACGCCTGCGGTCCCTGAGCGGCCAGTTGCGCGTCTGCCATGGGGACGGCTTTCCGCGCACTGGCGACGCCCTCTTCAACCTGTCCCGCCAGAACCAGCGCATACCCCAGTCCAGTGTGGCAGTCGGCACTGTCGGGATTGAGTTCGACCGCACGTTTGAAGTCGTCCAGCGCCAGATCGTTTCCCTGCAGAATATAAGCCCATCCTCGGCGAGCCAGAATATTCGGGGCTTCCGCCTCAATCCCGAGCGATAACCTGTAATCGTGCACCGCCTCCCGATACCGGCCAAGTCGCGCGAGGACTGAGCCACGAGCGCGGTACACGTCGGCGTCGGGACCGGACAATTCTAGAGCCCGCGACAGAGGTTTGATCGCGTCTCCGAACTGACCAGCCCGGATCAGTGTTTCCGCATACAGACGTTGCAGATCTCCGTTTTCAGGATCGAGTCCCAATGCGATATGGTATCGCTTCAGAGCCTCTTCCAGTCGGCCGGCGTCTAGGAAGATGCTGCCAGCCTGACGGATATCATCTGCCTTCCGTTTTGGATCACGTTCCTGTCCAGCGGCCAGACTGTACTGATCCAGCGCAAGTTGCGCGTTGCCTGTCCGTCGAAGCACATCGCCCCGCACACGAAAAACCCTCGAACCGCCGCCTCGCTGGATGGCTTCTTCAAGTGCCTTTGCCGCTTCCTGGTAGTTCGCTCGCACTTCTTCAGGTTCCGCGCCCCGAGCCTCTGCGGCAATGGCCATTTCACGACGGGCGATCCCCAGATTCAACTACGGTTCAAAACGCGAATCATCCAGTTGTCCTGAACGTTCAAACTGGTCGGCAGCTTCCTTCAGCCGGTTCTGCTTCAGGAGAAGGCCGCCGCGATTAACACCGATGGCGTAAAGGTCTGGTTCGAGTTCCTCGGCAGTCGCCAGGTCGGCATAGGCCGAGTCGAAGTCCCCCAATTCTGCCAATGCGAGAGCACGCGCGAGCCATATCCAGACAAAGTCGGATCGGAACGCACCGCCCGCCGTCAGGTGGGACACCGCACCGACAGCTTCACCCTGCTGATACAGGCAGATGCCCAGGAAATGCATCGACCAGAAGTCATCAGCATCCCGACGCAATGCCTGCCGGTACGCGGCTACAGCGTTGTCCAGTCGCCCGGCCTTTCGCTCGTACTCACCCAACAGGAAGTAGTCGAGTCGTGTGGATGGTTGCAATTGTTCGGCAGCTGCAAGGGCGACGTCCCGAGCGTTGTCACGGGGCAGCTGATCCAGACATTCCGCGCGCTGCAGTTCGAGCGAACGTGTCTGGAATCCAAGACCATGAGCCACCTCGATCCAATCCAGTGCCGTTAACGGATGAGGTGCATCGTCTTCCCGCGGTCGAGGCTCACTGCCAGGCGGCGTCTCTAATGACGCCTCTGCGAGTTCCACTTCGGCCAATAGAAGTAGCAACTCAAAACCAGTGATTCGAACATTTCGCAGCTCTTCGGGGCCGAAAAATAGTGGCTGCGTCTGCCATGGCTCAGCGAGGGAATACATAGCGACTGCCTCCGTCGCGTACTGCTTTGCCTTTTGAATGTCGTTGGCAATCTGCTCACCGGTAAAAAGACTGGCGTGTTGCCTGGCCTGATCTGCCAGATGATGGAATTCCGCCAGAGCCTGTCGAGCGTCGGCACGCACCTGTTGCTCGGAGACCATCGACGCGACCTGACGGGATAACTCGACGGCGGCATCGAGCACGGTTTTCAATTTTGGTTCGTCGGCAAGCTGTGGTTCAACACGGGCCGAGCCGCTACCAGGTCGTTCGACGCGATCAGGTTGCGAGCCGACACGAGGTTGGCTTCTGCGAGTTGCTTCCGTTCCTGGATGCGCTGTGATTCAGCGTTCGCGATCAACTGCTCAACGTATCGCTGCTGCCCCGCGATTGACGCGGCCAGATCGACCAGTTGCGGTTTCGCGCGCACCATGGTTTCGGCATCACGCAGCAGACCCGTCGCCTCGTCGAATCGGCCTTCTTCTGCGGCTGTTTCAGCACGGACGATGGTCGCGCGCGCGTTTTCTTCGACGCGAGCCAGGCCGTAGGATTCGAGCTTGAACCACGCCATTGCGCCGATAATCAGGACGGCAGATGCGGTAAGTGTGCCGGCGACCAGTGAGCGGCGTGTGCGAGCCCAGCGGAGTGCGCGTTCCGTCCAGGATTCCTGGTAGACGCTGACCGGTTCATCCGCCAGCCACGCTTCAACGTCGGCAGCCAGCAGCATTGCGGTCGCGTACCGATCCACCGGGACAGTCGCCAGAGCTGTCATGCAGATGGCATCCAGGGAACGCGGGAGCCATGGAGCAACTTCCCGGGGACACGGGATCTCGCCCTTCCGAATCGCCTTCAGCGCGTGCGCCAGCTTGCGCTGGTCTTTCATCGTGCGCCTGCCAGTCAGGATTTCGTACAGAATTGCCCCCAGTGAATACACGTCGGATTGCACGGTCAGTTCAGCGCGTTTGCCTTGGGACTGTTCCGGTGACATGTATTTCAATGTTCCCAGGATCTCGCCTGCCATAGTGTCCGTGCTGCGGGTGAGAGCATCGGTCTGGACGTGGTGGCTGCCACCGCTGTGACTGCCGTCACGCACAGAACCGGTGGTCGATATTGAGTCTCGCGTCGACAGGCCGGCCGACAGGGACGTGTCGTCGTCGTGACCAAACAATGTATGCAGTGGTGAGACCTGCAATGAAAGCTGGTCATCGTCCTGCTCGCCCGTCAGCTTTGAACCGACGACCTTGGCCAGACCCCAGTCCACGACAAGCGTTTCCCCGAAGTCGCCCAGCATGATGTTGTCCGGTTTCAGATCCCGATGCAGAACACCACGCTGATGAGCGAACGCGACCGTGTTGCACACATCAACAAATCGACGCAGCAGTCGAGTGAACAGCAGTCGTCGGTTGCTGTTGGTCAATGGTTGCGCGTGATACTCACGGATCACCTGCTTCAGACTTGTGCCGTGAATCAGTTTCATCGTGTAGTAGGGATTCCCGTTCTCGTCTTTCCCCACCTCATGAACCGGAACGATCCCGGGATGCTCGAGTTGCCCGGTGATCTGAGCTTCCTCAACAAAGCGTTCGCGAATAGTGGTCCCCACGCGGTCGGTCTTGAGCAGAAGTTTGCACGCCACTTCACGATGCAATTGCGGATCAACGGCGCGCATGATTCTACCCATGCCACCACGACCAATTTCTTCGACGAAGCGGTATCGCTGAATGAAATGATCGCCCGAAGGGTCCTCCATCTCCGTCGCGCGTCCTGAGGGCCGTGGCGACCGTATTTTCGCCGAACCCGACCTTCCCTCGTCGACGTCATTTTCTGCCAGAGTGAGGTCGCCGGGCTGCGACGAATCGTTCGGGGAATATGCCGCGGACCCGTCCGAGGGGCGGTGGTGAGTGCCGTCGCCCGACGAGCCATCCTCGTTAGTCACTGCTGTCTCATCGCTGTCCCGCACTCCGAGTGACTCCGGTGCCACAATCAACGTTGCGTCGGATGCACTACCTCGAAGGTGATCGTCAGCCAGCGTGGGCTCGTCGCACACATCCAGATCACCGCTTGCTGCTACCCGATTCGGGTCGAGCGGTAACGTCGCAGGCGGCACGTCTGCCGAATGATCCTGTTGCACTGTGAGCTCATCCGCCCCGTCAAGTGCGACACCATCGGTGTCATCTGCGGAATCTGGTATCGCATCTCCGGGATTGCTGTCGTCGTCAGATTGAGCCATGGAATCTCTCCCAGGTCCACGTTTTCACTCCAGTGGCGCATGACTTTGCTGTCCCAGAACGCTTTGCAGCTTTCGCAGAGCTCGCATCCACAACATCTGAGTCGCCGGTCGCGAACGTCCCATCCGTTCAGCGATCTCGTCGAACGGTAACCGCTGCAGATTCCGCAGAACGATGACTTCCTGATAGTCGTCGGCCAGCGTCTCCAGAGCGTTGGCGACCAGAACTTCTTCCTCCTGGCGGTTCACGATGGCGCTGGGAGTGTCAGTCCTTGCGGACAGTTCCGGGGCAGCACGAAACAGACTGGATTGATCTCCACCTCCGAGTGCGACCTCCAGCCGGGCTCGTCGCTTCTGCGCTCCGTAGCGGCGAACATAGTCGGTGGCGTTGTGCTTCAGGATCTGCTTCAGCCACGCCAGCCATTCGCCTTCGCTCTGGCCAGTGAAACGAGGGAAGGCCTGGTGTGCTTCCAGCAACGTCTGCTGAATCAGATCAGACGCGTCAACTTTGGATTGAATCCAGCTCTCGACATGAGAGCGGGCCAGGAAACCGACGTACGCTCGGCACGTCTGAAACAGATCGTTGCGGGCGTCCGTGTTGCCATCGCGAGCGCGGCGGAGCAATTCCTCCAAGCCGTTTTCACGCGACGAACTATCGCTGATGCGGGATTGCGAATCGGACACGGGATGCCTGCTGAACCCTGGACTGGACTGGAACAAAGCGAGCCGAGAGTTGATGACATGTATGTTCTGCACTCCGTCACGCTATGACGATCATTCTGCCACCATTTTCCCGGTCCGACCAGACAGACATCGAGCCCGGGCCGCAATCCAGACTCATGACTGGACCCACAGCACACAGTTGACGTCCAAACCGCGAATTTGACTTCAGTTCTGGACCGCCCGAGTCACGCTCCTGCGATCAGGGTCGCATGCACATTCCGTGCGCCCCGCACAATCGGAACAGTCGGACATCGTTCGGAACTCAGTTGGGATTTTCGACCGAACTGTCCAGTGTCAGGTTGTTTTCCTGGACGATACCCCAGCATCCCCAGGTGTGCGGACATTTCGATCGCTGAACAACCCGTGATCCATGTGTGTCCGCCCGAGAACCTGATTCGAACCGGGAATATCTGACTGTCCCCCACTCCCGGCCATCAGGAAAGGAGTCTTCGGATGCTGGTCCTGTCACGACAGCGCGATGAGAGCATCATTATTGGCGACAAAATTGTCATCACGATTGTTGATATCCGCGGCGACAAAGTCCGCCTGGGTATTGATGCCCCCAAGGAAGTGCCCGTGCATCGCCAGGAAGTCTACGACGCCATCCAGCGCGAACGCTCCCTGGCGGATTCCGGACAAGCTGTCTCTGGCGAGTCCACGGGCCAATAGCCGCAGACGTTGCGGTCGAAGCCTCCCCGCAACGTGATCATCCCATGCCAGTGCCAGGTCGGCATGGGAACACCAGCGATGGCCAATGCTGTCGCACGCAATGAACGCCAGAACACACTGCCGCCGGGCCGTCAGCCCCATCGGCCCCGATTCGGCAATGCATCACGCCGAATGCCACCGCTCTCCCTACCTCAGTCCAGCCGCGGGAACTGTCGCGGCCCGGTCTTGACCGAGAATCCCTGACGAGGCACATCTACTCGCTGGGCGTCGTGTTTTATGAACTGTTGACTGGCGAAATCCCGCTGGGACAATTCGACCTGCCGTCAAAGCGCGCGGAACTTGACGAGCGGTTGGACGAGATCGTGTTGCGAGCCCTGGCCAGCGATCCGGATCGCCGCTTCCAACAGGTCAGCGAACTGAAGTCGCATGTCGAGTATCTGGGCCTGGGACCCAACGAAACGCAACTGGTCCCTGCGGCGAGACCAATGCCGCAGCGCCGTACGGGCGTGTCGGTGATCATGGAACGGGAAGTGGCCGCCGCCTGGCGGTGGGTCGCGGGCGAGCCGGACCCAACGAATCGGCAGCAACCGGAACTGCCCGCTCTGTTGATGTTCGTGCTGGCCGTCGCTGGCTGCCTGATGATCCTGCTGCCGTGGGTCGACGTCGTGATGCCTGAGCAGCCGGTCGAGTTTCCTGCCAGCGACGGTTCAGACTCTGCTGCCGTCGAGCGAGACGGTGAGCAGCACCTGGCGGCAGTTCACCTTGCATTCTTCGCTGCTGAGGCCGTTCCCGAACGGTCAGAGGTCCATGCGGCCGGTTCATCCACCAGGCAGACGGCACACGGATCGGATTATGCACTGGGAATCGCGTGCGCGGCGCTGTTCACTGTCATGGCTCTCCTCGTTATTGCAACTCCGGCGGATGCCCGGCGATCAATGTCGTGGGCATTGCTGATGACGACTCTCGCCGCCGCCACACTCGTCGTCACGCTGCTCTTCCCGCGCGAGGCGTGGCACGACCGATTTGCTGAAACCAACAGTCCGAACGCTGTGCGACTGTGGAAGCCGGTGGAAGACCTGCATAACGGCATACCGGACAGCCGTTACTTTCGAGCCGATCAGATTACAGACGCACTGGTATATCGCTCGGGCTACTACGGGTCACTCGGCCTGTCGATTGTTCTACTGGTGCTGAGTGCCACCGGGGTGCGGCATGCAATCACGTCTGGAGACAATCAGGCGGCGAAGATCCGAAGCGGCGGATCACCCGTCGCAAGGCTCCGATTCCCGGCGCCTGACCTGGCCGACCTGAGCACACGTGTCTTGGCCCATTTCGAATCGTATGGCTACCAGCCGCTGCGACAGTCAGCCGGTGAGTGGATCTTCCAGAGCGGCACAAAACTGGCCGGTCTGTATGCGACCGACATTCGTACGCTCCACACAACACTGACCGTGCGCACCTCCGCCGGAGATGCCGGTCAGGTGTGGGTGAGCTGCCTGTGGGAAGTCCGGACCATGGGATCAATTATTACTCGCAAAGACGTTGGAACACTCGAAGCCGAAGGCCGTGAACTCAAGTCGCTCATGACAGCCGACCGTCCGATGAATCTCGCGGCGAGTGGTCAGGACCTGGACTCGGAATCCGGTCCGGCCCTCGAGCAGCGACTCGTCGCTCTGCGTCTGAAGGGGCCCGCCGGCGGCCTGGTCGTTTCGGCGGCTGTGGCCGCCCTCTTCTGGCTGATCTTCGGCTCGTTAATGATTCTCGACATGTACGACGACTTTCTCGGACGCGCGGCAAAGGAATGGACGTCCCGGGTCCGTTTCGATTTCGCCATGTTCGGACTCGGATATGTCGGCCTGTTCATCGTCTGCGGAGTGATGATCGCCGGTGCCTTGAAGATGCGTCGCGCGACCAGCTACCCGTGGGCGATGACCGCGACCGTCCTTGCAATGATCCCCTGGCACATGACCTGGCTGATCTCCTGCCCGTTCGGGGTCTGGGCACTCATCACATTGCTGCGGGACGACGTCCGCGACGCGTTTCTCCAGCGGACTCTCAAACTCGACCGGCTGAAGTCCGACAGTCAAATCCGCGCCGCGAGAGGGCGTACGGAATTCGACGAAGCCCGGATGGAGATTGATGCTCCATCACTGGGACTGATTGTCGTTGGACTCCTGATGATACTGGGCCATATCGCCGCCATTTCGGTGTACGGCAGCAGCAATATCCCTGACAAGGAGCCACTCATTCTCGCACTTGTGCCGGGCATCCTTGTGGGTCTGTGCATGACCGTAGGTGGTCTACTGATGCGGTCCTTCCGTTCATCCGGCGGTGCATTGATGGGGGCCATCGCCGCGCAGCTTCCGCTCAGCCCCGGTTGGATCCTTAGCCTTCCGATTGGCGTCATCGCGTATCGCACTCTGCAGCGCCCACACATCCGTCAGGCCATTGTGCGACGGATCAGCGAACGACGGGAACAGTGGTCCGACATGTGACAGACTTTCGTATCGTGGCTTGCCTGCGTGCTGATCTTTGTCATTCTTCGGGTCGCGCCCGCGTCGTTGAATCAGCGGACAGCGCTTCTACCTGGCTGGTCAGGAGGAGCGGCGACGAATGGAAGCTGCAACCCCGACGAACAACATTGCCGTATGAGCAACAACATTCCATCGCCGCCTGGTGGGATGGGCATTCGCGTGGTCAGGTCGACTGATGACCTGCTGGTTGTCGAGATTCCGCCTGGTGGCCGAGGGGTGCGCGGCATAGGATGCTTCGCGTTGTTGTGGAACCTGATCACGCTGCCGATGGGCGCTGTCCTGCTTAGCGACGAAGCGCCGATGGTCCTGATCCTGTTCTTCAGTATCTTCTGGATGGTCGGCTTCGGCATGGCGTTCGCCTGGCTGAAGATGCGGTTCACGCAGACCCTTGTCGCCGTCAAGCCGCATGAACTGACCGTGCAGCGCAAATTCCTGGGCCGCAAAAAACTGTCTCGCACGGAACTGGACGCGCACTCCCAAGCCGATCTGAATGTCGCGTATCAGTCAAACGACCAGAATGTCTATTGCGTGTGCGTCACTGGGACTGATCGTCAGGAGAAATTCGGAACGCGATTGTCTCAGGCCGAGAAGGAGTGGCTGGTGACTGTCCTGAATCGAACGATCCGTCCGAATCAGGGGTCCGAGTCCCGTTCGTCGCTTCTGCCGGAATACTGCGACGATTGTGGCGCGCAGTTGTTGACGGGTGAGGACAAGCGAGTGTGTCCCGAATGCGGGCGCATCTATCTGGATGTTGAGGAGACCGACTCACCGGACGTGGTGGATGACTTGAATGCAGACGCCAGTCCGCCCAGCGCCGAGCCAGTCACGATTGTCGCTCCCCACACGTTGTCACCGGAATCACCCATCGTTGTGGAGATCGACGAATCGGAACATCTGCAGTTCTGGTATCCCATTGACCACAAGGCGTTCAAAGGCGTTGGTTGTTTCCTGGTCGTCTTCACTCTGATCTGGTTGGGCGTGGTAGGATGCATAGTGTTTGCCTCTCTCCAGGACCAGAACCAGAATCCCGCCGATCAGGCTATCAGTATCGGAATCGCCGTCCTCTTTGGCCTGGTCGGGCTGGTACCGCTTGGTCTGTTCCGCGCTCGCGCCGAGCTTGATCTCGATCGTGAGAAGTTCACCGGACGATTTCGGGCCGGCCTGTTGAAGTTTGGCAAGTCGGTTTCCACCGCATCCATTCGTGATGTCGGGATCGGCCACATGCCTGTGCGGACACGACGGGGCCAACCGTCCGCAGCCATGCAAGCGGGTGAGAAGACCGGCATGGTCTACTCCTCGGAGTTCGACATGCCAGTCACCGTGCCCGGCAACCGCCAGCTCAGTGAGGAGGTCACTGGCCTGATCCGTTACCAGCTCGACCGGATGGGGCACAATCTTACCAACGAGTGACAATTCTCGACGCACTGATTTGACACGTTATCGCCACAACATCTACAGGACGCCAAGAAGAAATCTACAGGACGCCAAGAAGAATCATCATGCAACTCCGCCTTATCACACTGACTCTCGTGTGCCTGCTGCGATCTCCCGCGTTGCCTGCGGAAGACCGGCCCAACATCGTCTTCTTTTTCACGGATGACCAGACGACCAGCACTCTAGGCTGCTATGGGAATCCCATCGTCCAGACACCGAACATCGATGCTCTGGCCGAGCGCGGCACGCGATTTGAAAACGCGTTTGTCAGTCATCCCATCTGCTGGGTCAGCCGCACGACAATTCTGACCGGACTGGTTGGACGCAGTTACGGTACAGCGAGCAATCCCGATCAGGCTCAGCCCGATGCGGTCGAGACGTTGTATTCCGACATCCTGCGCGAGAACGGTTACCGCACGGGTTACTTTGGCAAGTGGCACGCGAAGATGCCGCGAGGTTACCGACGGGAAGACCATTTTGATGAGTTCCAGGCTATCGGGCGCAATCCATTCTACAAGAAACAACCCGACGGAAGTCTGCGTCACGAGACCGAGTTGATCGTCGATCGTGGCATCGAATTCGTTCGAAGTCAGCCAAAAGGGAAACCATTCGCATTGAACATGTGGTTTAACGCCTGCCATGCCGAGGACGGCGATCGTCGGCCGGGCATTGGACATTTCGCGTGGCCGCGAGCCGTCGATGGCATGTACGACGAAGTCGATGTCTACCAGCCGCCGTTGAATGATCCGAAGATCTTCGAATCTCAGCCGGACTTTCTAAGAACGACGATCAACCGTGAACGCTACTTCTGGAGGTGGAATACGAACCAGAAGTACCAGACCAACATGCGCGCCTATTTTCGCATGGTCAGTGGGATCGACGGAGCAATCGGGCGTTTTCTGAGGGTGCTTGAGCAGGCCGGGTTAGCAGACAACACGATCATCGTGTACTCAGCCGATAACGGGTATCACATGGGCAATCGCGGGTTCGCCGGTAAGTGGTCGCACTACGAAGAGTCCATCCGCGTCCCACTGATCGTGGCCGACCCTCGAGTCCCGCAGGCGCAGCGTGGTCAGGTCACCGATGCGCCTGCTCTCAATCTGGACTTTCCAGCGACGTTTCTGGACTGGGCAGGCATCGCCGTGCCGGACCGTTATCAGGGCCGAAGTCTGAAGCCCATCGTGAATCAGGGAAAACCGGCGACCTGGCGGACGGAGACTTACCACGAACACTTCGCTGTACGAAATCGTATCCCCGCCTATGAAGCACTGCGCAACGGTGAATTCAAATACGTGCGCTATTTCGACCATGGGAATCACGAGTTCCTTCACGATCTGAAAAACGATCCATATGAGCTTGTCAATCTGGCCAGTGACCCGAGACACGCTGACACGCTGAAGGCGATGCGAGACCGTACGACAAACCGCGTCGCCGCCTACGGTGGACCACTTGATCAGCTCAAAGGACAGAATGCTGCGTCCACAGTTCCACACACCGAAGCGACCGCTGCTGTCAAGGTGAAGCTAGGAGCCGCCGGTTTCGTCAGG
>CAYSJO010000267.1:0-16686 GCA_964431285.1 uncultured Planctomycetaceae bacterium
TGAACCCCGTGATTCACGGAAAGGTCGAGCGTCCGGGTTTCACCGTCGAAAAAGTTTACTTCGAAGGCGTTCCCAATCACTTCGTGACGGGTCTGCTGTTCCGTCCGGCCGACGGAAAGGCAGGCGTGAAGCGACCCGCCGTTCTGTGTCCTCACGGTCATGGCGGGCGTCTACAGGACTACGGCGCAAACCGCATGGCGGCACTCATCAAGAGCGGCGGCGAGAAATTCGAAGAATCCGGACGATTTCCCAAGCTGGCCCGCTGTGCCCATCTCGCACGACTGGGCTGTGTCGTGTTTATCTTTGACATGCTGGGCTACGCCGACAGTCAACAGATTTCCTATCAGCTGGCACATCGGTTCGGGACACAGCGTCCGGACTTTGAAGGCAAAGTGAGCTGGGGACTGTTCAGTGCTCAGGCGGAAATGCGACTGCAGAGCATCATGGGCA
This sequence comes from uncultured Planctomycetaceae bacterium, assembly GCA_964431285.1. Classification (GTDB taxonomy): domain Bacteria; phylum Planctomycetota; class Planctomycetia; order Planctomycetales; family Planctomycetaceae; genus CAUZFZ01. The sequence goes on from CAYSJO010000267.1 coordinate 451, forward strand.
TTCAGACCTGGAACTCCGTCCGTTGCCTGGACTTTCTGCAGCAACTTCCCGATGTCGACCCCAATCGCCTGGCAGTGACCGGTGGAAGTGGTGGCGGAACACAGACGATTCTGCTGTGTGCGATTGATTCCCGCCCGATCGCCGCGTTCCCAAATGGCATGGTCTCAACATCCATGCAGGGTGGCTGTACTTGCGAGAACTGTTGCCTACTGCGAGTCGGGACAGGCAATGTCGAGCTGGCGGCTCTGTTCGCTCCAAAGCCGCAGGCCATGACCGCGGCCAACGACTGGACCAGGGAGATGATGACCAAAGGCTACCCGCAGCTTCAGGAGCTGTATGGCATGCTGGGCTACAAAGAGAACGTGCTGTGTCACCCCCAACTGCACTTTCCACACAACTACAACTATGTGACGCGCGCGGCGATGTACGACTGGTTCAACACACACTTGAAGCTGGGCTTCGACAAAGTTCCGGCCGAGCCTGATTACAAGCCATTGACGCCCGCTGAGTACACCGTCTGGAATGACGAACATCCCAAACCGGCCAGTGGTGACGCTCACGAACGCGAACTGGCCAGGTTCCTCGCCGTTGAGTCTGACAAGCAGATCACGTCACTGCTGCCGACGGATGCTGGCTCACTGGATCGCTTCCGCGAGATTGTCGGTGGTGCCTTCGCCACTCTGATCGGACGTGGCATGCCGAACGCGGACGATATCCAGCGCACGATGGTGGATAAGGAAAAACGCACCGGTTACATCTACTTCGAAGACATACTTCGACTGCAGACTGCTGCCGAAGAGTTTCCGATCATCTCGCTGTTCCCGACGACAATCGAGTGGAACGGCGACGTTGTCATCTGGCTGGATGGAGCCGGCAAGAAAGGCATGTTCAACGGCAGCGATGTGCGTTCTGAAGTGCAGCGTCTACTTGACGGTGGAGCCTCGGTCGTTGCGCCGGACCTGTTTGCCCAGGGCGAGTTTCTGGCTGGCGATCAGCCGCTGACTCAACAGGCTGTTGTCAAAAACAAGCGAGAAGCGGCAGCCTACACCTTCTGCTACAACGAAACCGTGTTCGCCTCACGCGTCCACGATGTGCTGACACTGGTCACGTGGATCCGTAACGACGAGCACGAGCCAAAGCGAGTTAACGTGATCGGTGTCGATGGAGCCGGAGCAATCGCGGCGGCAGCTCGTACGATCGCCGGCAACGCAATCGACAAACTGGCTGTTGATACGGCAGGTTTTCGATTCGCCGATGTGACCAGCTACCGCGATCCGAGTTTTGTCCCGGGTGCCGTGAAATACGGTGATCTGCCCAGCCTGTTGGCGTTGTCGGCGCCGCATCCGCTGTGGTTCGGCGGTGAGCAAGGCAAGGTTCCGGAAATCACCGCGTCCACTTACAACGCCGCAGAACAGCAAAACCAGGTCACGTCCTCGGCGCAACAGAATGCGGCAGATGCAGCGGTTGGCTGGCTGCTCGCCAACTGAGTGAATGCTGCAACTTGTTTTGGTACGAATCTGTGAAAATACAGGCCCGAAGCGCAAGCGAGTGAACTCGACTGCAAGTGATTCGCTCGCTTGCGCTTCGGACTTGTATGAAAGTGCAGAGTGGCGCTGGTCAACTCAAGGCGGAGTCATTGTTGCACGTAGACTCAAATCACTCGGCTACCGCAACGGGAAATGCGGCCATCCTGTTGATTGGAGACGTCGCAGCTCCTGCATTCGCGCCGATTCAGCAGCGACTGGTCTCCGACAATGCCAGGCACGCGGCGACGCTGTCGGCAGCTATGGAATTGATTGAAGTTGAATCCTGGTCACCAGACTTCGTCGTTGTGTGGCAGGGATTTCCCGACGAGTACCCGCGTTCGCAGGCCGAGCAGTTGATCGGCCGGATTCCACTGGCGCGGTGGGTCGTCGTCTTCGGTCCCTTGTGCGAATCGATCGGTCGTACCGAACAGCTCTGGCCGGTGGCCTGGAGTGTTCCGTTACGGCACGCCGAAACTCGCATCCAGTCAGAATTGCGACAACTGCAGCACGGCGCGGCTCTGCTCCCTGCGACGATGTCACGTGATGAAACATTTGCAGCACTTCACACGATTCCCCCTGCGGCCGAACTGGCAGCCCACTCGTTGACCGCCCGAATTTCCAGCGATGACGGAGCGTTTTGTGATTTCCTGCGTGATGGACTGGCGGCGATGGGCATCGACGTGACCGGCGGCGGTGCCTCCCTGCAGATTCTGCACGTCAGCGTGCCCGATGCCAGAACCTGCGACAGCATTCGCGCCTGCCGAGGGCAGTCGCCAGATTCGCGAATCGTCGTCATCTCTGAGCTGATGACTCCGCAAACCGAACAGACTTGTCTGGCGGCAGGAGCGGACGTCACATTCACTCAATTGCGCTGCCTGACCGAACTCGCAGAGTGGCTTTGACCCTGGTGCAATCAAAGTTGACAGATCAACCGGTCTGGATGTCACGCCGGGCTCAAGTTGCACGAAAACGCGGTCGAAATACTTGAGTAGACGGTCGTACGGGATATTCTGCCCGCTGTCTACTGAAACCTGACCAGTGAATCGCTGATATCTTCCAGTCGAAGGCTGGCTTGCGGGCCGTATGCTCAACGGCACTCGGTAGAATTCTCCTGTTCCGCACTTCGCCCGGCGGTCGATGGTGGCAGATCTGAGCGGACTTCGACACGGAAGTTGATCCAATGAGCCCAACGCAACCAGACCCTCAAGAAACGCGACACGATGCGCAGCGGATCCTGAAACCGATCACACATCCCCGCGAACCACTGTCGAACATTTTGCCGTCCCAACTTTCGGGCAGCGATGCGGTAGAAAACGACGATAACAGTTCGATTTCGAATCAGCCCACAATGACGTATCACCTTGGAGCACATCTCACGCAGGAAAGCGGAATCGCAGGAGCGCGTTTCGAAGTCTGGGCGCCCAATGCGCAGGAAGTGTCTGTGATCTGCGACCGCAATGGCTGGCAGCACGGTTCATTCGCCCTGCACTCAAGTGACTCGGGCAAGTGGTCGGCGTTCATTCCGGATATCGGTCCGGGTGAGTGCTACAAGTACTCCATCCGAACGCATTCCGGTGAGATTCTGCAGAAGGCTGATCCTGCGGCGTTTCAGTCGGAAATGCGCCCGCGGACTGGTTCCGTCGTCTGCGACCTGTCCGGCTTTGAATGGCACGACGGCGAGTGGCTGCAACATCGCGAGCAGACCAACTGGCTCGAACAACCGGTCTCGATCTACGAAATACACTTGGGTTCGTGGCGGCGACCGGCTGACGGCCGCGAGTTCTTCAGCTGGCACGAACTGGCCGATCAACTGATCGAATACGTGCAGCAGCTTGGCTACACGCACCTGCAACTGCTGCCGATTACCGAGCATCCGTTCGACGGATCGTGGGGTTATCAGGTCACCGGGTACTTCGCACCCACAAGCCGGTTTGGCGAACCGCAGGGATTCATGGAATTCGTGGACCGCTGTCATCAGGCCGGTCTGGGAGTCCTGATCGACTGGGTGCCTGCCCACTTCCCGACGGACCCGCATGCCCTTGGCCGGTTCGACGGCACAGCGTTGTACGAGCACGAAGATCCGCGTCTGGGATTCCATCCAGACTGGGACACTTACATCTTCAACTTCGGCCGTAGTGAGGTCCGCGAGTTCTTGTTTGCCAGTGCGCGCTTCTGGTGTGAGGCGTATCACGTCGACGGAATCCGCGTCGATGCTGTCGCGTCGATGCTGTATCTCGACTACTCACGCGATTCCGGGCAGTGGGTGCCTAATGAAGTCGGCGGACGGGAGAACACCGAGGCGATCTCGTTCCTGAAAGACCTCAACACGATGCTGCACGGCGAGTTCCCCGGCATCCTGACCATTGCCGAAGAATCGACAGCCTGGGCGGGCGTTTCGCGACCGGTTTACACAGGCGGTCTTGGATTCAGCATGAAGTGGGACATGGGCTGGATGAACGACACGCTCACCTACATGCGCCGCGACCCGATTCATCGCGGACATCACCAGGGTCAGTTGTCCTTCCGTATGATCTACGCCTTCAACGAAAACTTCGTACTGCCGCTCTCGCACGATGAAGTCGTCCACGGAAAACGTGCGCTGCTCTCGCAGATGCCGGGCGACGAATGGCAGCAGTTTGCCAACCTGCGGATGCTGTATTGCTACCAGTACGCGATGCCCGGCAAGAAGCTGCTCTTTATGGGCGGCGAACTGGGACAGTGGACCGAATGGAACCACGACGCTCAGCTCGACTGGGCTCTTCAGCAGTTTCCGAACCACGACAGCCTCAGCCGCCTGATTGGCGACCTCAACCGACTACACCGGGAAGAACCGGCTCTGCACGAACGCGACTTCAGTGGCGACGGATTTCAGTGGATTCAATGCGACGACTCAGAGAACAGCGTGGTTGCCTTTGTCCGCTGGTCGGCGGAGCAGAAGGAATACGTTGTGGCTGTATTGAATTTCACGCCCGTCATTCGCGAGGGCTACCGCGTGGGAGTTCCGCGCCGCGGATTCTACAACGAGGTCTTCAACTCCGACGCGTCCATCTACAGCGGCACGAACGTCGGCAACGAAGGCGGCATGTACAGCGTCGAGACGTCATCTCATGGGTTCGACCAAAGTGTCGAGTTGACTGTGCCGCCACTGGGGATGGTCCTGCTCCAACCAGTCTGCGCGGGTGAGCCGCAGGCATGACCTGGCGGAGTTCGCCTTGAGCTTCGAAATCAGGTACTCGGTCGTCGCCTTCACGTCGCGGGCCGGGGTAACGAGTTCGCCGGTGAGTCTCACGCAAAATTGCCTAGCTCATCTGCCTGTCACCCTTTGCTTCTCCCATTGCACACCTTCAATTCGTCGCCGTCGGATGCCGGTCTGATTGCGACCGCGGTGGACGGTCAGTCAAGATGTTGAAAGAAACTGCGAACCGTTTCCTGGGTGGGGGCGTCTTACGATGCTTAATCGACGAAGTGAATGTGCCGTGTGGGTCGCTTTCCTGTTTCTCGCGGCGGACGCCAGCGGAGCTGTGCCTGAACTCAAATCAGGAGTGCGGTTGTCGTTCGGTGCATCCCGATTGCAAGGGGCGGCGGCACCGGATGTGGTCGACTGGAACAACGATGGCTTGAACGACGTTGTCGTTGGCCACCATTCCGGCGCAGTGTTCGTCTATCTGAATCGCGGCTTCGGTAAGGATGGCCTCGTCTTCGAGAAAGGCGTCATCAACCGCCGAGACAGGTTTGGTAGTGGAGCGGCACCCACCAGGGCCTGGCGTTTCAACAAAACCAACTGGGTCTGTCCGGGACCAGGACGGCTCAATCCTCGCGTCATGGATTGGGACAACGATGGTAAGAAAGATCTTCTCATTGGCGACGGTCGCGGAGCGCAAACGCGGATCTGGCGAAACATGGGAACGGACACGAAGCCGGTCTTTTCGACACACCACATCGAATACCTGCCTCCTGATGGCGGCGTCAGACCTTACCACGAGACTGTTCAGCCGTTTGTTGGGGACTGGAATGGGGACGGCGCCCGGGACCTGATCATGGGGCGAAACCGGGGCGTCTACGTCTATCGAAATGAGGGCGCAAACAGCGCACCTGACTTCAAATTCGATCGGTCCCGTCTGGGGGAGAAGATTCAGGACGTGTTCCCAACGGAGCGTTTGAGCCCGGTACTCGTGGACTGGGACGGAGATGGCGCAAACGATCTGGTTGTGGGAAGTCAGCGAGGTGAGGTGTGGTTCGCTCGGAACGTCGGTTCGAAAACTCAGCCGAAGTTCACCGGATATGCTCCGGTGTTGGTTGGCCGTGAAGACGTCCACGTGGGATCTGAAGCGAAAATCGCGATCGCCGACCTGGACGGTGATGGACGTGACGACCTGCTGGTTGGAGCTGGAACGGGGCTGGTCTGGTTTTTCCGGACGAGTCATCCCAACCCGATTGCACGCAACCGTCACATGCAGGTGAAAACAGGGAGGTGCCAATGCTGTTGAACTCATCGGCACGGACGACGCCGGGCGGAAGTTGACGTACACCGTGTTGACTCAGCCAAAGCATGGCACGCTTGTTGGAACTCCCCCCAACGTTTCGTACACGCGGGCAACGGACTACCAGGGGCGCGATCAATCCTCGTTCAGAGTGTCAGCAGGCGATGTTGAATCGACATCAGCCACCGTATCAATCGACATTCAACCGGCCGACAGTTCGCCGACGATTGCGACTCAACCAGATGATGTACTGGCCGGCGTGGGGCAACCGGCGGAGTTGCGTGTCGTTGCTGCCGGGACTCCGCCATTCTCATACCAGTGGAAACGGAACGGAAAGCCGATCGACAAAGCCACGCGACCGACCTATGTCATCCGCGAGTCGACGGAAGGCGACACCGCCGACTATTCGGTGACGATCACGAACGCAGCCGGATCGATTCAGAGCCGCAGCGCGACGCTGCAGGTCAAGCCGTTTCCCACTGCACAAGATCACGTGCCGATCATCAACATCACTTACAAATCCCCTGTGATCGAGCCGGCGACTCCTGGTGTGCTCACACTCACGCGCAGCGGCAAGATATCGCCGGAAGTGGCCGTGCAACTGACGGCACGTCGTGGACATCATCCGGTCATTGCCGATGTTCATTACGTTCCACTGCCCTCATCGATCACGCTTAAGGCAGGGCAGACGAAGGCCGAAATTCAAGTCGCACCGATCGATGACACGCTGGTCAACGGTACGTAGCATTTGACGTTCCAGATCGTTCCGAATCCGGCTTATCGCATCGCGACGAAATCAGGCGCGGCAAGTATGACGTTTCTTGACGACGATTGTCCGCACGTTGGACTCAGCGTGGCGGAAGCTGCAGCTACAGACCGTGGGCGGACCTTCAAGGTCACAGCCCAACCGCCACCGCGTCGAGCTACTCCCGTTGCCTACGCTGTCGGCGGTACGGCGGTCGGCGGCGTGGATTACGAAGCACTGTCAGGAATGGTGACCATTCCTGCCGGTCGGACGTCCGCGGAGATTGTCATCAAACCGTACAGGCAGGTGCTGCCCGAGGGGAAAGCGGCTGAAAAGAAGACAGTTGTCCTGACGCTGCCACCGCAGCCGTTTATCTATTTCGATTTCTTCGGCTATCTGACCGATGTGCGTACTCGCCCCGTGAGTGTCGTGATCGGATCTTCCACAGCTGGTGCGGCGCCGCCCAGACACAGGCAACCGGTCTCGAAGACACTCGAGAACCCAGCAGTTGCGAAACTGCGCAGCGAGGTATCGCAGCTGAGCTGGATTGTATTTACGGCCAACTCGGATGGTCTGAACAGTGACCTGGACCTCTTTCTGATGCGACCCGATGGGTCGCATTTGCGGAACATCACTAACACGCCAACGTTGGATGAATATAGCGCTCGTGTATCGCCCGACGGCAGGAAACTCCTTTATCGGCGAACGACAAAGGCAAGCAGACCTCGGAGCCGTGGGGGACTGCCCCAGGACGTTGGCACTGTGGCGATCCGCATGTGGCCTGCAATCGGAACACTGGTTGTGGTCAATTGCGACGGTAGCGATCCCAGGACTTTGGGCGATGACGGGGCTTACGCATGGGCCACATGGGGCCCGGACGGCAAGCAGATTGCCTGCCTCGAACGAGTGGAGCCCAAAGATCCCACTGCGGACAAACATCCTGCGCGTGGCAAGCAGCCAGCAACTTCCAATCGGATCATTATTCGTGATGCGAACACATTGAAAATTGTCAAAGAACTGCCGTCGGGCGGGATTCACAGTCAGGCAATCTGGTCCCCAATGGCCAGAGAATCTGCGGTCCGGCAGATATTCATCCTGGCAAATCCCGATTCGGAAAGGGCATCGAATATCCGCTCGGCATCGGGAAAATGGTGAGCCTGAATATCGAGTCCGGTAAGCGGACAGCCATGGCTTGTTTCCCTGACTGGTTTCCGGTCTGGGCCACCGACTCCGATGGCGACTGGTTCCATGGGAGATCGCCGTCGGTGTTGCATTCAGCCAACAACTACGGAATCTGTCCAGCCTACTATGCCATGCTGTGGCGTTCGGAATTATAGGAAAATCCGTCGGAACTCGTATTTGGCGAATACAAGAAACATATCTGGGGCGGATGTACTTCTCCGGACGACAGGTATGCAGTCTTTCTAATCGGGGGCGATACGTGGCCTCTGCAGGGGAAGATGGCCATCATTCGACTCGCCGACGCCCCCATTGCGCGAGGGCGGTCGCCGTTGTTTCACGAAGTCCTGGCGGACTACTTTCCCGACGTGAAGAAAGGCCCGGTCCTGGACCTGCCTCATGTTCCGGAAGGCTTCGAACCACACTGGACGCTGGCGGAAATCGGCGTTGAGTCCAGCACAGCCCGTGATCGCTTGAAGTAGACGACTCCATTCACGGCGCACTATTCGCGCTTCGTGTCGTTGGCAACGAAGTACCTGACATTCTCTGCCGACAGTGGCTCGTTCCCCAGTATCAGGTCACTTGCTTTTTCCGCCAGCATCATGACTGGTGCGTAGATGTTGCCGTTGGTTACGTATGGAATAACGGACGCATCGACAATGCACAGGCCCTCTAGCCCTCGGACGGACATTGTTTTGGGGTCAACGACGGAAAGATCATCGAGCCCCATTCTGCACGTGCACGAGGGATGCAAGGCAGTTTCCGCGTCGCGACGGACCCAATCAAGAATCTCCCTGGAGCTTTCGACATCCGACCCGGGAGAGATCTCAAAGTCATTGAATTCGTCAAACGCGCCTTGACTGAGTATCTCGCGGGCGCATCGAATTGCCTCAACCCATTCCTTGCGATCCTCTGCTGTCGAGAGGTAGTTGAATGTCAGTCGCGGTGCGACACGTGGGTCCCTGCTGACAATTGTGACCGAACCACGCGAGTTCGAGTACATGGGGCCGACGTGCACCTGGTAACCGTGGCCGCCCTGCGGCACTGAGCCATCGTACCTGACTGCCAGAGGCAGAAAGTGGAACATCAGATTGGGGTAGGTGACTTCCTCATTGCTGCGAATGAATCCGCCGGCCTCAAAATGATTGGTAGCGGCGGGCCCTTTTCTAAGCAACAACCACTGAAGACCAGCAAACGGTTTCCGATACCATTTCATATAAGGGTTCATCGACACGGGCTGTCGACTGGCGTATTGCACATACACTTCGAGATGGTCCTGCAGGTTTTCGCCGACACCGGGCAGATCGCACACCACGGGGATGTTCAGCCCGTTCAACAGGTCCGCGTTGCCAACTCCGGACATCTGCAACAGTTGTGGTGAGTTCATGGCACCGGCTGCAACGACTACTCGGCCCGCTGAGTAATTTCGTTTGTCGGTTTCTATACCGGTAACACGTCTACCGGAAAACAGGAGGCGAGTGGTCAGCTCGCCTGTCCTGACGGTCAGATTCCGCCTGTGTTTAATCGGATGGTAGTACGCCCGAGACGCACTCCAACGACGGCCTCGCTTGATATTACGGTCGAACAGCCCGAAGCCTTCCTGCTGGTAACCGTTGACGTCACTCGTCAACGGGTGCCCTGCTTGTTGCACAGCTTCAAGGAACGCCGCAAACAGTGTATTTGTGCCGGGACCCCGCTCCAGGGTCAGCGGGCCGTCAGTTCCACGGAAGTCGTCGCCACCGGCCAGACAGTTTTCCATCTTTTTGAAGTACGGCAGGCAATGAGCGTAGTCCCAGGACTCCATTCCCGGATCCTTGCTCCATCGCTGGTAGTCCAGCGGGTTGCCACGCTGGAAAATCATGCCGTTGATGCTGCTGGAGCCACCCAGCACTTTGCCACGTGCATGGGAGATTCGACGGCCATTCATGTGCGGTTCTGGTGCTGATTCGTAGCACCAGTCGTAGCGTTTGTTTCCAATTGGAACGGTAAGAGCTGCCGGCATGTGAATGAAGACGTCCCACCAGTAGTCAGGTCGGCCAGCTTCCAGGACCAGAACCTGAATACTCGGATCCTCACTCAGTCGATTGGCCAGTACGCAGCCGGCAGAACCGCCGCCGACGATAATAAAGTCATACTGCACTTGCGCGTCCTCGGCATTCACAGGCAGATGGAATCACACTTGTCTCGTCACCAACGGCCGCGGCGGAGAAGTCGTTTGCGTGAGTCGAGAGACAACGACAATTGTCAATAGCCCGCAAAGCATGCTGGTTGTACGGAAGGGAAAGTTAATGACGCCCTTGTCATCAATCATCGGATAGGGAATCCAGGCCGGGAGACCCAGTACGGATTCGCCACCGCCCAGTCGGAGCACGAGCGATACGACATATCCGGTGGCACTACCAATGGCATTGGCTTTTCTGTCGAACAGTGCTGTCACCAGCTGTGGAAACAGGATGCAGTAGACCAGGTCACTGCATAGAAACCACAGTGCATAGACACTTTGAATTCTGAGAGCGACCAGCGTCGCTGCGATACCGACAATCCAGATCAACCGCTTCACGACCCGCTGAAGATCGACATCCTGGCAGCTGCTGTTCACCAACGGCCGATAGACGTTCCATGCTCCCATAGAAGACGCTGACAGGATTGAAGAATCAACACTGCTCATCACGGCCGCTGTGAGAGCACCAAGACCAATCGTTCCTACCAAGGGCGGTGTCAGGTGCTTCAGCACGTACGGCAATGCAATCGCTGCATTGTCCGGTCCATTCAGTCCCATTGCCGCCCAGTCGGTTGTCGCGCTGGTCATTCCAAACGCCACAGCAGGCATGGCGGCGATCAAACACATGCCTCCGGCACCGACTGACAACAACTGAGCCGTTCTTTCATCTCTGCTGGAAAGTACGCGCTGAAAATACACGTGCCAGGGAATGCCACCAAAAACAAGCAGCAAGGCATAGTCCCACCACAAATAGAATGAATCGCCCCAGGATCGCGACGGCCACGGTACGGCCGCGCTCCCAAGTTGCTCCTGATAACGGGAAAACAGACCGGAGACACCGTCCTCGGGCAGGACGAACAACAGTGAGACAAACAGACCACCCATCAGCACGCCTAACTGCAGAACATCCGTTCGTGCGACGGCCCGCAGTCCCCCAATCGATGTATATAAGATGGCGATGACAGCGCTCAGGATGATGGAAAGGCTGAAGTCAATCTCCAGAATGAACCCAAACGTCGTCCCCAGAGCGGTCAGGATCGCTCCGGTCCAGAAAACTTCTCCCAACAGGGCTGGAACGTATAGAAGTCCGGCAGCACGCTTCCCGAAGCGGTCGTGCAGCGGATCCAGCATTGTCGTGAAGTTACGCCGACGCATCGGACCGGCGAAGACCACGCCCCCAATGACAAGACTTAACGCATATCCCCACGGTGCCTGCGCCCACGCAAGTCCGTCTCGCGCGACGTATTCTGTCGTCCCATTGATAAAGCCACCGCCCACCCATGTGGCGGTCATCGTCAGTAGTGCGACGCTCAGCGGAAGGGAACGACCGGCCAGGATGGTCTCGTGAATCGGCTCGCTATCTTCGGGAGCACTGGAAATCCCGAGGTAGAACATTGCGCTGTAGAAGAACGCCACGACCAGATAGCTAGACCAGTACAAGCTGTCACGAACCACATCCAGAACAACACCGAGGAGTACGTACGCAACGAAGAGAACAGAACTCACGAGGAACGGTCGTGTGCCCAATGAGAGGTCGCCTTTGCTGTCTGCTGGAATCGTTGTACCGCGTCGGGTGTGGAAGCTTCCGTGTTCGTAAGCACTTCTGGAGTGCAGGCGGGAAACAAACCATTACTTTCCAGAACGGATTGTCTCTTCGAGTTCTCTGACGGTCGGTGTGCCGGCCAGGAGTCCGTGCTTGACGAGAAACTGGTCGGCGGCCTCGGTGGTCAGTCGGAAGTAGTCGTTTTTTCGGTTCAGATTGAAGAATCCGTGAGCCTGACCTTTGTAGCCTTTGACCTCACAGATTCCGTGCTTTGACCAGCCCTTCGCGAACGCCGTCGCCTGGGCGAAGGGCACAGTTGGGTCATCCTCGCCGTGGAAGATGATTGCTGGCGGCGCTTTCTCGCGCATATTCAAGACCGGTGAAATGTGTTCCGGAATTGTGCCCAACCTCGCCCGGATGTCTCGGTACCGGTCTGAGTCCCGTTCGATATTGAAAGCCTCGTGCCGCAGGGCGACAGCTGGATTGAACAGCAATAGGCCGTTTGGGATGCAACTGATTGAGGTGTCTTCCCCAGGCTCATCGAACTCGGGCAGTGTCGCCACAGCCGCTGCAAGATGCCCTCCCGCAGAGCCACCACCCGCGACCACTTTGGCGGGATCAACGCCGAGCCGCGTTGCGTTTCTTCTCACCCGGCGGATGGCCGAGTTGGCGTCCATGACACTTTGCGTCGCCGTCGAATTGTGTTTGTTGCGGTTTCGGTATTCGGGCGTGATCGCCAGTGCCCCGCGCGTCGCGAAGTATTTTGAGTGAGGTTCAAACTGCGTTGTTGTGCCACTCTTCCAGCCACCACCGAAGAAGAACACGATGGCCGTGCGGCCTTCCGGGGTTGGCGTGTGCCCGGGTCGAGCCATGTCGAAAATGTGCAGCTTCAGCTCGATGTCGCCAACGGTCTTGTATGTCTCCGTTGTTCTGGTGACTCCGAGCTTCGAATAATTGACCGGGGCATCGGCGGGCGCTGACTGGCAGACGAATACGGTCGACAACATGGCAATGACTGACAGCCCTCGCATGGCAATTCTCCGGCAGGCCGACGAGTGAAGATGGAAACCGCGAGGCGTCGCGGTTTCTCTTCCTGACAGTAGACGACGGCTGGAGTGGTTACGAGTCACCCACTACCAGTACTGTTCTCTGCTTCCTGAGGCCCCGTCAGGTGCATACGTAGTTCGAGGAACACGAGATTCAATGCGGGGACGATGATCAGGGTCAGTACTGTTGCGAAGATCAGGCCGAAGGTGAGTGTGACGGCCATTGGGATCATGAACTTGGCCTGAAAGCTTGTTTCGAACATCAGTGGGGTCAGGCCTGCTGCGGTTGTCAGCGTTGTGAGCAGGATCGCGCGTAATCGCAGGCGCGCGCCCTCGACACTTGCTTCGAAGGGGCTCATCCCACGTTTGACGCGGATGTTGATGAAGTCGACCAGGATTAGTGCGTCGTTCACCAGAATCCCACACAGCGCGATCATGCCGATCAGGCTCAGGATCGTGATGGGATTACTGGTGACCAGGTGTCCGATGATGGCTCCCTGGAAACCGAACGGAATTGCGGCCATGACCACCAGCGGCTGGGCGTACGAATGAAACAGTCCGGCCAGCATCATGAAGATGAGCAGCAGAGCAATCGGGAACGCCAGTTTGAGTCCGGAGAACGCCGTCGTCATTTCCTCATGACTGCCCAGGAATTCGATCGTCACATCCGGGTACAGCGGCGCGATGTCCGATTCGAAAGTGCCGCGCACACCGCTGAGGATGTCTGAGGTCTTGCCCTGCTCGTCGTCAACTTCGGCGAACACCGTAATCGAACGCTCCTGCTCACTGCGATGGATCGAGGTCACGCCTTCCGTTTCATTCAGTTGAGCAATCTGTCGCAGTGGTACCCAGCCGCGCTCGCCTGGCAGTCCGTCGGTTGGGATCCACAGAGATTCCAGGTGATAGACACTTTCGCGGTATTCTCTGGGCAGCCGCACCATGATGCGGACGTCTTCACGGTTGCGCGTGAGTCGCCGTGCCTCGTAGCCGTACAAACCGGATCGCAGATACGTTCCCAGCGCTGCCGTGTTGCCACCGGTGGCGCCGGCTGATTCAAGCAGCCTCACCTGAACCTCTCGTTTGCCGCGGTCGTTGTCATCATCAAGATCCGAGACGCCTGCATAGCGGCTGATTTCCTGTTTCAACAGTGCCGCCACTTCGCGTGTGTGGTCCCGTTCAGGACCACTGACCCGGACGACGATGTCTTTGCCACCGGGGCCTCCATTCAAGGGGAGCCACCGCACAGAATTTGCTTCGGGCAGCACGTCTGTAAATTTTCGGAATTCGGCGAGCAGTTCGTTGCTTGACCGTCCCCCCGAACGTTCACGCGCATCCGATTCCTGCAGCTCAATCACAAGCTGGCCGAGATTCGTTTGATCCAACAGCGCGACGGCCCCCTCGCCAGCGACGTCGACCTGCACGCCAACAAAAGCCTGCACGTTCACGACTTCAGGAGCGTGCTTCGCGAAGTCGCTGATCTGCCGCACACGTGCACGCACACGTTCGATCGGACTTCCAATCGGCATCTCGACGTTACAGATCATGGATTCGCTGTCCATGTCCTGCACGAAAACGAAGGGCACAATTCCGCCGGCGACCAGTCCGAATGATGTCATCAGCGTCGCTACCGCCGTGCAGATCGTGACGAACTTCCATCGCAGAGCGATTCGCAGAAACCGCTCGTAACGGTGCTGCACGACATCGCGGATGAACCTCTCCTGTTTTTCGATCAGTCGCACGAACAGCCGCCGCAACAGTCCGGGCTCCCCTGCGGCTTCGCGACGTCGCTGCTCTTCTTCGGGACTGGGCAGGTTTCGCAGGTGCGATGGCAGAATGATGAGTGCTTCGATCAGTGAAACACTCAGGGCCGCCATCACGACGATTGGCAGCTCTCCCATGAAGTCGCCGATCGTGCCTCGGATAAACAGCATTGGAGCAAATGCGGCAATCGTCGTGGCGACCGCGATGATCACCGGCCACATCACTTCCTGTGAGCCGATCACAGCCGCTTCCCTGGCAGGGACACCGTCCTCCACATGCCGGCAAATGTTCTCACCAATCACGATCGCGTCGTCGACGATGATTCCCAGAACGATGATCAGACCGAATACGGAGAGCAGGTTGATCGAGATGCCGCATAGCCACATCACGATGAACGTGCCCAGAAAACTGACAGGCAGTCCGATCGCCGACCAGAATGCGACGCGCCAGTTGAGGAAGAGGACCAGCGAAATCAGCACAAGGATCAGTCCAGTCCGTCCGTTGCGGGCCATCAGGTCCAGCCGGCCTTCGATGAAACGGGCGAGGTCGGTATTGAGCCCCAGTTCGAAATCGTGCGGCAGGGGTTCACGCCGACTTTGCTCGTAGATCTCCATCGGGTCCGGCCGGCCGGCAATTGTGTGAGCCAGCAGAGACCAGCCGGCGCCGACGGTTACGAACGGCCGGATGTAAAACGGACTGGCTTGGGCCGCGTCGAAGCCGAACGGGTCGAAGGGCTTGTCCTGTTTCCCCGCGACCCAGGCCTTGATCATCATCGAGATCTGAATCGCGTCCTGCGACTTCGTTTTGTAGACGTCGCAGCCCATCGCGGGCTGCGAGTTGAAGTAACCCTCGATATCAACGTCGATGAAGCCATCGTGCACAACAGCCACGTCGTCCAGTCGCACGTTGCGGCCGCCGGTCGCGGTTCGGATGACGATGTCATTCAGATCCTCTCCACGCAGTTCTTCACCGATCGTTCGCACCGAGACCGTCGTACGTGCCCCACGCAGCTCCCCCGTGGAGATGTCGAGATTGGTGCGGCGGATTGCATCGGCCACTTCACTGAACGTGATGTCGTATTCGAGCAGTCGTTCGGGAATGATCTCGACACTGATCTCGTCGTCACGGATCCCCTTGGCCACGATCCTGCTGACGCCAGGGAGAGCCAGCAGGCTATCGTGCACGAAACGTGTGGTTTCCTTCTGGTCCGTCTCGTCGCCCGCTCCGAAAACGGCGACCGAAATGACTGGCAGCAGGGGCTCAAAACTGTTAACCGTGACACGTTCCAGATCATCCGGCAGATCAGGCAGGGCATCGATCTCGCGCTTGACCTCGTTAAGCACGGCCTCAGCGTCTTCCACATCATTAAACAATGTGAGTGTGGTGATGCTCTGACTGTCGGAAACGGTCGAATTGACTTTCTCGACGCCCTCGACGTCCCGGACAGCCTCCTCGATCTTGATCGTGATGGCCTTCTCAATCTCCTGCGGCTGCACTCCAGGATGAATGGCGGTAATGACCAGTTTGTTCGGTCGAAACTCGGGAAACATTTCGCGGACGAGCGTCAGCGCGAAGCTCGTCCCGCCCGCCAGAATGACGAGCATCAACATGTTGACGAACACGGGATTCCGCACGCTGAAGCGGGCCAGAGACATACACGAGCACCTGAGGATGTTGCAAAGCCGTCAGCACTGACCGGTCACTTTGACGACCGTGCCCTTCATTGTTGACATG
>CAYSJO010000268.1:0-6753 GCA_964431285.1 uncultured Planctomycetaceae bacterium
TATGGCACAGCAGAAGCTGACCGGAGGCCTGTTCCCGCGTCTGGAGGAAGAGCTGCAGCAGATTGCGCAGCACCGCGGCCGACTGGATCAACTCGGCGAAACGTGTCGGCAGCTTCGGAGCGAACTGGCCACGTCTCCCGATCTCGGGTCTGCCCGCGACCTCAATGCAGAGGCCGTCGGTACCGTGTGACGCGCCATTTTGGATAACAATACAAGCCCGCCGCGCAAGCGAGTGAATCAGACTGTAAGTGGTTCACTCGCTTGCGAGTCGGGCTTGTATTTTTTTACCCACTCACGCCAGAGTGCTTCCTGCAGGTATTAACGCACGCGCTGTTGGAGCCTCGGTATGCTCGCAGAATCGTCTGGCGGACTGACAACAATCGACTTCGCTGTGGTCGGCACCTACCTCGCCATCATGCTGGCGATGGGGTTTCGCATCGCGCGTCGCAACGCGTCCACCGAGGACTTCTTTCTGGGCGGACGCGACCTGCCTTCCTGGGCTGTCGGAATCAGCCTGATCGCGTCGCTGCTTTCGACCATCACTTATCTGGGCATGCCCGGCGAGATGTTTCGCACGGGCATCGGCTTTCTGACGCGACAGGTGGGGTTGCCACTGGTGTTGCTGGTGGTCTGGTTCGTGTGGATTCCCTTTTTCATGCGGTTGAACCTGACCAGTGCGTACGAGTACCTGGAGCGTCGCTTCAATTACGCCACACGCGTCATCGCCGCCGTGTTCTGCATGTGTCTGTTACTCGGCTGGATCGCAGTCGTTGTGCTGACTGCCAGTGGAGCGATGGTCGAGATCGCAAATCTGCAGTTGGGCTGGTTCTTCAGTTTGGATCAGGCCGACGCCGACATGCACGCGGTCATTCTGGGGGTCGGCTTGTTTTCGATTCTGTACACGACCCTGGGTGGATTGCGAGCAGTCGTATGGACGGACGGGGCGCAGTTCTTCGTCCTGATTGGCGGAGCATTCTTCACGATGGGCGCGGTGGCCTGGCAGACCGGCACGGGACTGGGCGACTGGATGGAGTTCTCCAGCCAGTACAAACATGAAGAGGTCGAGTGGTTCTCGCTCGATGTGACGAATCGCTCGACCGTGTTTTCGATCGCGATCGGCATGTTCTTCTGGCACTCGTGCACGCACGGAGCCAATCAGGTCGCCCTGCAGCGCTACTTTTCCTTGAAGGACGCCTGGGCCGCGCGGAAGAGTTTTCTGATTAACGCTCTATCGAGCACACTGCTGGGAGTCCTGCTGGCTGGCGTCGGCATGTCACTGATGTACTTCGTGCTGAGCGAAGGACACGTCTCCGGCGACATGCTGCAGACACAACAGGATCTGATGTCGGAGAATCCAGACATTCGTACGCCGGCGCAGGACAGAGTATTTCCCCAGTTCATCCGGCTCTATCTACCGGCTGGTGTCCGTGGACTGGTGATTGCGGCGCTGTTTGCGGCAGCGATGTCAACGATCGACTCGGGAGCGAATTCGATCTCCACAATCGTCACCGTCGATTTCGCCCGAAAGCTCCGTTCGAAACCACTCACGCAGGCCGACGAACTGAAACTGGCTCGTGTACTGACCGCGTCGATGGGTGTGATCGTTGTGGTGACCACCATCTCGCTGTTCCACTTGTCGAAGGGCACAAACATCATCGATCTGTGTCAGAAGGGCTTTAACTGTTTCCTCGGCCCGCTTGGCGCGCTGTTCCTGCTGGCGATCTTTTCGCGTTCCGCAACGCCTCAGACTGTGATTCCCGCTGTGTTGATCGGCGAAGTTGTTGGCATCTGCACCAGCTACAGCCGCGAGTTGTTTGGTGATGACTACGCGTTCTCGACACATCTGGTCGTTCCGTCGGCCTGGCTCAGCACACTGATCGTGTCGCACGTGCTGTCACTGCTGCTGCAGTCACGAGCCAGCGAGGAGCAATCCCGCTGGATGTGGCGAGCCGTTCGGTCCACTCCGGATGAAGGCAGGATCGACTGCGGAGACAACCGCCCGTCTGACGACTAGTTGCGCGCCTCCAGCCGCAACACGAAGACCGTGCCGTTCTGGTTGGCGGTCACCAGGTGCCGGGCATCGGGAGTAAAGACGAGCTGACGGATGTTGCCGACATGCGGACTGAATTGAATCTCACGAGGATCCCGTTCCACTTTGCTGCGATCGATCTTTGCCAGCCGAATGAGCCCATCTGAGGACGCCGAGGCCAGCGTGCGGCCATCAGCACTGAACGCGACCGCACGCACGGATTGAGGATGCTTGACTACAAATCTCACGTGCTTGCGCGTCTTCGCGTCCGACAGATTGACGGTCCCATCCGCCGAACCCGTGGCGTAGAAACGTCCGTCGGGACTAAACACGATTGAGTATCCGCTTTGCGAGTCTACTTTCTGCTTCGACTTCAGGTCCCACACCGCCATTCTTCCCTCACGGTCAGCGACACCGATCAGCGTACCGTGCCGATCGAGTGCGAGGCTGCTCATGTGATCCATGCCGATTTCAGACAGGATCAACGTCACGACATCTGGTGTTTCCCGGTTTCTGACGCAAATCGTTTCATCGTTGCCTGCTGAAGCGATGAATTTGCCGTCCCTGCTGAATGCAACGTCGGTCACGTGGAAGTCATCATGCCCATCGAATGAGCCAATCTCTGTACTGGAATCTGTATCTTGAATGCGCAATCGACCGTCAGCGCCGACAGACGCCAACCAACGCCCGAACGGGTAGAACTCGACTGACCAGGTCGCTGTGGTGTGTCTGACTGTGGCGAGCGTTTGTTGGCTCTGGGCATCCCCTGACTCACCGGTCGCCAGATCGGTCAGTCGGATCGACCCGTCAGTGTGTCCTGTGGCGATGGTTCTCCCATCTGAGCTGACACTGACAGACGTCGTCATCGGTGGCTGTTGCGGCCGAATCTGCCCCGTTCGAGCATCTCGAAACTGCACTTCGCCGTACCATGTGCCTGTGGCCAGAGTCTTACCGTCCGGACTGAAAGCCAGGCTGATGATGCCGCTCCCCCATTCGTGAATGACTTCGTCCGTTTCAATGCTCCGCAGAAAGGTCGCACCGGATCGGTCATCGATCGCGATCAAGGTCGAGTCGGGATGGAATGCGACTCTTACGTCCTTACCCCACGAGATGTCCCGGAACAGCTCACCCGTTCGTGCGTCGACCAACATCGTTCCCGAGATGTCTGTTCCAATGACTGCCAGTAAACGACCGTTCGGGCTCCAGCGGATGTTTGTTCCGTTGCTCTCAGGGAACTCAAACTCGCACACGATCTGGCCGCTGTCACGGTCTCGTACGAGTCCCCGAGTCTTGTCGACCAGCGAGATCAGATTTCCCTGTGGACTGAATGCGGTTTCCCAGGCGGGTTCATCGAAGTTGACCTCTCCAGTCTCCACGTCGGCAAACCGGAGACCACGTTCATCATGAAACGCGATCGTCTTTCCCGCTGAATCGAACTTCAGACTCACATGGCCCGTGCCGGTGTCGATTTTCTGCAGCAACTCACCATCGAACCTGTCAAAGATCCATAGTTCGTGCGAACCGATGGCAAACTTTCCGTCTGCGGAGAATGCCAGACTCTGCACACCGGTAGGACCCAGGACTGTCCGAACCAACTGACCGGTCTGTGGATTCCAGCAATGTAGAACGCGATCGTTGCCCGCAGTCACCAGCTGCGAACCATCGGGGCTGAAAGTGGGATATGACATATGCCCGGCGTGCCGCAGCCGGCTGTCTCCGATGATGGCGACCAGTTCCCTGGGAGCACGGTTTCCCTCGTCAGTGGCGATGCCGAGTTCATACGGGGAAATCTCTGACTGCCGAAGTTCATCCTCAAACGCCGGCAGTGACCGCAGCAGCGATGCCGCCTGCAACGACTCGGATGTTCCCAGCTGGACAGATCGAAAACCGACGACAACGTCGCGCAACTGTGACTGTTTTGCATCGTCCGCATTTGCAGCCAGCGCGGCGGTCACCTGACTGCGAAGTTGCTGAAACTCTTTTTGCCGTGCGGTCTCACGAGTTGGTCGCCATTCGGGGCGTATGACGGCTGAACCACCAGGTTCGAGCGTGACGCTCTGCGTAATCGGTTCGAGTTCCGATCGTTCCATTCGAACGATCCGCTTGCCGGGCTTGCCGATGAAAATCAGTTGTCCGGTCACCGGCACGATGTGTGCGTGGCCGTCCACTTCGAGACTCGCTCCCTGGCGATCCGAATCGTTCCAATCGATCACGATTCTCGTCTGCTGTTGAGCGTTCCACAGCAAACAGCCACCAATCGCAGCCATCAGCAGAACGGCGATAGTTCCGCCGATCCACATCCGTTGATGGTCTGCATGTTTGCGTCGTTCAAGCTGGGTATGCAGAGAATCGGACCCTGCAGTTCCGGCCGTGGTTGCAATCTCTGACGGGATATCTGCAAGTTCGGGACGTTCAATAAACGTCGCTTCACTGGCAAGCGAGTGTAAGAGGTTCAAAGTGCCGGCGTCCGGTTGTATTGGCAACCGATCCAGCAACGACCTCTCATTCAATGTTGTTGAAGCATCGCCAGTCGTCGTGTGTTGTCCCTGTCCAAAGACATCGTCGGTTGTCGCCACCGCGAAGGGTGTCAGTGCTGCAGCGACCTCGCCAGGTGTCTCGAATCGCTCGGCCGGTTGCCGCTTCAACATCCGTGCGATCACTGTTTCCAACTCAGCGGGGACATCTGACCTGATTGTTCCGATGAGCGGAGCGTCGTGAACACGGCGTGCCATCAGCCTCTGCACGACGCCACCATCCGGCCAGAGAAGCTGTCCGGTCAGCAGGCGAAACAGCGTGCAGCCCAGACTGAAAATGTCGGCTCGTATGTCAGCACTGTGTGAGTCGATTGCCTGCTCGGGAGCGATGTAATCCGGAGTCCCCACCACCTGACCAGCCTGCGTCAGAGCACCGCCTCCGTCGTCTCGCTTGTGAATCGGGCCAGGCCCATCTCGAGGATTTTGACAACCGGAAGTTGACCCTGCGGTTGATGCACCAGCAGATTACCTGGCTTGATGTCGCGATGGACCATGTCCCGCTCACAGGCATGTTGCAGACCGAGCGCGGCCTGTCGCAGATACTCACACGCCTCACCAACTGGCAGCGGGCCTCGCCATTTCAGTACCGATGCCAGGTCGCGTCCCTCTACATAGTCCATCACCAGAAAGTGTGAACCCTGGACGCAATCCGCGTCGAAAGCTGTGATGATATTGGGGTGCACGAGTGCGGCGGCGGATTCGATTTCCCGCCGAAAGCGCGCGTTGGCGTCGTCGTCTTCGATCAATCGGCGGGCCAGTACCTTGAGCGCTACGATGCGCCCCAGTGGCGCCTGCTCGACGCGAAACACAGCACCCATGCCACCCTGGCCCAACAGGTTCATCAGACGGTAACGACCGAGAAAAAAGCGGCTGTGGCCGGCGACCAGCATTTCCGCCTGCCATCCTGTCAGCCAACCCTGCTCTGCCAACCAGCGGGTGACCGTTCGGTCCTCATCCGCCGACGATTCCGTGTATCGCTCGCTCGCTGCCTGAAGTTGTTCATTCTTTAGCAGGTTGCTGCGTGAGAGGTTGTTCCAGAACGACTCAGTCATTGTCCGCCATCATGAATCGATGGAGAATTGTTGGACTGGGTGCCCGGTGACGGACATCCGAACACGCCTTTCAGTGTATAGGAATGTCATCTGACCGCGTAAACCACATCCAGGCGTATCTTGCATGATTCCCTGCATTGGCCAACATGTAGTGGTGCGAGTCGACTTCGCACACCCATTAACTGCCACGATTCAGGATTCACTGATGAAGAACACGACGACCGTTTGTGTCGGCAGCCTTGTCGCACTCATACTCGGCGGGCCCGCAATCTCATTTGTCGAGCCTGCAAAGTTCAATCGCAAAGTCGACGTCGGCGACAAGGGACCGCTGTGGAAGGAACTGCAAGGCACGGACGGGAAGCGTCACAGTCTGTCCGACCTGAAGAAGGCAAAGGCTGTTGTCGTCGTCTTCACCTGCAATCATTGTCCGGTTGCCAAGGCGTACGAGGAACGGTTGATCCAACTGGCTCGTGACTTTCAGAAACGAGATGTTGTTACGGTCGCTATCAGTGTGAGCCTCATTGAGGCCGACAGTCTCGACGCGATGAAGAAGCGAGCCGCAGAGAAGAAGTACCCATTCGCCTATCTGCAGGACCCGGATCAGAAAACGGGACAGTCCTACGGGTCCTTCTGCACTCCCAGCGTTTTTCTGCTCGATGGCGATCGCCGCATCGCCTACATGGGAAAGATAGACAACAGCCTGTACGCGGACCGCGTCGAGGAGCGATTCCTGCGTGACGCCATCGTGGCAGTGCTCAAAGGCGAGAAGCCGGAGATCACGGAAACGAAGCCGATCGGATGTCCGATCGAGTACGACGAACCGTAAATGTTTGGGCCAGTTGGATGTCCTGATTTGCCATCGGTTGGTGCGAATCGGCAACAATACAAGCCCGACGCGCAAGCGAGTGAACGGCACCGCAATTGTTCACTCGCTTGCAGTTCGGGCTTGTATGATTGCCGGAAACTGTCCAGTCACCGACAACACGCGAGTACGAGTCTGTGCTGGTTCAGCGGGAACTGGAATTTGAGCAGGCTGGCGTTAGCGAGTTGAGTTTGAGTTCATTGTGGGATCGAGTTGAGTGTCAGGCAACTGCCCTTGGGTCCTGACGTCGCTGGCGGGCTTCTTCCAGTTTGCGGT
>CAYSJO010000269.1:0-16109 GCA_964431285.1 uncultured Planctomycetaceae bacterium
CCGTCTGGTTCAAAATCAAATACTGCCATTCCCCGTTTCGTGATCGGCTCGAAACCACCTGCGTGAAGTGGCACATCATCAAGTTCTTCCATGAATTCCATGAGCTTCAAAAACGCGTCCCTTCCTGCCTCAACAATGGCGTCTGGTACGGGGCCGAATCCTGCGGTGCAAAAGGCAGCAACATTCCCAATACGATCAACAGAATACCAATCAAGTCCACCTCCTGGTCGCTCGGCGTCCCGTGCCCATTCGTAGATCTTACGGTAGGCCCTTGTGTCCTTGTCGTCCATTTCCGTCCTCTCAATCAGTGGCCCGTCAGGTGAGGAAGCCAAAACATTTGCTCACAGTGAATACACGGCGCCCGATAGAATCCAGTTCGTGGCCGTAGACATTGGACAAACCCAATGTCGAACAGGCCATTTCCAGGACTCCGGAGAAGTAATTTATTCGCTGCTCGAAACTCCGCGCAACGACCAATCGTAAGTCGCTCGGTGCGTCCGGAAACCAAGACAACTGTCCACGTGTATCCGACGCCGCGGGGTGGCCCTGATTGATCTCACGCGTCAAGGGTGGCCGTGTTTGCTTGCAAACAGGGCCGCGAAGCGGCGAGAGGCAACGGCAGGGCTATTCGGATTAAATGTGTTCTATACGCTGGCCTCGTGTGGCTGCGTCATGCCGGTTGCATAGCAACCGCCACCACCCATCACCCGGGAATCAACCCGCATCCGGAGCCCTGGCCGTCGAAGGCGTGGCGGCCAGGGAAAGTCATCCGATGATGGTTTTCTGGATTGCTCGCTACCCTTTCAACAGCCTTGAGGCGTCGTCGTGTCCGGGGGCAGGCCAGCCGCATTCGCTGGCGGTGACGCGGGCCAGGCCGATCAGGTGGTTCCAGCGGAATGCTGCGCGACCACTTTGGAATTCCTCGGTGACGGTCTGGTAGTACTTCTCCGCGTGAAGAGCGCCGTCCTGGCTGACGGCATACTTCAGGAGAAGATCGAACACGGGTTTGGGAGCGTGCCCGTGTTCACCGTAAAGTGCGACCGTCGCGGCGGCACGCGACTGGTCCTGGCTGCGGATCGCTTTGTCCGTTTCGGCGAGCAGTCCAGCCGAGTCTTTGCCACGCAAGCTTTCCTGTTGTTCGGCGAGCGCATATGGATCTTGGCCAACGCGGTCCGCCCGACCGGCAGTATGAAACGCTGCAGTAACCAGACTGGCCATGGTGTTGCGGTGGTTACTGACGCGAGAATGTTCCGCCAGGCGTTCGCAGCGTCCGAAGCGTGGACGCCGACTGAGTCGCCGTGGACGCTGCCCTTCAGTCTCTCGCAATGGCCCTTGCGGTCGTTGTCCTTCGCGCGTCCCGGATCATGCAGAACCAATCGGTTTGCGGCGAGCGCGATCGCCTCGCCAACATTTTCGGATGCGTATCCGTCGGCCAGCGCCGAGGCGACGGCTTCGGCAGCCTGTTCGCGACTACCAGCAAAAACGGCAGTCGACAGCTCAGCAAGCCACTGGTCATCTCCCTGCTTCGTGCCCGGCTTCCTGCCGATCAGTTTGTACTGGTCAAGCATCTTCGGCAACGTCGTTCGAATCGGAAGGTCTCCGTTTCGTTTCGGGCGGATCCAGTTATTTTCCTCTTGCACGCAGTAGCGAACAGACTGTCGCAGCAGCGTGTGAGCATACTGTTTGCCCGTGAGTCGCAGCACATCCCAGGACCGCCAGGCGAGTGCAACGCGATGCACATTGATGTCGTCGTGCACGATGTGTTGCAGAGCGTTGAAGGCGTCCGCGGGATCGCCTTGCGACAGCCCGTGAAAAGTCTGCTCGGCAGCGTCCATCTCGCCGGTCCGCATCACGGCCTGCAGTCGTTCGCCGCCGCGCTCGTGGGACAACGCATCGCCACTGATCGGCTTGAGCACTTCCGTTTCGCGACCGCCGTGTTGCTGTATTCGTTCGGCGTTGCGGTACAGAACCTTGAGCACGGGCAGCGCTTCAGTGCCTTTCGGCATCAGCTGCGACATCTCCCAGGCAGGCATCAGCGTCATGATCGTGTGAAAGCCAACGTAGTCCTGTCCGCCAAAACTCCGTGCGTTGGCCAGCGCTCCAGAGGCCACCAGCGTCTTGAGTTCAACACCCGAACGGATCTTCTTGACCAGCATCGGCTGCAACTTGCCCGGCGGCGTGTCCTGCATCAGCCCGACCAGCGGCTCCAGCGAACCAAACGTCATCCGATCATCCGACTCGTCCGCCCTATCCAACGTTTGCAAGAAACTCTCGACGATCGTGTCTGGACATGTCGAATCTCCGGTCTAAGTGTGGTGACAGTAATCTTCATTCATTGGGCTGTGCGAGACCAGGCCCGCTGGGCGGGCTACACGCCGCCTGCCGACAGATTCATTCTAACGCCCAGGCGTTACTCTGTGCCCTTAGATCAGTAGATCATCCCACCCGAAAACCCCCAGCGAGGAGAGGGAACCAGTCAGACGAGTTCCCTCTCCCCCCTGGATCCACGGCGAGCGACCCGCGGTGCTTCGTGGTACGATCGCGGGCGAACCGTCATGTCGAGGACACCGCAATGCCGTCGCCGTTTCCCGGAATGAACCCGTATCTGGAAACCACGGATCTGTGGCCCGGCGTTCATGCCGCGCTGATTGACGAGATTCGGAACCGGATCAACGGAACAGCACCGCCCGGTTACGGTGATCGAGTTGCTCTCTCTAGCCAACAAGACTGGTGGCTCGAAGGGACGAGAAAACTATCTTCACAAACGCCATGAATATGCTGCCGCCGCTACGCGGCTGTTCGGAAATCAATGATTCCCACTTTCCAAGTCCGAAGTGATACCCGAAAAAGGAGACTGCAACATGAATCAACACCGAGAACTGTCCCATAAACTGATCGCATTGTTCGGCTTGCTGGCTGTTGTGTCCGGCACGGGCACACTGGGAGCCGCATACTTCTTCCAGGAATGGAAGAGCGGCATTCAATGGCCTGAGCCAACGATCATTGATCCGGGCCAATCCGGGTCTGCCCCGTCCGATGCAATTGTCCTGTTCGACGGTACGGATATGTCGGAATGGAACAATGGCGAAAACTGGATTGTCGCCGACGGTGCCGTGACGACGCATAAGAGCAGCATCTCGTCGAAGCGGAAGTTTGGTGATTGCCAGTTGCATCTTGAGTTTGCAACGCCCTCGGAAGTGAAGGGCAGCGGTCAGGGACGCGGGAACAGCGGCGTCTACCTGATGGGACGCTACGAGGTGCAGGTGCTGGACTCGTACGAGAACACGACGTACTACGACGGTCAGTGCGGTGCTATCTACAAGCAGACCCCACCGATCGTGAATGCCTGCCGTGGTCCGGGTGAATGGCAGACATACGACATCATTTTCACAGCTCCTCGATTCAATGACGACGGGTCCGTGCAAAGCTCGGCTTTTGTGACCGTGCTGCACAATGGCGTCGTTATTCAGAATCACTACGAGCTGCAGGGCGGCACCTCCTACACCGCACCACCGAGATATCAGAAGCATGCGGAGAAGGAATCGATCAACCTTCAGTTCCACGGCAACGCGACCCGGTTTCGGAACATCTGGGTCCGCGAGAATGTGCACGCAATCAAAGGCGATCATCCCGGCGGACGTCCGGAACCGCCGCCTGTTCCAGAAGACGTATGACCGGCGCATTCCGAGTCACGCAATCTGCGAAACAGTCAAGGGCGTTGCCGCGACCCAGCCCCATTTGCACGGTGCGTACCCGCGCGAATCAGCGCGACCGGCATGATGCGGGTCCAATTGTCGGCACGATCGGCGCAGGCTTCAGATTGGTTGCAGAGGCGACAGCTCGTGCCCGCCGAAACTCAGTGCCAGACAGACCGACGTCGGCAAACACGGCGGTAATCGGCCGTGTCTGCTCGACTCTCGCTGCCTCGTAAGCCGATCTCAACAAGGCTTACCGTCGGGCAGGATGCCGCGTTGAGCCGCCAGAGCTTGTGTGTGAACACGCATTCGGAATTCCGGAGCCGACAGGAGTTTGGCACGGACAGAAAGACCACGCACGCCCCTGGCCAGGCACACCATTGAGATACCCGCTTTTGATATTCAGCAGGCATCCACACCATGAGAGTCACTCTGCGCGCATTCGCTCTGTTCACCACCGGACTGCTGCTGGCAGTCGGGACGGCTGGTTGCCAGTCGTGTTCCCAGTGTCGCGGCTACATCCCTATGCGAGTCGGCAACGGGTTACCCCGCCTGGGCCTCCCGCGTCTGGGACTTCCACGCTTCGTCTCTCGGGGCGATCAGCACAACGATCACGGTTCCTTCCAGCCGATCGAACCTATGGCCGTCCCCTACGAGCCCGGTCCTGATGAACAACGACTTGTGTTGCCGTCTCCCAGACCAACCAGCGGTAATGTTCCGAGACGGCTTCCGGAAGCGACTGTGCCACCCGCCGTGCCGTCATTTAATGAAGACGCTGTTCCATCGGCCGGCCTGTCTCCGTTACGACCAATCAAACATCAGCGTCCGGCCAGTCAACTGCGCCGCATCAGCCACGAATTTTCTGAATCCGATGGCAAGGGTGTGATTCAACCGGTCTGCCACGAAATGTTCGGCAGCTCGTGCTCCACATGTGTGACGTCATGCTGCCCCAAAGAAAGTCTGTTCTCGAAACTGCGGCGCAGACTCTCGAAAGGACTCGGCAAGCTGACATTCAAGTCGTACTCGGCGTGCAGCCCCTGTCCGTCCCCCTGTGAGCCCATCTGCTGTGACCCATGCTTCGGAGGCAGTAGCGTCATCTATGATGGTGTCGTGGTTGGTGAGTATCCGCTGCCCAACTATGGCCCCACCAGCTCCGGACCGCACTTCTCGCCGCCGACAAACTGGACTCCCCAGCCTGGTTACGGACAACCGCCCTGCAACTGCAAGAATCGGCAGCCTGCAACGGGGTACTATCCTCCGCAGCAATACCAGCAGCCCCAGTACCAGCAACCGCAGTATCCAGCGCCGCCACAGTATGGCACGCCTCAGCCTCAGACCGGACAACTTTATCCGACTCCAGTTAACCCAGTCCCAAGCACGCGTCCTCCCACGCCGGTTCCGACTCAGCAACCGACGCCAGTGACTTTCTCACCGGGTTACAGTCCTGTACAGCCGACGTACTCACCGGTCGGAGCAACGTTCCCACAGCAGTACGGAACCCGCTGAGATTTGCCGGCCGCTCTTCGCTCGTACATCGATGCGCAATGAACGACGCCGCGGAGCAATTGCTCCGCGGCGTCGATTTCGTCTGGTCTCCGCATGCTGCGGAGTCCGTCACATACTATCTACCGAGTGAGCGTCACATGGTGTGATAGGCTTCCATACCGTGCTCGGCGATGTCCAATCCCTTACTTTCCTCTTCAGGGTCCACGCGCAGACCCATCGTCACCTTCAGAATGATGCCAACGATTCCAACGAACAGAACCGTGAAAGCTCCAATGGAGACAATGCCTTTAACCTGAACGGCCAGTTGGTCCCAGCTCTCACCACCGCCGAAGTAACCTTTGGCACCAAGGAGACCGACGGCCAGCGTGCCCCAGATTCCACACACAAGATGCACGCTCACGGCACCGACAGGGTCATCGATCTTCAACTTCGAATCGATGGTGATCACGGCAAAGTAGACCAGGACACCGGCGATGATGCCGATGATGATTGAGTCCAGTCCACTCATCTGATCAGCACCCGCGGTGATGCCGACAAGTCCGGCCAGAATACCGTTCAAGGCCATCGTCAGGTCGGGTTTACCGGCGAAGGCCCAGGAAACGACCGCCGCAGTAAAGCCACCAGCTGCGGCAGCCATTGATGTGGTGACCAGCACCAGCGAAACCGCGCCGGGATCAGCAGTCAGTACGGACCCGCCATTAAAACAGAAAAAGACGACCCACAGCAGGAACACGCCCACGGCTGCCAGTGGCACATTGCTGGCCGGAATCGCTTGTGCTTTTCCGTCGACGTACTTGCCCTTCCGCGGCCCAAGCAGAATGGCCATCACGAGGGCGCCCCAACCGCCCACGGAATGGACCAGCGTTGACCCGGCGAAATCATAGAATCCGGCATCGTCCAGCCAGCCGGCGCCCCATTTCCAGGAGCCGGTGATCGGGTAGCAGATCGCGACAAACAGTGTCGAGAAGATGAGGAAGCTCGACAGCCTGACTCGTCCTGCCACGGCGCCAGAGACGATTGTTGCGCACGTCGCTGCGAACATCGCCTGGAAGAAGAAATCCGTGTATGCCGTGTAGCCGGCGTTGTAAGTCGTACCAACGAATCCGCCATTGTCGAGTTGTTCCGTCCCGTTCAGCAGGAACCCGAATCCGGCGAACTTGAAGAATCCACCGTCCTCCTCACCGAAGCCCGGGTACATCAGGTTGAAGCCCATGAGTCCGTAGGTCAGCAGACCAATGCAGATGATCATGGTGTTCTTGAACAGAATGTTGACGGTGTTCTTTGAACGCGTCAGGCCACTTTCCAGAGTGGCAAAACCCAGGTGCATGATGAACACCAGCATGCCGGCGATCATGATCCACAGGTTGTTGACGGTGAATGTGTCAGTAATGACGACCGGAACTTTTGCCACCGGTGCATCTTCGTCTGCGACTTCAGTCGTATCCGGGTCGTCACCAGCGGCCGGTTCATCATCACCAGCTGGTGCTGCGTCGGGGTCATCACCAGCGGCTGGCTCTTCATCACCAGCCGGAGCATCGTCGGGTTGGGCTGCACTCGGTGGATCCTCTGCAGGTTCGTCCTGCGCAATGGCCGGCGAGATCCCCATTGCCGTAATGGTCATCAGAAGTAGCGCCGACAGCAGCCAGCGTGACAGTGTGAGCGACATAGCCCAAGTCTCCTAAAACGGTAAAGAATTCGTGAATGATAACTCGGAACATGGCTACTGCTGGAGTCCGCGTGCGCGGCGACATGTCGGCGCAGATGGCGACAAATCAACGCACGTTCCATGACCGCCGGTGGCAACCATGTCAGATTCAAGCAGTCCAACCGTCGCACTCGTGTTCGACCCACAAAGCAGTTCGGATAGTCAATCCGTTGCGGGCATCACCGTCTTGAGCGCTCGACCTGCGATGGGCGGCGGTCAGAGTTCCCTTGTCGTCTTTCAGGGTCCCGATTCGTACATCGGGTCATCGAGGCCGGATAAAGTAACGCTGGCAGGTTTGAGCATCAAGGATCGGGAGACCCCGCAGCTGTATCGAGCGGGTTTGTTCAGGCAGTCTCCGTCTGTTGGCCTGTATCAGGCAGATCAAGCTCAGACGTATCCTGAAACAGACTGCCTGCAGGCTTGGCGCCCAGGTGCTCGATCAGTTTGATGCCGCGTTCGTCAAAGGTTGATCATCGCCCCATGCCATGCAACTCGACTGCTAGACGCACGGGATTGGGCCTGCGGATGTTCACAAAGAACAGCCGGGAGCGACGATCGCAGACTCCCCAACTCGATACCCCACACAACGGTTCCTCATTGAAAGGTCGACTCCATGATGACACCCACGCGACTCCTGCCCGGTTTGTTGCTGACGCTTTCTCTCGGTCTCGTCGCGCAGGCCGCGGACGGCGTATGGACCGATCCGAATGATGAAACGCTACCCCCGGACTTTGCCATTCAGGGTGAGTACACCGGCAAGCTGGGTAACAAGGAACTGGGTGGTCAGGTGATCGCGCTCGGGAAAGGCATGTTTCAGGCAGTGCTGTATCCCGGCGGTCTGCCGGGAAATGGCTGGGACGGGAAAAACCGGATTATGATGGACGGCACGCTGGCTGACGGCAAAGCCATGTTCGAACCGACCACCGGCGACAGAAAGTATCTGGCCGGAAATCCAAAGCAGTTCTCGGCGGTCGACAAGTTCCCGCCGGCTGGTCACGTTTCTTCCAGGGGAGTGATCTCCGGCGGCGTTCTGTCCGGTAAGACTGAGGAAGGCACAGCCTTCGAACTGAAACGTCTGGAACGCAAGAGCCCGACAATGGGAGCCGATCCGCCGGAAGGAGCCGTCGTGCTGTTCGACGGAAAGAACAAAGACGCCTGGAAAGGCGGCCGAGTGGACGAGGCAACCAAACTGCTCAACACGGATGGCCGAGACATTCTGACCGTCGAAAAATTCATGGATTACACCATGCATGTCGAATTCATGTTGCCGTATCGCCCGGATGCGCGTGGTCAGGGACGCGGCAACAGCGGCTTTTACCAGGTTGATCACTACGAAGTTCAGATCCTAGACTCGTTCGGGCTGATGGGGAAAAACAATGAGTGCGGAGGGATTTACTCAAAGGCCGAGTCGCTTGTGAATGCCTGCCTGCCGCCTTTGCAGTGGCAGACTTACGACATCGAATTCACCAACGCGCGGATGGACAAAGATGGCAAGAAGGTGTCAAACGCGAAGTTGACGGCAAAGCTGAACGGCATCGTGATTCACGACAAACTCGATATCAACGGCAAGACTGGTGGCTCGCGGAGCGATCCCGAGGGCACGCCAGGGCCCATCAAACTGCAGGGCCACGGTAACCCACTACAGTTCCGCAACGTCTGGATCGTGCCGAAACCCGCCGAATAGATCGACAGATTCTGATGCGTTCTGGAAGCCCGGCTTTTCCAGAAAGCCGGGCTTCTCCCTTGCAAAGTCCTCGGTCGCCACACGACTGTCTGGCCAGGCTTTTCCGGTTCCACGGAACACACCGGCGTCAACGATTCTTCACACGCCAGCGCGTGATTCAGGACGACGAATAACAGAATGGCGTCAGTGATTGCTGTGTGTCGCGTTCAGGAGGCTTGTTCGGATGGCACTGGTGAGAATGAAGATGGCTCAATCGGCCGGATTTCTGCGAGTGTCGCTCGCGGTAACGGTGCTTTTGAGTGCCGCGCTGTCCGAGGTTGTTGGCCAGGATTCGGCAACAGAGACATCGCCGCCCGTTGCCACAGAATCCTCAGGAATTCCAACGCATCCGATTCAGATTTTCGAACAGATGGGCTACTGGGTTGCCCCGTTTCTAGCCGCGTCGATTATCGCCGTCTGGTTCGCGATCGAGCGTGTGGTCGTGCTGCGGCAATCCCGTGTCATTCCGACCGATTTCGTGAAGACGTTTCTGGACAGCGTCAAGGCGGGTCGTCTTGATGCCGCAACGGCATTGAAGCTGTGCGAGAAGAACGACAGTTCGATCGCCGCGGTCTTCGCTCATGGTGTTCGCAAGTGGGGACGTCCCAGCGTTGAAGTCGAGCAGGCGATCATCGACGGGGGAGAACGTCAGGTCGGCCAGCTTCGCCGTCATCTTCGCGTGCTCAACGGAGTCGCCACCGTCACGCCGCTGCTGGGACTGCTGGGCACGGTCGTCGGCATGATTCAGGCATTCAATGACATCGCCAGTGCAGGGGCGATGGGCAATGCTGATCAGCTCGCGACGGGAATCGCCATGGCACTGCTCACAACTGCGTTCGGACTCGCAATCGCGATTCCATCACTGATCATGTACATGTATCTGTGTGGTCGCGTCGAAGTTCTCGTCATGGAAATGGACCAGCTGGCCCAGAATGTTGTGCATCTGGTCTGTGCCGAAGCACAACAGTCTCGTGCCGTTGCCACTCCACCCAAACGACCGCGGCCGGCCGCAGAAGCTGTCGATGTTCCGCGAAAAACGCCGGAAGCCGTCACAAGCTGATTTCCGGACGAATCGGCCAGACAACGTTTTACCGCACACACGCGACCTTGTGGAAGATGCCGGACGATTGCCAGACATTGCAGACGCGCGGCGTGATCGAGTTACAATCGCCGCGTGTGATGTTCGCTCGCAACCCACTGAGCAACCCCGATGCGGTGTCCAGATCAGGCCCAACTGCAGAGCTTTCTCAACGAGACACTGACCGAACTCGACGTTTCGGCAGTCGCGGCTCATGTTGATCGGTGCGACGTCTGTCAGGCGGCGCTTGATACCCTTTCAACGGGCGGAGTTCTGCCCGATGACGGGTCTTCCGATGGATCAATGAACGCGGCGCTCGATTCCGACGAGCAGAACGCTGTGCTGGCGTTGATCGATGAACTGCGCGAGTTGCCGGACGATACTCAGGTTTCGGCTGAGCTGGCTTCAGAGACTTCGCCAGTTACCGACTCCAGCATCGAACTGCCGAGCAGGCTTGGTAATTACGAGTTGCTCAAAGTTGTCGGTGAGGGTGCGACCGGGCGGCTGTACCGGGCGCTTGATCTTCAGCTTGACCGAATCGTCGCCGTCAAGACTCTCAAGTCAGAGCTGGCTGCGATCTCCTCCGCACGTGCGAGATTCGAACGGGAAGCCCGCGCATGTGCCGCTCTTACTCATGACCACATCATCTCCGTGTATCAGGTCGATCCTGGGGAAGATGATAAGCCACCCTATCTCGTGATGGAGTTCATCGCCGGCGGCTCGCTGCAGGACCGCATTCGAGGGGACAGAGCTTCGACCATACGACAGTTTGTGGAATGGACTCGTCAGGCGGCGACGGCTTTGCAGGCGGCTCACGATGCGGGGATCGTGCATCGTGATGTGAAGCCGTCAAACCTGTTGATTGATGACGTGACGGACCGACTGCGCGTCGCCGACTTCGGGCTGGCCCGGCTGGTGGAATCGGAAGAACTATTGACCGAAGAGGGCATGATTGCCGGGACGCCCGCCTACATGAGCCCCGAGCAGATCATCAACCCGACCGAAGTCACAGGATTGACCGACACCTACAGCCTGGGCGTAGTGCTTTACGAAGCTCTGTCCGGCGAGTTGCCGTTTCGGGGGACGATGCGCATGGTCCTCAATCAGGTGCTTCACGAGGATCCGATTCCACCGGGACGGCTGAACGATCGCATCCCTCTCGATCTGGAAAATGTCTGTCTGAAAGCCATGTCGCGAGAGCGGTCACTGCGCTATCAGACAGCCAAAGCGTTTGCGGACGATCTGCAGCGCTGGCTCGATGACCGTCCCGTGCTGGCACGACCAATTGGTCCGATGCGGAAATACTGGCGTTGGACGCGAAAGAACCCTCGCATGGCAGTCGGCGCGTCCATTGTGATCGCTGTGCTCGCTGCCGGAGCGATCGACTGGCGGAGGTTCTCCGGAACTGCTGCCGCAACTCTTCGCGAAAGTGAATACTGGCAGGACGTTGCCGAGCAGGAAACGCGTGCTGCCGACGAACAACAGAGAGCAATGCTCACTCTGGCGAAAGGTCTGTTGTACGACGTCCATGGTGACCTGGCCGCAAATTCTCAGACACTCGGTACTCGCGCGACATTGCTCAGCGTGACCGTCGAAGGCCTGAAGAGTATTCCCGACAGCAATGCGGCAGCGTTAGCCATGATGGCTGCGCAGAACGAACTGGGCCGAACGTATCTGCAACTTGACCGCGACGACGATGCCGAACAGTGTCTGAAGGACGCCGAGCGACTGGCACGTGGCATGATACTTGACGAAACAGAGGTAACCCAATCACGCGCGGCGTTGGTTGAAGTGCTGCTGAGTCTGTCCGAGCTGGACGCTCGAGCGGCTCGGAACATGACCGATGATGAGAGCCGAACTAACGTCCTCCTGCAGGCTCAGACTCGCTGCAAGGAAGCCTGGGACATCAGCAAAGAAGACATGGATGCCGCCGCGACACAGTCGCGGGGCGGTGCAATGGAGCGTTCAGAATGGATTCAGGCTACTCGTCGGCACTGTGCTGCCCGCCAGCGTTTTGGAGACATCCTGGAACGGCTTGATCAGGCCAACCTGGCGACGTCCGAATACCTTGCGGCTCTGGACATTCTCAAGGGCATGGAAGCAACGTTTGGCGATGAGATGTCCCTGCAACGGGACATGGGCGTGCTGCACCTCAAGGTGGCGACCCTGGCCGTCGCTTCCCAGCGTGATCCACTCGAACCATTTCGCCTTGCCCATTCGCGGTTTCAGACAGTCCATGCGCAGTCCCCAACCACGCAGGCCAGGGACGACTTGATATTCACCTGCGAGAAGCTCGTAAGCAGTCTGCTGGGACACGAGGACTATGGCGAAGCGAGCCGCATTGCACGTGAAGAATGTAATCTGCGGGCTCAACTGGCGACCGAGGCTCCGCACGACGACTGGCTGCGCCGACAGTACGGTGAGTGCGCATTGCGACTCGGTACGATTGAAGGACATCTCGGCCAATGGGAAGCGGCTGGCCAGGCCATCGACACCGCGATGAAACAGTTCCAGACGCTGCTGCAGAATGACCCACAACTGCTGCTCGACCGAGTGCTTCAGGCCGAAGCTGAGCTGATACAGGCGGCACGCGACCTAGCCCTCGACATTCCCGGAGGCACTGACCAACTCAACCAGTGTGGACAACTTGTGACTGAATTGTTCGCGCTGGCCCAGCAACAGCCGGACGGTGAACTACGGCAACGTCTCAGCCGTTTGCAACAACAGTGTCGCGAGTTGCAGCAGGGCCTCGAAAAGTGACGCAATCTGCCGCAGGCCAAACTGAGGTGTGGCCGAGCTAACACCGGCGAAAGAAACGCGCCAAGTCGTAACTACGGAAAATACAAGTACTTACGAATCACGGAAGCAGCTTCGATGCCTGTATGGCCCGGGAATTGCTCTGTGCAGTGTCACGCTACACCCATTCCACGTCTCGCTGGGCGGGCCCTTGCTGCGAGAGTCTTGCAAACCTTCTGACTGATGGAGCAAGCAGAAGACATCGCCCGCCTTTAGCGAAACCACTCGTCGCGACAAGGCTGCTCAATCATGCTTCTGAGTCTCTCAGTCAACCGGCTGTTCTCGTCCCAGTCCCGTCGCCGTCGCAATCGTCGCGCTGCGACCGCTCAGGTCGAGCTGTCCGAGCCGCGTCGCTGTCTATCCGCGACCGCCACGGCTGACCCTGGAATTGACGAAGTCATCGAAGACGAGTTTGTGGGTTTCGACGCCGTCTGGTTCGACGACGCGGACTACGCGTACACCGACCTCAGCTACGACTGGTATCCCAACTTCGACGCCGAGTTCGACTTCTCAGGCGACGACGAATCCGACTGGATCGTGTCGGACTGGACCGAGTACGACGGGTGGTACGTTTACGACACGTGGACTGACGCCGAGTGGATCGACGACGGCTGGTTCTCATTGGAAGACGACGCATTCAAAGTCGACGACAGCTGGTACGAGTTCGATGTGGTCACTTACGACTGGAGCGACGATTCGTTTGGTTTCGACACGGAGTGGTTCTGGTATGAAGATTATGCTTGGGC
Organism: uncultured Planctomycetaceae bacterium; assembly: GCA_964431285.1. Classification (GTDB taxonomy): domain Bacteria; phylum Planctomycetota; class Planctomycetia; order Planctomycetales; family Planctomycetaceae; genus CAUZFZ01. Next base: position 13,250 of record CAYSJO010000269.1, read on the forward strand.
AGCTGACGATGAATTCTGGTCGTTTGGCGACGACGCTCTCTTGCCCGACGAAGATCTCGAATACTCGTTTGGCAACGACGCGCTGATTCCAGATGAGGACCTCGTCCTGTTCGACGAGTTCGAGATCTACGACTACGAATATTTCGACGCCTTTGCCGATTCACACTGGCTGGATGAGGGCATCATTTTTGACGTCGGTGACGAATTCGCGTGCGAACTGTTCTTCCTCGACGACGTGGTGGTTGAAGACGTCCTGTTTGTAGATGATCTCTCGGCCGGCGACGCATCATTCGATGTCGACATGCTTGACGCCGACTTCGGCAGTGGCGAAGTCTTCGTCGAGCAAGTCGTCTTCGAGGATGAGTTTGTGTTTGTCGACTTCACGACATTCGAAGACGACACTTTTTTCGAAGTTGAGTTCGACGACGTTGCCGTGTTCGAAGATGACGTATTCTTCGAGAGTGAGTTTGAAGTCATCGGATTCGAAGATGAGTTCTTCGAGGTTGTGTTTGTCGAAGTCAGCGCGTCCGAAGATGACGCGTTCTTTGAGGATGTGTTTGCCGACATCGTCGGATTTGACGACGACGCATTTCTTGAGGATGGGTTTGTCGATGCCGTCGATCAGCCGGGTCTTGAGTTTTTCGATTCCATAGAAACGCCTGACATTACCGTGGATTCAGGCCTTTCCGATGTTGGAGGCACAGACGCAGTCTCCGGTGACTTGAAAGGTGACTCCAAACTGCTCGACGCCAAGGTGGACGTCTTTGACACATTCGACGTTCAGGCCGGTCCGCTCGAGTCCGTAGACGGCACCGACGATCTGGCGGTATTCACAACTGGGAACGGCGCTAAAGCCGATGGAGGAAATGATGCGTTCGCATTGAATGGCTCCCTCGACATCTCGACCGCCAGTCCGGTGGGACCTGGGATCGGTGAGGCCGATGAGAGTGGAGTGCGCGAGGTTGGACTGAACGACCGCTCCCGGACGGGATCAAAAGTTGATAATCCGATTCGAGCTGAAACCCGAAGAGGATCGCTGGCTGCTTTGGCTCGCCATCAACATGATTCAGATGGGGTCGACCGCACTCAGCCGAATCGTCGGTCCGTCAACAATGTGCTTGCTCGTCAACTTCACTCGCACACTCAAGAACGACGCGCCACTGCTGAAGGCGAGAATACACCCTCGGGCAAGGAACGCTCCGAACGCACCATCCCACTGATGTCACATTCGCCTCAATGGGCGCAACAAGTGCTGACACAACAGTCGCCGGATGCGGTAACGGCCCAGCAGCGGTCGGCTCGGTCACGATTCGACTTCCGGATGAGTCGCGCGGCAGCGCAGGCTTCGCGACTGACGACGCAGCCGCGATCAGAGAGCCAGGACGTATCGTACGATGCGACCCTGCTTGCCTTTGAACACCCGTCGCTGTCGATGCAGCTCGATGGACTTTCAATGCCGACGCACAACGAGGGACATGAAGTTTCTGAAATCCACGAAGGTCAGCCTGGCTATGCCCAGATGGTATCGGCCGCCGGCACGGTCGCGCTCACTGGCGCGGCGGGAGTGCATTTCACTCAGCGACGCGGCTGGAGCATGCTGCTGCGGTTCGCCCGGGCTCTCCTGGGTCGGATTTGACGAGCGAGCCGAGTGACGTCGACGCTGTCAGGTCATCTTCAGGTACTTGAGAATGTCGTCGTACATGCCGCCCTGGTTCGAGTACAGCGCGTAATTCCGGGCAGATGCGAACCATTCTTTCGTTGAGGGGCGCACCGACTTCGCAGCGCCAAGCAAGTCCTTTGTCACGATTGGCTGCGGGACACCGGTCTTCATCGCGGCCTGCAGTTTCAACTCGACGGTCTGGTCCACGACGGCTTTCATGTCCGCACCCGAGAAGTCCCGCGACTTCTTTGCCACGTGATCGTGGTCCACGTCCTGTGTTGGCTTTCCGCTGAGCAGCAGTCGAAGGATGTCACCCCGTGCTGGCTGATCTGGTGGCGGTACGAAGATGATCCGGTCGAAACGTCCAGGTCGGCGGAAGGCTGAGTCCAGATGCCATGGAGCATTGGTGGCTGCCAGGATCAGAACTCCGTCATTCGACGATTTGGCTCCATCCAGCTCGGACAGAAACTGATTAATCAGATGTCGGCCGGCACTAGTTTTCATATCTGAACGAGCCGCGCCCAGAGCCTCGACCTCGTCGAAGAACAACACGCACGGCTTGTGGGAGCGTGCGTACTCGAACAGTTCGTGCAACTTCTTTTCGCTGTTGCCAATCCACATATCGAGAACGTCATTGATGCCGATGCTCAGGAAGCCGGCATTGATTTCTCCGGCGGTTGCTCGTGCGAGATGAGTTTTCCCGCAGCCGGGTGGACCATACATCAGAATGCCGCCACCGATTTGCTTTCCGTACGCTTCGAACATCTCCCGGTGCTCCAGCGGGTAGATGATCTTCATCCGAATCTCTTCCTTGAGCGCATCCATTCCCCCCACATCCTGGAAGCAGATCTTCGGTTTCTCGAAGCCGTCGATCGCAGCCGGTTCAGATTCGTCGTCGCCCTCCCACGTCGCACGGACACGGCCATCGACAACTTCGTCCTGCTCATCTGCGTCAACACCCAGCCGACTGGCGAACTCATCATCACGAACGGATGAATCCTCGTTGACGGCGGCCTTGTACTCGGTCACCGCGAAATCAACGTCACCCTGCTGAAACAGCAGCTTCGCGTGCAGCAAGTAGGCTGCAGCACGCGGATCCCCCAGGCAAACCAGCAAATAAACAATGACCAGCCCGTGGGAGTACATGACCAGCAGAAAGAACCCATTAGCCCGTACGGAAATAAGATAGGCGTTTTACCC
>CAYSJO010000270.1:0-26927 GCA_964431285.1 uncultured Planctomycetaceae bacterium
TGCCGCGTGCATTGGCCACGACTGCGACGCCGTTCTGAGCGGCGACATCGTCACCGGTCAGTCTGTTCAGCTTGTTGAGCACCATCTGGACGATCCGGAGCACGCACACGACCGCGGGCTGCCGTTTGCTGCTGCGTGGTACTTCCGCAGCCTGCTGGCACAGTTCGGGCTGACGCCGAAGTCAAAACGCGGGCTGGCTGCGAGTGAGGCGGGGGATCCGTTGCAAGAATCGCCTGCATTTAACGGTGGGCGGAGTTTTTTCACCCTACGGGAGTGGCGAGCGTGCTTCTCGCTGGCTCGCTGGGGTGCGCTGCGAATCCCGTCAGAGATTCAGGAACTCCGCTGGAGCGACGTTCTCTGGGATGACAATCGCTTTCACGTTCACGCCCCCAAGACAGAAGGTCACCGGGACGGTGGTAATCGAGTCGTGCCGCTGTTCCCCGAAGTTCGGGAGGCTCTGAATGAACTCTGGGACACGCTGGGAGATTCACCCGCTAAATTCGTGCTGCCGAATATCGGCAACCTCTCGAATGTGAACCCGCAATTGGGCAGGATCATCAAGCGAGCGGGGTTGACGGCCTGGCCGAAGCGATGGCAGAACCTGCGGGCCACAAGAGCCACCGAACTGGAACGCGAATTCCCGTCCCACGTCGTCACCCGCTGGTGCGGACATACCGAGCGGATCGCGAAGCAACATTACTGGATGACGACCGAAGCGGACTTCGAGAAAGCTGCGTGTCCCCAAAGTGTCTCACTGGTGTCCCAGCAGGCTACGGAAGATGCCAGAAATGCGTCGCAAACCGATTCAGACGCGCATGAAAAAACCCCTGATTTTCAGGGGCTTGCGATGGCCTGCGACAATTCGCAAGGCCATCAAGTGGAGGATAGGGGACTCGAACCCCTGCCCTTCTGGCTGCCAGCCAGACGCTCTCCCAACTGAGCAAATCCCCCGCAGATATTCTGTGGTTCGTGGAGGACATCGTCACAATGCCACAACGTTCTGCAGAGTTTCCGATATTAGTCGAACGGTGTTCGCGGATGAAAACTAATTGGTTGGCTTTTGAACTGTCAAGCGCCTCTTCGGCGACATTACTCCTCAAAGAGGCAAACTGATCGGCGCATTGGCGGAAACGCTTAGTGAGACGGATTCCGTGAATTCCATATATCTCACTCCGTTTTCGAAGTCCGTGAATCGGATCGACTCCTCACCACGGATTGCGGCGATGAACTCTTCTTCGACTCGCCATCCACCACGCTCTTCATCTGTCGCTTCAAGACGATGCAGCTGTGAGTTTCCAGACTGGCCAATCAGGATCTCTTCGGATGTGCCGAACGTCGCTTTCAGAGTACCGGTCGAGCCGTACATGTGGATTTGGTTGCCCGGTCCGAACAATGTCACTCCACTCACGTGATATATACCCCGTGCCGTTCCGCTCTCGGTGGGAATCTCAGTGAGTATCTGCAGGCTGTCCGCGACCGTCGCCTGGGTCTTTCCATCGATGTCAGCCAATCGGTGTGGCTCACAAATGCCCGACTGAGCGAACACGCGCGTCGGGTCCGGACACCAGCGGATCAGCGTTTCATGCAGGATTCCCAGTGCCAGAGTGTTGACTCCGCTTTTCTCTCGATCCTGTCTCCAGTGCAGCGGTGCCATTGCATCGTGAAATGTTGGCGATGCACCCAGGACGACGACTTCTCGCAGTTCACCGAAATAGCCGTCCGTGATCAGTCGACGCACGGCTGAGTCGTGTTCGAGTCCCAGAGGACTCGGAACGATCTGGGTTACCAGGTCGGGGTGCTGCCGCGCGGCCGTCTGCATCTGGCGCGCTTCGTCCAGGCTGCGGGCCATGCGGGCCTCGGTCAGGACGTGTTTGCCGGCTGCCAGTGCCGCGCATGTGATTTCGCAATGCATGTTCGGCCAGGTACCGATCATGACGGCGTCAATTTCGGGGCTGGCCACAAGCTGTTGCCAGTTGTCAAAAGTCTGGGGGATGCCGAATTCAGCGGCGGCCCGAGAGCTGGATAAGGGACTGCGGTTCACGACACCGCGCAGCTCCACGCCGTCAATAGCTCGGAACCCCGGAATATGACGAAGACGAGTGTTGGCCCCGGCTCCCACGATCCCAATTCGAATGACCTCTGTCATGCGACTCCTGACCTCAAATCGTGACTTGCGACGGACCTGCCCCGGTGAAACAGTCGAGCAGCGGGCGACACCTGGTCAAATGCCAACCCACTGCTCGCCAGCATATCTGAAACACCGGTGTATCAGTGTCGACCGGTTCTAAGTCGCGGTCGCTGCCTCGTCCGGCGGTCCAAAGCGACCGTGCGTACTTTGGATAACACAGTCGGGACGTTTTTCATGAAACAGCTTTACACCGGCCGCACTGCACGCTGATCCACCGTCCACGTCGAGATATTTCAATGACTTGTTATTGACCAGGTGCCCCAGAGTGAAATCAGAAATCGTGGGGATTCCCCGAAGGGACAAGTGCTCGATCGTGCGGTTTCCCTTCAGCAGCAATTGCACTCCCTGATCGCTGATTTTGTTGCGACTCAGGTCCAGCAGTTTGAGGCTGGAAAACGTCTTGAAGACATTGGCGTTGGGGTCTTCGATGATTGTTGATTCCGCAAGAATGAGCGTTTCGAGGCTCTTCATTCCCTTAATTGCCTGCAGTCCCACGACAGCGAAGACTGTGCCGGACGCGTCAAGCGACTTCAGCCTGGATCCACGAAGCGCGACGAATGCCGATCCCTGGATCGTGGTTTTTGAGACATTCAGTTCTTCCAGTGTCTCGATCTTCGCAATGTCGGCGATGGCGGCACTGGTAATCTGCGACTGGCTCAGATTCAAACTGCGAATGGAGAGCCCGGAAATTGCCGCAACGTCCTGATCGCCAAACTGAGTCAGCTGCGCCGACAGGTCTTTAATTGGCAGACGAGTCAGCGTCTGCCTGATCCCGCTGGTGACAGGAGCACTGTCAAGCTTCAATGATTCGAGGGACTCCAGCGAAGTCAGCGTTTCAATGATCGAGTTGTCTGCTTTTGTCATCGAAAGGTCGAGTGACTGCAGGCTTGTGACCTGCGCCAGCGGAGCGAAATCCGCCGGTTCAATTCGGACGCCCTTCATCCCCAGAGATTCCAGATTCGTAAATGCCTGAATACTGGCAACACCGGCCACCGAGATTGTCGCCGCGTCCAGACTCAATTCCGTAATCTGCGTGGCTGCCTCCGGGGTCGCAGCCAATTGCGAAAGCAGCGTGTCAGAAATCTCGTTGGACTTAAGGCTCCGCAACTCGTCGAGAAGTTTCTGTGGATCATGCGTCTCGACTGGAGCAGCCGCCGGCGGCGGGACAACCGCCGCCGCTGTTTCCATCACAGATTCCGTCTGTTCTGTGACTGTCTCGGAAACCGTGTCGGAAACAGACTCGACCTGTTCACCGACAGTTTCCGTCACATCATCGGCCGCGTCCTTGATCTGCTCACAACCGGCGACCAGCATGACGGCAACGACAATGGCAAAGGCAAATGCGGGACTGCCTGAGCGCTGACACTTACAAAACTGAATTAAGCTCACCATGCGAATTCATCCGTCAGGCAAATAAAAACGGACGCTGGACAACCAGCGCATGAAGAGTGATGCTCGTTTACTGCTGGAACTGGTCCGGCGATTTGGAATTGTGCCAGTACGGCAGGGTCGGATCAAGCTGGTGGTACGTCGTCGATCTGAACGTCCGAATGTCGGTACATATCCAGGAAACTGTTCCTGGGCCGCCACAACGGCATCATTGATCACACCGGCTGCCGAGCAGCTGTCAGGCGTTGGATCTTCGGGCATCTCGCTTCTCTTCGGCTGCGCTGCGTCGCAAGTAAAACGGTTCAAGTTGCGTCGCGTCTGCCAGATCATCAGCTTTGGCAAGTTGTTCACCGATCAGAGCGATCTGTGAGGCATGAGGATTCCATACGGACTGCGGCAGTGACAGAACCGTTTCCGGTAGTTGGTCGGCAACTCGCAGCAGTCCCGGCCCCGACACCGCAAACCCCCTCTGTGCCTGTTCCACAGCACGCTCGCACCATTCCTCAGTACCCAGAACATGGACCGCATCGGATCGCGACCAGGCCCCGCCTGGCTCGCGTCGGTAGTTGCCCACGAACAGCTGTTCTCGCTGCGCATCGGAAACAGCACTCACATGCTCGATTTCGTCTGGCGCCGCCGTCGCGACCGCCTGCAAAGTGTCGACCGCCGCCAGCCGACACCCAATCGCGAACGCGAACGTCTTTGCGAATACGACGCCGACCCGCAATCCAGTAAAGCTGCCGGGACCGTGACTGACTGCAACCAGATCGACATCACTCGGTGCCAGCTGATGTTTTCGGAGCAGGAACTGTACCTGTGAAATCAGCGAATGCGCATGTCTGCGACGCTCCAGAGTGCACTCATCGACACTCGTGCCATCGCATCGCAACGCGATTGAACCCTCGAGCCCTGACATCTCGATTCCCAGCGTCACGCCCGTCATTTGAGGACCTTACGTGTTGAAAAGAACGCATTTCGCAGGGAAGGGGAGCGAGCGAGCCTTGAAGGAGTTTCGTGTGCCGCACGGATACGACAAAATGATCTCAGAAAATGGCGATCCGGTCAGCTATGAAAAGTTGGCTGGCAGGGTCATACTTCGGCTCGATTGCTCTTTCGTACGGCTCTGACGCGGAAGCTTTCCCGATCCGTTGCTCGCGGTCGGCATGAGTCTCTTCTCGTTCTGCGACGTGTTTCGGTTCTATCAGGTGAGTGGCAGATTCGCCCCTTCGAACCGGATCAGCTGGTTTGGCCACACGCCGCAGCATCTCGCTACCTCACTCAATCTCACCGTAGCAGACCCCTCATGTGGACTGCCAGGTTCTCGAATTTCCTTCGCGGATTCGAACTGAAATCGACTGGAAAGTGGTTCCTGCTGGCAACGCTGGTGGGGACCGCTGCCGGAGTCGGTGCGGTCGTCTTCCAACTCATTGGCCAGGTCGTCGTTCAATTCACACTCGTTGAGTTTTCCGGTTGGCTGCCTGGTGAAGCGGCAGGTGAACACTCGATATTTGAACCCGAGTCGCGCCCCTTGATGCTCAGACTGATTGTCGTCGTCATGGGTCTGGGAGGGTTGGCTTCCGGCTGGCTCGAGTACACGTTTGCTCCCGAAGCCGAGGGACACGGTACTGACGCCGCGATCGAATCGTTTCATCACAAGCGTGGTGTCGTTCGGCCGCTGGTTCCCTTCATAAAAACACTGGCATCGGCGATCACCATTGGCACGGGCGGTTCCGCCGGGCGCGAAGGGCCGATCGCTTAGATCGGTGCCGGAGTGGGGTCGCTGCTGGCGACACGTTTCGGGCTGTCGGACCGCGACCGCCGCATCATGCTGGCAGCGGGCATGGCCGCCGGCATTGGGGCTATCTTTCGGGCTCCGCTCGCTGGGGCTCTGTTCGCTGCCGAGATTCTTTATCGAGACGCCGACATCGAGTCCGAGGTAATCGTTCCCGCCGCGATTTCCTCCATCGTCAGTTACAGCGTCTACAGCCTGTGTCTGAACCTGTTTCTGCCGACGCACAGTGGTTTTCTACCGCTGTTCGGAAACGACCTGAACTACGAGCTGAGATCGCTGTTTGAACTGATTCCATTAGGACTGATGTCCATTCTGCTTGTTCTGGCGGCGATTGCGTACATCCACACGTTCTATGGAATCCAATCGATTTCAAAGCAGCTGACCCGGATTCCCAACATGCTGAAGCCAGCCATTGGCGCGACGCTGGCGGGATTGATTGGGATCGGGCTGCATTCGTGGTGCGACGTCGACGGCAGCGAAGCGACACTGGCTGTGCTCTCGACCGGTTACGGGTCATTACAGACAACGCTGGAAGACCCGGCAAAGCTCGGCATTGGGGCGCTCCTGATTATTGCTGTCGGCAAGATGGTGACCACATCACTGACCATCAGCACCGGCGGATCGGGCGGCGTCTTCGGGCCGTCCATGGTCATTGGTGGTTGTGTCGGAGCCGCAATCGGGCTGTGGTTTCAGGACCTGTTCGGAATCGACACACAACCCGGCGCCTATGCGATTGTGGGCATGGCCGGTTTCTTTGCGGGAGCCGCCCACGCGCCGATCTCGACAATCATCATGGTTTCGGAAATGACCGGTGACTACAAACTGTTGCTGCCCACGATGTGGGTTTCCAACTTGTGCTACCTGCTCTGCCGCCGCTGGACACTCTACGAAAAACAGGTCCCGACACGACTCGAATCACCCGCCCACAAGGGCGACTTCATTGTGGACATTCCGGAGGGCATGCACGTCCGGGACGTGTTCTCGAAAGGCAACACAATCCTGACCATTCCGGAGTCTGCATCGCTCGACGAGGTCGTCCATCTGCTCGCTGAGACACACCAGCACTACTTCCCGGTTGTCGACGCGGACAACAACATGGTCGGTATTTTCACGGACGACGACGTACGGGCCTATCTGTTCGACGAAACCATCTGGAAACTGGCGGTCGCGCGGGATGTCATGGTGTCCCACGTCGTCACGGTCACGCCGAACGACGACCTGAATACGGCCCTGCGGCGATTCACGTCGGTTAATCTGGATGAACTGCCAGTCGTCGCCCTCGACAATCCCAGACGATTGCTGGGCCGACTCACACGACGCGAGACGATCGCCTGCTACAACCGTCGCCTCATGCAGCACAAACAGGGCAATGGATGAACCGAGTGTCGGTGAATGTTGACTTGCAGCCATCGTTTCCCGCCTTTCAAACGCCCATGTCGATGGGTGTCGTGTAAGAGCTCTGTTTCAGGATCAGGCGGACTGGTTGCAACGCCCCAAACCTATGCCCAATCCGATCTTGTGTCTTTCCAGATGCTCGCGATAAAACTCAGCTCCTGCAGACTCAGGAACGGACTTCAACCAGCTGAGATGCACGCCGAGTTCTCACTGAACACGGTCGTGTCGTCCTCACTCGAGGTACATGGATGTGGTGTAACGTCTGCCAATGCGAAGTGGTGTCTGAGGTGACCGCGGACAACGGCCGAGCCGTCTGTGCGACGTGCGGCCAGGTGCTCACTTCCGTGGTCTCGACCGCTCCCGGTCCAAGCGTAGAAGCGCGAGAACTTCTGGATCGCTGGGCCAGCAGTCACCTGTTCGATCCGTATGGACCGCCCCGCAAGAACATCGAGCCCGCGGCCGGTCCTGCCACAAATCCGACGAGTCACGAGTTCACTGCGGACGCACCACAGACAACGTCAGATTCTCAATCCCCACCGATCGTTCCTCCTCAAACACAGCCCGCGCAGTTCGACGCAGTCCCACCTGCCGGTCACATGCCGCAAGGGGTCGCGACGAATCCTGGTGGAGAGCCAAGTGCGATCGCACCGCCACCTGTCGTCTATCCGTCAGCGCCGCGCGTCGAAAACTCGTTGCCTGAAGTCGTGCCGCAACCTCCGTCGCCCATCGTGTCCACTCAAGGCCGGGACACGGCTCAACCCACGATTGCAACGCAAACGGCTGAGCAATCGACGACAGAATGCAATCTGCACTCGAGCGCTGCAGAACTGGATCGATTGACCAATGAGATTCTGTCACGCGTCTCACAGATCAGCGAAGACCGGCGGCAACGCATTGAACTTGCAGCCGCGGAACTCCCGATTGAGACGACGTCGAACGTTAAACAGGAAGGCGATGTCGGTGGCATCGACTTGACCCGACGAGTCGATACAGAGCATCCATGTCCGTCCCCGTTCACTTCGGTGGAGTCGCATGAGAGAGAAGAGGCTGTAGTGTCCGAAACCGTACCGCAAACGGGGCGAGTTGCGACCACCGCGCACGACAGTGTGGACTCTGGCGGCGAAACAGAAACGGCCGCAACTGATGAGGCGGACCGACAGGTCATCGAGTCAAACACGTCTTCCGGCTCTGGAATGCCTGGGATTGGCCAAATCCTGTCGTACATTGGCATCCTGGGTCTGACGGCTGGAACGTCCTTCGTCATTGTTGGTTACTTCGGCGGCCCGGCCAGTTACGCCCCCACGGGCTGGCTGGTCGCCACGATCGGCCAGATGCTGCTGTTTCTGGGAATCGTGACGCTGGTGTCCAACGGCATCGAGCAGACCTCAGACGAGTTGCAAAAGACGGTTAACGACCGCATCGACGGACTGTCTGGCCGCCTGGAATCGATAGGCGACAAGCTGATTCGCATCGAGTTCGCAGAATCGAATGGCCCGAGACGCCCGCACATGCTGGATCGGTCTGAAAACAGACGTCCAATGCAGAGCACGACAGACTCTCGCCAGAACCGCTGAAACTGGCTGCCGGTCCAATGGTGTGCTTCAGGTTGCGCGGACAGTGTCAGTCCTTAAATCGGCACGGTCGTTTGGGATTCGAATTCGGCGTCAGAACTCTGATGCGACATCGACGGAACGCACCGTAATTCGTCCTTCAGAAATGCCGGTAAGGATGTGCTGTTTGAAGAGCACAGGTAACCCTATTGAAGCCACTGTCCTACGATTTCTTCGACCTCTTCCCCTTCAAGCGTTTCATGAGCGAGAAGATTGTCAACGATTGCAGCCAGTGCCGCCCGGATATCTTCCCGGTCGAGGATGTGATAAAGCTCAATTGTTATCTGCTCCAGATGAGCAAGTCGCTGGGACGTTCCCGGGACCAAACTTGCGGCCGCGTCCCAGGCAACCTGCCAATCCGCAGCCCACTCAGCTACCAGGCCCGGATGATAGGGATTTCCACTGTGGATCATCTCGGCGACCGGTCCGGCAAGAGCCACCAGGATGGCCTTTTCCTGCAACTCCCTGTCACTGAAACGGTCAAGCGGCCACACCACTTGAATATCCGCGTAGCGTTCCGGACCATCGTCCCAGTCGGGATCGATCGTCACCGAACGCACTCGCGCGCCGACATGAAGAGCCAGTAGCGCATGGCCGGCCTCGTGGTATGCGGATATTTCGGACATGGATCGTCAGAGGCCGGATTGATCGATTGCTGGTTCAGACTGAATCCCATTGTGACCACCATCGAAACACCCGCAACGTGTGGTCGACAATGTCGGTGAGGCTGATGCCAGGTGGACAGTCACAAGAGCCCACCGGCACCGCCTGCCAGAATCAGCACAGGAACCGCAAGTTTTCGGACCTGCTGCCCATGCCTGGCGCGCATTTTCTGCGTTATGAACGGGAAAGACGGTCTCATCGTACCGGGCGGCTCGCCGACCACTCCAAGTCATTACGCGGGCGGTCTGCGGATTGCTGAACAACGCATCTGATCGTCTGCTCCTGCGAAGTGCGGAGGCACCAAGAGCGTAATTGTTCAGTTGTGGATGCAAGTTGTCTCAGGAAGATCGGACATCAAGGTTGCCGGTTGATAACCGCCGCGGCGGCGAGCACCGGGAATTGGTTACGAATCGCGTCAATGTGTTCGTACAGCATAGCAGACATGGGCCTGAGTCTCCGAAAGGGCAGATCGGATAGAACTCTCGTAGGATACGACTCCACACATCCGCATCAAAAAGCACAGCGGAATACGGGAGGATCACAGTGGCCCGCTGGGGTAAACCGGACAGGAATCGGCAATGCAAGAGTCCTGTAGGAAGTTGGCGGACACTCATCGAGCCGTCAATGCCTGCACCCGGCCCTCCAAATGTCCGTCGTCAGGAGTTGCACCATGAAACCGCCCGTATATCACGATTACCTCAACGAACTGCGGGAGGCGTTTCCGCGACCTGTTTCGGACCGGCAGCACGATGCTTACTTCGTGTTCTCGATCCTGCGGGCGCTGGATCTGGTGGACTCAATGAAGTCGGAAGTCCCGCTGCTCGGGATGTTGCAGGAACTCGACTACGCCTCGGCCGAGCAGTCGCGAATTTCGGCGGACGTGTCGAACGTCGAGGACGTCAGCCGCGAACTTGTCGACACGCTGAATGGCCTGCCGATCTGGGGGCATCCGCATACCCAGATCAATGTTGTGCCACCATCGACAATTCCGAGCATTATCGGAGCTCTGCTGCCGGCGATCTATAACCCGAACCTCGTCAGCGACGACACATCACACGCCATGGTGCAGGCTGAGGCGAAAGTCACAGCAATGGTCGCCGATCTCATCGGCTACGACGCGGCTCAAGCGACGGGAGTGTTTACGTTCGGCGGTACAGGCACCACGTTGTATGGCGTAAAGATCGGTATCGACAAAGCCATGCCCGACGCGATGGAAAATGGAATCGGCGGCAACGGCGTGCTGATGACGTCGAAGCAGGGCCACTACTGTCGGCTGAACGTGGCCGGCTGGCTGGGGATGGGCGAAAAGAATGTCATCACTGTGCCCACAAGTCTTAGCAACGATATGCGTATTGATGAGCTGGAGACTGCCGCTCGCCGGGCAATCAACGACGGCAAACGCATCGTGACCATCATCGCCACGATGGGAACAACTGATGCGCTGGGGATTGACGACCTTGCAGCCATCGTCGATGTCCGCGACAGACTCGTTGAGGAATTCGATCTTGATTACCGCCCGCACGTGCACGCCGACGCGGTCATTGGCTGGGCATGGTCTGTGTTCAACGATTACGACTTTGAAGACAACCCGCTTGGCTTCCGTCCACGAACTGTCCGGGCGCTGGCCGGAGCTGCCCGGCGCATTTCGAACCTGCACCTGGCGGATTCCCTCGGTATCGATTTTCACAAAACCGGTTTTGCTCCGTATGTGTCGAGTCTGTTTCTCGTCAAAGACCGAGCCGACATGCAGTGCCTGGTGCGGGGCCGTGAGGACATGCCGTACCTGTTCCAGACCGGCGAACGGCATCCTGGGATCTTCACTCTGGAAACGTCCCGCGGCGCTGGCGGATCGCTGGCGGCGCTGGCCAATCTGAGACTGTTCGGCAAAACCGGCCTCCGCGCTCTACTTGGCCATCTGGTCGAAATGGCGGAGCTGCTCCGCGAACACTTCGAAGGTCACAAAAGCACGACGATCCTCAACAGCGATAACCTGGGGACCGTGACATTGTTCCGCGCCTACCCGGACGGAATCGACACGTGGACGATTAAAGACCGCGAGCGGAGCGACCCGGCGGCCCGCGAACATCTACTCGCTCACAACGAATACAACCGCCGACTTTTTCAACATCTGCACAACGAAGGACTGCAAGGCAAGAGCGTGCGAATTTCGATGACGGACTGCTATCGCCAGACCGACTATGGCGAACCGATCGTCGCGCTCAAGTCGTACATGCTGTCGCCATTTATTGAAGAGCGGCATGTCGAGCGACTGGTGGACAGCGTACTGGCCGCACGCGACGCGATCCGCTGATGTCACGCCGTGTTTCTAATCGGTGAGTTTTGCAATTGGCGTCAGCAGCAATGTGCGGAATTCAACCTCGGATCCTTCCGCCTGCAATGCGATTTGCCCCGTGGTCGCCGTGCACATGGTCCCGTGATTGACCAGGTCGTCGTTCACCCACACTTTGACAGCGTCTCCGACACACTCGATGACCAGTGTGTTCCACTCACCCTTTGGTTTTTCCGAGTCATCGGTCAGGTTCAGAATCCGGCGTGCCTTCCCTTCAGTGATTCCCCATTTCTCCTTCGGCCCACGCCGCTTCACCATATCAGGCACAGTGATGTCCTGAACGATGCACCAGAAATCGCCCGCATGGCGATGGTTCATCTGCACCTCGATCGACTTGGGAAACATCTTGTAAAGCGCCCGTGGCGTGGACGCGTGGACCAGAACACCGCAGTTGCCTGGCTTGTCCGCAAACCGGTATTCCACCTTAAGCCGATAGTTTTCGTACTGCGCGTCGGTGATCAAATGGCCGTTCGGTCGGCCGAGACTTACGAGATTGCCGTCGCGCACGATGAATGTTGCAGCAGCGTCAGGGTTCTTATCCAGATGCGGAACGTCGACGTGCCAGCCACTCAAGTCCTTACCGTTGAACAGACTTGTCGTTTCGGGCTTCGACGTGGTCGCAGTCTCCTTCTTGAGGGCCTTCGCAATCGCTTGGGCTGCTTGAGCCGCGACGAACCTGTTGCCTGCGGTGTTGAGGTGGACGCCGTCCCCGGTCAGGATGCCACGATCTTTGTTATCGGGGTTCTCTTCCTTCAGATGGTCGAGAAATGCTTCACGCAAATCACACAAGGTGGCACCCGTGTCTGCGGCCACTTTGCGACTGATGGCTGAGTATTCTTCGAGCATCGAGTCAAGTTTGTTCGATCCGTCATGCTTTTCACCGATCGTGCTGGGCGTACACAGAACAACTCTGGCGTTAGCTGCGGTGATCTTCTCAATCAGGTCCCGGAGCCCGGCGTCGAATTTGTCCTTCGGCGTGCCGCGACCATTGGTGCTATGCCAGACGTCGTTGATACCGATGTAGATAAAGACAACCGTTGGCTTCTTCGAGGCCACGTCGCGATCGAGTCTGGCCTGAAGATTGGGCACTTTGTGGCCGCTGATCCCCGCGTAGACAATTTTCACACCGAGTTCCGGTCTCTGCTTTTCGATCGCCTCACCAATCAGCCGGCAGTATCCTCCCGGTCTCGCACCGCCCTGGGTGATGGAATCGCCGAAGAATGCAATTACCTCGCCTTCAGCCAGCGGCGAGTCCTTCGCGGTCAGGACATCTATGCCTGTCTGCTCAGCAGCTGATGCTCTTTCGGGCATGGCGAAGATGGCAACAAGCAGAATCGATGACAGGACAAAGCGCATCATGGTGACTTTCCGGAAGTTCGGGTGAAGCGACGTTGACGAAGAAGCACGAGGTACGACGAGTTATCGCGGGCGGGGTCGGAATCGACCAGTCAGGACGTCAACGTTGCTCGGCGGAGTCCAGAGCCTCAATGGTCTCCAGAATAGCCTGAGAGTTGACGATTATGGCCATTCCGAGGCGCTTTCGGATCGTGCCTTCCTGATACACCATCTCGTATCGCTCGTTCAGAAAATGCTGTCCGTGAACCAGCCCAATGACTTTCAGATACGGGCGCCCGTCTTCTGTGAATTCCCCGTACACCGGCCCGCCGCTGTCACCTTCGAACGTGTTGTAGTCGACCAGAAACGTCGGGTGTTTCTCGTATGGCGTGAGGGGGTAGCTGGCAACACACCCAAGCCGCGTCAGAGGAAACCCCGCTGGACTCGGTTTGAATTGGTTCACGTGCGGAAAACCAACGGCGCGAATCGGCGAACCGGGGTCGGGTGAACCATTCTCCCAGTCATCAGCGCTGGCGAGAAAGCTCAAGGGGATCGAGCTGGCTTTTACGTCTGCGGGAATTCGTATCACGGCAACATCATGTTTGCTGTGTTGTCGCCAAAGCGGTTTGTCGTTCTCGCGAATAACCAGATCGGTCGGCCGAGTCGTCCAGTTGCCGGCATAATCCTGGTGGCGCAGAATGATGGTGGCGCGCGGCCCGCCCATCTTCTGAAATGCATGAGCGGCTGTGATGAGTAGCAGTTCGGAGGCGTCATCAGCGTCAGGCCCGGGACGTTCTATGATGAAGCCGGTCCCGCTGGACTTCGAGTTCTCAAGCCGGTACGTGGCCAGCGCCACTTGTGTCCGCTGACTTTCGGCGCGGGCGCAATCGAGGGTGTGAATGCCTTGAAATGAGACAATAATCCAGAAGATTGACGCGGTGACCGGACCTCTGAGCGATGCCATGCCTGAAACTCGCTGGTAAGTGGTTTCTCAGCCGTGAAGCCCGACATTGTCTGCGTTCAGAACGAGAGTGAAAAGCCACACTGGCACGGGGGCGAAAACTCGCGTTGACCTGTTTCGACAATTCCGAAGAAAATCCGAATCCCTTCAAGATTTCCTCAAGTTGCACGTCCGTGCCGTCTGGTGACTTCGCCGCCAGGCGATCTACATTGCCGTGATATTCACTCGCGGTTTCCCGTCTCTGTGAGCAAGGATGCTCTGCCATGCTTTCGGCCTTTGTCCTCACCGCGACTCTTGCAGCGACCGGTTCCGTTCAGTCTGTTTTCGAGGAGTCGGCGCCAACGAAACTTGTCGCACAGTTCCGGACGTCAGGCGACGCATGGCTTAGGCGTGTTCCCGCGTTGTACGGCGACACCAACGAACGTGCCGACGCAGGCTGGCACGCGACTCAACGGGCAATTGGCAGACAGTCCCATGTGATTCGAGGTCAAAACCCGACCTACGACGAAAACCCTCAATTGAGTCCGGACCTGAATCGGGCTCCGATCATTCTGCCGCCTGCGGCTCAGTCGACACCCTGGGCACAGCCACAAATGGGATGGCCCGGTGCCGGGTTGCTTGCACCAAACGGATGGCCGGGCGGGCCGGCCCCGAATGCTTCGGTTGTTGGCGTCAACGGGCCACAGCCCTTTCGATTTGGATGGCAGACGCGACTCGACATCGGGTACCTGCCGACTGAGTCGGTGAGCAACAACAATTCTCAAGGCTCGCTGGGGATCTTTGAGACTAATCTGGAATTGCGCTACACCGCCCCATTTCCGGGACAGTGGATCATGTCGATCGCACCACAATTCAATCTGCGAGGCTGGGACGGGCCGGGCTCGCCGGCAGCCAACAGTCCACGACTGGATGGTGAGGCGATTCGATTCGGCAGTGACTTCCGCCTGACCAGCCCAACGGTTGGTTCGACGACATTCGAGATCGGTTTTACTCCCGCATTGTCGAGCGACTTTGAGCGAAGTCTGTCGTCAGACGCCTGGTCATTCGACGGCTACGGTGCATTGCAGATTCGTACAAGTCCCAGCTGGATGGTCGTTGTTGGGGCCCTGTTCTGGGATCGAGTCAACGATCGTGTGCTGCCCTACGGTGGACTCGTCTACACACCGAACGGAGTGTTCGAAGCACGTCTGCTGTTTCCGCGAGCAGATGTGAGTGTCTTCGTGGGTGCTCCATGGGGTGTTCCGCAGTGGCTTTACATGGCCGCCGAATACCACGTCGAAGCCTGGGAAGTCGAAAACCCCTTGCTCACTCCCGCAGGCCGACGTCCGGCGGACCGATTTGAAATTGAAGACTGGCGATTGCTGTTCGGTGTCCGAAGCGAGTCCGTGGGTGTGTCGAGTTTTCTGGAGGCCGGCTGGGTCTTTGGGCGACATGCTGACTTCCTGAATACCGCCGCGGACTTTGATATTTCGTCTGGTTTCATCACTCGCTTCGGTATCCGGTGGTAGCAAACCCGTTTCCCTGCTTCTATCACGTTGCGGGAAGTCTCGACTCCACCTCCAGTCACATCATTCCTCCGGCGAAAGTTTCACTTTCACTGCCGGATCCCACCCCAACCAATAATGTCAAACTTTTCCGGTCAGGAAAAATACTCTGAAAAGAGTAATTCTGCGGCCTGGATTAAACCGATACCTGACGCAGGCCTGCTTTGCGCTCATATCGCGGAGTTGGTCTGGTACTGACAGGGCTCACCTGTATCCACATCGGATTGGTGGTCCTGTTTTTTGAACGAAGAGTACTCATCCAGAGACGACCACCACACAGCCGAACCGGGAGTACAGACTGACCGACCGTCTGTCGTTTGTGATAGCTGGATCAGTCCGGCTCGCCAGCATACAAGCGAGCAAACCGCATTCATGTGGTTACTACGAACGGCCGGTGCTTGAAAACCACGGAGGGTTTCATGGCGAAGACAAAGCTCAGCGACGAAGTTCTGGCCGAAGTCTGGATCAGCTTCAAAGCGAATATGACTGATCAGCGGCTCCGGAACATTCTCATTGAACGCTACCTTCCCCTGGTCAAATACAACGCTGAGCGGGTCTGGCAAAAACTGCCAGAGGGCGTTGACATGAACGACCTGATTTCAGCCGGCGTGTTCGGGCTGATGGATGCCATCGAAGCCTTCGATATGGAACGCGGCGTGAAGTTTGAAACCTACTGCGTGCCTCGTATTCGCGGTGCGATGCTCGACGAGCTGCGAACAATGGACTGGGTTCCACGGCTCGTTCGCAGCAAAGCCAGTAAACTGGAAGCCGCCCGCAAGCGAGTAGAAGCTCGGGTTGGTCGTCCGCCGACTGACGCCGAACTGGCTCAGGAAATGGAAGTCACTCTCGAAGAATTTGAAAAAGTCAAATCCGACGCGAGTGCTATCAACCTCGTCAGTCTTAATAAGAAGTGGTACGAGACAGACAGTTACAAAGACGTACGCGAAGTTGACATTATCGAGGATTGCAAAGGTGAAGATCCTACCCGCGGCATTCAGAAACGTGACGTGATGCGGCTGGTCACGCGCGGACTGAATCGCAACGAGCGTTTGATCATCATCCTCTATTACTACGAAGAGCTGACGATGAAAGAGATTGGCTCGACGCTGGGGCTTTCGGAGTCTCGTGTCAGCCAGATGCATTCCAGTATCGTCGGCCGACTGAAAGATCAGTTGAATCGCAGGCGTCCCGAGTTCGCCTGATCGGATCGGCTGGACTGCGCGGGCTTCAGTTGGCGGTATTACATCTCTCCGACGCGCTGCCGGTGAATCTCGTAGCACAGAATCCCAGCTGAGACTGCGGCATTCAACGAATCGAAACTGTTGGCCTGCGGGATTCGTACCAGTTCATTGCATACCTGAGCCAGCGGCTCGCTCAGACCTCGGCCCTCGTTACCAATAACTATGGCAACGGGTTGAGTCAGGCCTGTCTGATCGATGCGTTGATCAGCCTGCGGTGCGGTGCCAATGACTCGCATTCCCGTTGCTTTGAGATGGACCAGAGCACTGGCCAGGTCATCAACCTGCGCGATGTCGAGCCGACTGACGGCACCCGCGGAACTTCGCACGACGTGCGGAGTCACCTCAGCCTGGTCACGGACACCGATCACGACGCCATCAGCTCCATAGACGAGAGCAACACGACAGACCGCACCGAAGTTAAACGGGTCCTGAATCGAATCCAGTACGAGGAACAATCCAGGGTCGCCTGCCTGATCCAGCAGGTCGCCCAGCGACAAGTACGGGTACGCCGGCAGCTTTGCCAGCACTCCCTGATGGTCGCGGGAGTGAACCAGTTCCGTCAGGCGATCATGCGGTTCGATCTGCAAAGGAATGTCGAGTGACGTTGTGAATTCGTGAATTCGCGTGGCGAGGTCCTCGTCCACGGACTTCGAGAGCACAACTTCGAGCGGTGTCCAGCGTCCGGCGCTCAGCGTCTCCAGGACGGCGTTGCGACCCCACAGCCAGCTCTTCTGGTGATTGCCGGCGAGCGGCTTGCGGCGGGCACTGCGGCGTCGGTGTCCGACCATTACTCCGCCTTCTGATTCTGGACCGCCTGCTGATCACGGTCCGACAGGTCGGCAACAAAGAACAGGGGCTGCCCGTACTTCTCTTCACCAAAGTGAGCGATCAGTTCGCGAGTTTCCGGCGTGTGCAGAAATTGAATGAACTGTCGAACTGCGTCGACTTTGACATGAGGATGCTTCGTTGGATTGACCAGAATCACGTGATAGTCGTTGCGCAGCTCGTTGCCACCTTCGAACGCGATGTCCAGTTCCAGGATGTCCTGAAACGCCAGAAATGTCCCTCGATCAGCCAGCGTAAAAGCCTGTTTTTCGCTGGCCATCGTCAGAGTCGCCACCATGCCACTACCTGAGTCGACGTAGTGCGTGCTTCGCCATTCAGGCGTCGCGTCGCTGTGTTCCCACAAACGCAACTCACGCGCATGCGTTCCGGAGTTGTCGCCGCGTGAGACGAAGGAACGCGAACCCGCAACAATCATCTGCAACGCTTCAGGGGCGGACTTCGAGTCACTGCAGATCGCGATATCTCCTGGCGGACCGACAATCACGAAGTCGTTGTGCATGAGTGGATGCCGCTCCGAGCCAAACCCACCCTCCATGAACTCGATCTCAGCTTTGGGCGAATGGACCATCAGCACGTCGGCGTCTCCGCGGCGACCATTCTCCATCGCCTGACCACTGCCGACGGCCACGATCTTCACCTCGATGCCAGTTTGCTGACTAAACCGCGGGAGAAGTGCATCAATGAGTCCGCTGTCGTAAGTGCTGGTAGTCGTCGCCAGAACAATCGTTTCGGTCGCGGGTGGAGCCGGTGTCGGATTCTGGCAACCGGACAATATGGCCATTCCGGCGAAGACCAGAAGCGGCGTGACAGGCGTACTTTGGCGAATCATGCGGAGCATTACTGCAGGCGTCTTCCAGGAGTGGACTGTTGCTGCGAGATTTCCCGTTCCGTAAGCGCGAGTCCCATCGTCAGACGGAATGGTATGTAAGAAAAGCTGATATCATTCCCACGGTAACACAACAACTCTGCGGACACGCGAGAGCGTTCAGACCTCAGTTCACGAGCCTCATGACTATCACCGTTGAACGACTGATCGAAGCTGGTGTCCTGGCCCCGATCCATCAGGGGTTCGCCGATGCGATTCGCAGGCTGGATACGAACGGCGATCCGCTCGTCGTCCTTGCCGCAGCTCTGGCGAGTGAACAACTCGGTCGCGGACACGTGTGCCTCGACCTGGATGCGATCCGGCACGTTCCTTTCGTGGTCGACGACGAAGAAGGGGTTCCCGTCCTTCAAATGGAATGGCCGTCCGTCAATACCTGGATAAACTCGCTGACCGCCAGCCCGCTGGTGGAAGTCCGCGGGGTGTCCGATTCTGCAGACGGGTTGAACCGACCTCTGGTGCTCGATCGGCAGCACGGTCGCGTGTACCTGGCAAGATACTGGTTCTGTCAGCAGCGACTCGCGACCCGCATTGCCCATCGATTGTCGGCGGAACCAGAGCCAGTCGATGAAGACCAGATCGGTGACGGAATCCGGCGGCTGTTTCCAGATCAGCACGCGGAGGGTAGTCGGGACCAGTGTATGGCTGTGGCACGAGCCGTGGATCGACGATTCAGCGTAATTACCGGGGGCCCCGGTACGGGCAAAACCACGACAGTTGCCCGACTGCTTGCGCTGCGCCTGCTGCAGCAGTTGGCCCGGGATACCCGTTCGCGCGAGCCATCGGGATCTCGCCAACTGCTGTTGCCATTAAGCGCAGACGATGATCCAGAGACCGACTCGGAACGGTCTCTGGGCCTGAAGGTACTGTTGATGGCTCCCACCGGTAAAGCGGCTCAGCGATTGCATGACTCATTGCAGCGTGCCGCCGGGAACCTGGATGTTGATGACCGGATTAAAAACGCGTTGCAGAGTTGCTCGACCGGCACGATCCACCGCATGCTCGGCTGGACAGCGGCTCCACCAGAAAAGGGCGGACCGTTCCAGCACAATGCCGATTATCCACTCGATGCCGACGTCGTACTGGTCGACGAAGCGTCGATGGTAGACATCGCATTGATGTGGCGACTGTTTGAAGCAGTGCGTCCGGAAGCCCAGATCATTCTACTGGGCGACCGTGATCAACTGGCATCTGTCGAAGCGGGCGGTGTGCTGAGTGACCTGTGCGGCGACGTGACCGAAGAGTCATTCCCGGTGGCACGCTGCGAGCAGTTGCGCAAACGAACGGGCATCGAACTGGTACCGTCGACCGCCGATTCAGATCGGTTGCAGGAGAGCATTCTGACACTGCGGTTCAGTCATCGATTCGAAGCAGGCAGTCCGCTCGGCCGACTGGCGGCGGCAATTCGAGCGGGTGATGCTGACGGCGTCATCGGATTGCTCCAGTCCTCGCGACAGTCAGACGAATCGGTCGTGTGGATCGACAACAGTCAAGGCGCGTCAGTGGTGAGTGACATCGTGCGGCGGGCCTGTGACTCGTATCGCCCGATGCTCGAGTCATTGAACGGGCCAATGGGCAGTCCGGGTGACGTGCTGGCGATGCTTTCTCGAACTCGTGTTCTGTGCGCGCATCGTGAGGGTCGGTGGGGCGAGACAACCTTCAATCGGGCGATTGTCGAGCGGCTGGCGAGGGACGGACTGATTAAACCCGTGGCCGGGGCATGGCCCGGCCGCGCCGTCATGGTCACTCGCAACGACTACCAACTGAATCTGTTCAACGGTGACGCCGGCGTTGTCGTCTCGACTGCGGACGACGGACTCTCCGTCCTGTTTGCGGACCCATCTCAGCCAAATGGATACCGCTCGATTCCAGCGGCTCTCATAGTTGACCTCGTCGATTGTTTCGCGATGACGATTCACAAGAGTCAGGGTTCGGAGTTTCACCGGGTTCTGGTCGTGCTGCCCGACCATGATTCCCCGGTGGTCTCGCGCGAATTGCTGTACACGGCCGCGACTCGCGTCCGCGACCAAGTTATTTCCGGCGAGCGGCAATCCGGGCAACTCGTCATTGCTGCCAGCGAGAGCGGTTTGAGGAACGCGATTGGTCGCCCAATCCGACGAACCAGTGGCCTGCGCGACGCAATCTCCAGTGTGGCAGGCCGACCAGCGAAAGCCCATGCACAGAACGACGTGTCGAATTGAGCTGCTGGCAGGTCCGATTCCCGTCCCCTATGTTCCAGCTCACCAGAGTAACCACGGATACTTCAAATCAGGACTTCAGTGTCTTAACACCGAGGGAACAGGACATGTCTTTACGACGATCTCGATTAGAACGACACCTTACTCGTCAGTTCGAAGTGGCTCGGTTGGTGGGATGCCTGGCTGTGCTCGCTGCCTGTGTTTCCTGTACACGGGATGCACCCATCGCTCCGGCACCGGTCGTCACTCCGGCACCTCCGGGCACTGCCGCGACTGCCCCCGCCACTACGACAGCAGAAACGGATCAGCCGGACATGGATATCGATCGATCGAATCAGGTTCTGCGTCACGCGGTCTTTTTCAGTTTCAAGGAAGACACCGCTGAAGAAGACGTCGCCGGTGTCGCCGACGCATTTGCGGCGTTACCGTCCAGGATCGAAGAGATCATTGATTTCCAGTGGGGCGTGAACAACAGCCCGGAAGGCCTCGATGACGGCTTCACGCACTGCTTCCTGCTGACATTCAAGGACGAAGCCGGACGTGCCGTCTACCTGCCGCACCCTGCACACAAAGCGTTTGGCGATGTTCTGCGTCCCTACATGAAGGACGTGTTTGTCATCGATTACTGGGGTACGCCTCAGGAGTCTCCTCTGGAAACTGAGTTGAAGCACGCCGTGTTTCTGAAATTCAAGGACGACGCGACAGCCGAAGATATCACAACCGTCGAAGAAGGCTTTGCCGATCTGCCCGTGAAGATCGACGCGATCAAAGCCTTCGAGATGGGCCGAAACAACAGCCCGGAATCTCACGACGATGGATTCACCCACTGCGCGATGGTGACCTTTGCCGACGAGGCGGGACGGTCGGAATATCTGCCACATGAGGACCACAAAGCGTTCGTCGAACTCCTGACACCCGTGCTGGACAAGGTCCGCGTGCTGGACTTTGTTCCAGCGAAGTGAGCCGTCTGCACTGACCTGGTTGCATGGGATCAGTTCCGGTATCGTGACGCATCACGGGTGTCCGGCCAAATGTCGGACACCGCACGACCTTTCTCAGACAGATCAGTATGCCTGACAGCTATATCGTCCGTTACGGCGCGACACGTACCGTTGCCGAGTTCAGTTTCAAAGGTCCGCCAGACCTGAACCGGAATGACGCCGTGCTGGTCCGCAGTAAGCGGGGTGTCGAGTGGGGAGAAGTTCTCTGTCCCGCCACAGAGAAGACGCGTAAATACATGGGCGGCGATGGTCAGGGCGGTCGCATCCTGCGGTCGGCGGACTCGGAGGCGTGGACGAAGCTCGACGAAATGCGGCTGCGCGAACGTGAAGTGTTCTTCGGGGGCAAGGAAGTCATCCGCGAACACAAACTCAATATGAACCTGGTCGATGTGGAGTGCCTGTTCGGCGGTGAGCGGATCGTCTTCTACTACCTGGCCGAACAGCGGGTCGACTTTCGCGAGCTGGTGAAGTCGCTGGCGAGGCGATTCCATTCGCGAATCGAAATGCGACAGATTGGCGTACGCGACGAGGCGAGGTTGCTGGCCGATTATGGTGACTGCGGCAAGCCCGTCTGCTGCGGGACACACCTGAGCGAGATGCCTCCAGTCTCGATGAAGATGGCCAAACTGCAGAAGGCCACGCTGGACCCGAACAAGATCTCCGGCCGCTGCGGGCGACTGAAGTGTTGCCTGCGGTACGAATTCGACACCTACGAGGAGCATCACCGCGAGCTCCCCAAGCATGGGTCAACTGTCATCACGAAACAGGGACAGGGGTTCGTTGTCGCCCGTGAGATTCTGGCCAAAAAACTCCTCGTCCAGCACGAAAGCGGAAAACGGGTGATGGTCGACTTGGCCGACATCGTGACCGTCGTCAGCTCTGGCAAGAAGGGCGGCTCATCGGACCGGAAGGGAAGTCGGAACAAGTCGCGAGGCGACTCCGCGAAAAAAAGCAAACCACCGGCGCCACCGTCCGAGAGCGCAGCTGCGGAGGCACCTCCGGAAAGCCCCAGTGCCTCAACGCCGGAATCGAAGGCCGACGAGAACTGATACCGGGTCGGAAGTATCGCAATGGCCCTGATTCCGCTCGAGCTGCTGAACGCCGGGGAACACGCGCGAGTGGTGGAAGTCGACGGTGACCCATCCCTGGTCACGCGGCTGCAGGAGATGGGACTTGGCCAGGACGCGCAGGTTACGATGCTTCAGCCCGGCCATCCCTGTCTGATCGCAGTAGGCAATCACCGTCTGACGTTCCGCGGCGAAGAAGCCGCCGTCATTCTTGTTGAGACCGAGTGACCCATCGCTTTTCCTCTACAGCGAGACACACAACATGACGTCCAAAGCCACGACCGAGTATCGCTACGAGAAACTGACCTGGCCCGAGATCAACGAGGCCATTGAGCAGAATCAGGTCTGCATCATTCCGTGCGGAGCCGTTGAACAGCACGGCGATCATCTGCCGCTCGACGTCGATCTGATGTGTCCGGGCGGAATCGCTCGCGGAGTCGGCGAGGCGAAGCCTGGCCAGGTGCTGGTGCTGCCTATCATCGCGTATGGCTACACCGGGCACGTCATGGACTTCCCCGGCACGATCAATACGCATTACGAAACGTTCATCAAGCAGGTGCTCGACGTTACGACATCGCTGGCGTATCACGGATTCAAGAAGATCATCCTGTTGAATGGTCACGGCTCGAATATGCCGAATCTCGACCTCGCGGCACGGCGTACGAATCTCGAAACGGACGCCGAGTGCTGTCTGATTGCCTGGTGGAACCTGCTGAAAGTCGACCCCGAATTCCTGCCGTCATGGCGCGAAAGCACATTCCCCGGTGGCTGTGCCCATGCCTGCGAACTCGAAACGTCGCTTTATCTGTACCTCGACGAAGACGGCGTGCGCAAGGACCGCATTAAGGACCATCTGAGCACTGTGACGGAGGGCAATCCGTACATGTGGCTCGACCTGTTCGGCTCGGGAGCAGCGGCACTGACATCCTGGACCAGCTCATACACACCCCGCGGAGTCATCGGCCAGCCGGAACTCGCAACGAAAGAAAAGGGCGAGCGAGTCTATCAGGAGGCCACGAAGCAACTGAGCGCCATCGTCGACTTCTTCCAGGACCGCCCCCGCGATCAGCGAGAGCGCCATCAGAATCAACCACCATCAATGCCAATCCCCTGGGGCCAGCTCGATCAGCAGTCGTGAGCGCACCCTACGTCAGCCTTTTGGGTCGCGCTACAGGCTGCGGAGGTACGCGAGCAGTGCTGCCGACTCTTCGCCTGAGAGTGGCTTGTCTAGCCTGTGCCCGACTCGGCCAATGGCGTCTTCGAGCCCATTGGCGCGGCCGTCGTGGAACAGTCGGTCACGCTGGCCGACGCCTCGCAGGGATGGCGGGTTGAACCGACGACGGTTCTCTTCGTCACTCAGTCCGACGTCAAAGGTCTCCGGCGATGTGAAATTCGGACCAGCGTGACACTGCACACAACCATGGCGAGTGAATTCCGCCTGACCCCGGGCGGTCAGTGTTTCGCTGGAAACGTTCGCGGACGGGGGCGGCTGCAGAGACTCCAGGTAGGCCACCAGGTCGTCCGTCTGATCTTTGCTGATCGTGTCGCCGTGCATTGTCGTCGTCACAGATTTTCGAACCTGTTCGGCCAGAGTCGGCACGCTTCCGTTCCAGGCCCACGGACCAGTGTTGCGGGTCCCCAGTAGCGACGGGACGCGTTTCGGAGCGCCGTAGTCGCCGTCACCGAGCGTGTCGACCAGCAGGCCCGAGCTGTGTCCGTCCGTGTGGCAACTGTGGCAGCTCATCCAGCCGTCATGCGAAAGACGGGCGTCGAAAAACAGCAGCTCGCCCCGATCGACGGCCGACAGTTCGGCAACTGGGCCAAGCGGAATGGTCTGCACGGTCTTGCCGACGGGCAGATCGACAACCGAAATTGAGTCGTCGAACCGGTTGGCAACGTAGAGACGATCGCCACTGACAGCCATGGCTTCAGGACGACGTCCGACAGGAAGTCTTGTTGAATAGCCACCACGCCGGATTGCGACCTCGCCAATTCCGGACAGAGCGACGGCAATCAGCCCGGCCGGTCCCGTGACGATGGCACTCGGATCACCCGTTGCACTCCCGATGCCGCCGAAGTAATCGAGCCAGCCCTCAGCGACTGATTCGGTGTTCTGGCCGCTCAACTGATCGGCATCGAGTACGCGTACGGAGTTCGCCACCAGCGCCCACCAGTGCAGGTACTCGTAGTCCGCACGAGCCAGAGGGTCCATTCTCTGATGAGCGACCAGGACGCGGCTTCCGCTCGTTGCCAGGCCGCGGATGGTGTGTCCCGACAGTCTGTGAACACCCAGCAGCTTTCGGTCAACAACGTCGATGACTGCGATCTGCCCACCGAATGCATCGGCGACCAGTAGCGTCGCGTCGGAATTCAGCAGCAGCATTTCCTGGGCGGCAAAGGGAACCTTGATTTGCTGCGGTGCCGCGGCGTGCTCGAACTGCTCGTCGAATGCAGTCATTGCGACACAGCGTGACCATCGGGCTGACGCAAACACAAGCCGTCGGCTTTTCGAAACGAGCAGACGTGACGTGGATCGGGGAAGTTCAGCGATGGCGGCCGTCGTGGCGACGTCACTGTCAATCGACACTTTGATCAGTCGGTGCTGCATGTCATCAGCCACGAACACCGTGTGCTGTTCCGGTACTGCCGCCATATCCGCAATTCGGGTGGCGACACGGTGCTCGCCGGAGACTTGAGAATCCTTCGAATCGATCACCGTAATCGTGCCACTGCGTCGGTTGGCAACCAGCACTCGGTCGTGCTGTGCGACCAGTGCAACTGGTCGCCGAATTGCGGCAGCCGCTGATTCCGCACGCAGAACTGGTGGGTCAAGTGCGGTGAATGACACAGCCATCACCAGGATCAATTCACGCGGCATGGCGACTCTCTCAGGCAAACGAAGCGTCGGTGAACGACAGGAACGAGACAGGATATGACGAGGCGCTCCTGCAGGACTACCCGATATGGCCGACACAGCTGTCAGATCGGAATCAATTCGAACAATGTGCATCCAAGTTGAGACCGGCAGACAACGCAAATTGAATCGTTTGCGATGAATAGGTAACTTAAGATGCAAGCTGACAGTTGTGGCTAGAAGCATGGTCCGACTGGACCAGTGCATGGATGCGACGATCACCTGAGTTTGTGTTTTCAGCGCAAGTCCGCGGTTGCGCCAAATCGACGGACCATGCACGATCGGTATGTTCGCGTTCGTCCGCTCTTCACGTATGCCCGGTCCATTGTGCCCATGATCGACTACCTGAAAAAGCAAAACTGGCTGCGATGCGGGTCGCGCTCGCGCCCCCCACGCAGTCACCAGGCCATCAGCCGGGCGGTTGAGATCATGGAGTCGCGTGCGCTTTTGAGCGCGACACTCAATACGGTCGACCGGCAGTTGCAGATCGATGGGACTTCTCAAGCCGACCTCGTCATCGTCGAACTGGCGGATGACGTGACGTTACGTGTTCATGTTAACCAGGAGATTTACACCTTTGATCGCGCCGCGGCCGACACCATTGTCTTTTACGGGCGATCGGGGAATGACCACTTCACGAACGCGACGGCAATGGCAGCAACTGCGGTCGGTGGATCAGGTGCGGACACACTTCACGGCGGTACTGGTCGAGATGTGATGGTCGGACAACAGGGGAAAGATGTTCTGACTGGCCTGGGCGGCCGACACAGACTGCGTGGAGGCGGTGGCAGGGACATGCTCGATGGCGGCAGTGGTAACGACCGGCTGTTCGGGCAGGGCGGCAGTGACACCATGACTGGTGGACCCGGGTCTGATCGACTTTCCGGAGCGGCGGGTATCGACACGCTCACCGAATCTGCGGATGTCGACTTAACGCTGACGCGCAACCGTCTGTTCGGACTCGGTAACGACCGGCTGGTACGCGTCGAAAGGGCACACCTGACTGGCGGGGAAAGCAACAATCGAATCGACGCAACTCGGTTCACCGGCATGACCACACTCGACGGTGGTGCCGGAGACGACACACTCGAGGGGTCTTGGGGAGCCGACTATCTGCTCGGTGACGAGGGTCACGACCTGCTGATTGGCAACGCCGGCAACGACGTCATCGAGGGACATACCGGACATGACACCATTCACGGGGGCGACGGTCGCGATTCGTTAAAGGGAGATGGTGGCAACGACCAGATCATGGGGGATGACGGCATCGACACGCTCGACGGACTGGGCGGCATCGACACGCTCAGCGGAGGCGCCGACAGCGACATTTTGCTGGGAGGTGCTGAGGATGATCAGCTTGATGGAGGCTCAGGTCGCGACCTGCTGTCGGGTGGCCTCGGTGCGGATCTGGTTACGGGAGGCGATGATGCGGACATCGGTGTGATGGGCTATGGCGAGGGCGCAATGGTGACATTGTACGCGGGTGCTGTCGACACGCGAATTGATGCGATTTGTGTGAGTGGGTATTTCGGCCCGCGTGAAACTATCTG
>CAYSJO010000271.1:0-3161 GCA_964431285.1 uncultured Planctomycetaceae bacterium
AACAGCCCGCCGCGCCTCTGATAGTTATGAAGTTCAATGCGCTGAAGATGATTGCCGTGGACACCAGGCAATCCGTAATGCATCGCAAGGCGTTCATTCGCCATCGTGTAGTCGGCGTGTATGAAATCCAGCACGCTGGCGTCGTTCTTGAGCATCTCATGAAACAGGGCGACCGGCTCCTCCCGCATCGCCTCCTTTAAGAGCGGATCGAAATTCGGGTCATGCTGCTTGAGGTTGAGGAAGTCGAGCAGTTGCATGTCCAGCCACTGGCGAACGAAATGTTGTGAAAACCGTTTGGAGCGGGGATCGGCCAGCATGCGTCTGACCAAGTCTGCAAGTACTTCAGAGTCGTTCAGATCTCCGCTGTCTGCCAGTTTCAGCAGTCGGGCATCGGGCACACTGCACCACAGAAACAATGCCAGACGCGTTGCCAGTTCATGTGTCGAGATATCCTGCGATTTCAGCCGGCCCGACTCGTCGGCTGCGTTCCGCACGATATAAAGGAAGTCGGGTGACGAGAGGACGGTCGCCAGAACTTCAACCATCGCTTCTTCGAAACTGTCACACTCTTTGCGCATCGCGCGAAAGAGCGTGAGTTTCTGATCGATCTCGTCTTCGGCAATTTCCCGTCGCCAGGCTCGCGACATGAATGCGGCCAGCACTTCTCGCGCATAAACGGACTCGTTCTTACTGTTCTCGCTACTGATAAAGATCCTGTTGTGAGACCGCGGAGGCCACTGGTCATAAACAGGAGCGGTGACTTCGACATAGTCGAGCCGAATACCTCCCTGCGAAGCCGAACTGTTGACCAGCCGGATGTACTCTGAGGGATTAGGCATTGCGCCCATGGGTGAAGTCTTCCGCACGGAGTTGCGAGGGTAGATCTCCCCGAGCGGCACATCCCATTGATAGACATTCGGCTTGTCCGGCACGGCCTTAACAGGGATGTCTTCGGTGCTGACACGAAGGATGGCGCGTCCTTCGTTGCTGGCCCGCCAGCCGAATTCAAGTTGCATGCTGGGGACGCGAGTCTCTTCCGGGGACTGGCGCGATGCCCAGACGCGGACTCGCATGATTCCCTCGTCCGGTACGCGGTTGCCCAGCTCAACAATTAATCCGTGATTTCGGCCGTGAGGAATGATCGCAACATGACTCAACGCGTCGGGAGATTTCGAGAGAGAATCCGTTGGCTTTCTTTTGTCGCTGGTTTGCACCTGACGGTTCGCCATTAACGGCTTGATGGCATACTTCGCGCCGTAGTAAGCCCAACTGGCACGGGCCGTTCGGCCAGTCGACAAATCCTGAAAGTAGGTATTGCCGTGAGGTTTGTTAAAGCTGGCGGTGAGCCGGGCCGTCTCCTGTTTCTGTTTCTCCGGGTCGTGTTTGAATTTCTCCTTGAGCTTCTCAAGCTGCTCCGCCTGCTTCGGCCACTCGAGTCTGGATGCGTCTTTCATCGTGACGCCCCACTGAAGAACGGCAGGTCGCTCGCCCCTCACGGTTGCGCGCCTGAGAGCCTTGCGGGCAAGCTGGCGATACGTTTCGAACTGCACGACGGACATGTGCAGCATTTCAGAGCTGTTCTGAAAACCGTCTTCAGAAGCCGGCTCGGGCGGCAGATCGTTCGCAAAGTCGTACGGCAGCCCCAGAATGTCCTGCAGCGCGTAGTTGTATTCGTAGCGAGTCATGCGTCGAAACGACGAATGCCCGCCAGTTGCCCGCCGCACCGATGACGCAAGCTGGAGTTCGCGGGAAAGCCACGCGACCACTGCAGCGCGATCGGCGTCCGCCATTTCAACTTCGTCTGGCGGGGGCATCTCGCCCTTGCTGAGGACGCCGAGGACCTCAAGCCACCAGGCCACGTCCTGACCCTGAAGCAGGTTCGGATCCAGCGTGTCGATCCGGATGTTGCCTTCCGCGGTTTTGGCGCCATGACATTGCGCGCACGAGTGTTTCAGAATCGGCTTGATGGTCTTCTCGAATGCCGCGAGGTTGGCCGTGGGCACGTCGGTATCGACAACAGGCCGTACCTGCTGAAGGTATTTCGAGCCTTTCGCTCCAGCCGCTTTCAGCTCCGCAAACGTCAGGCGTGCGACATTCGGATTCGGGCCGTCCTGGCCATCAGAGTGTGCGGCCAATATGAAGAAAAAAATGCCGAGCCAGGTCAGAGATCGATGCTTCACTTGGTCCCGTTCTATGTCAACGAATTTGGGGTCGCTTCGAAGTTGCGGCGATCGCCGGTGCAGTTGCTCCTCTGTGCCGCTCAATTCCATAGGATGCACGGCACGGAGACACTCTCACCATTGTATCGCGATTGCCAAAGTCCGACATCGGCGAAGAACTGTCGACTGAATCTGAACGGAACCGGAGTCACATTTCGAGGTTTGAGGATGCCTACGTGAAGATCACCGCATTTGAAGTCGAGATGTACGAAACCGAGACGGTGCCGTATCGCTGGCGAGATGGACTGGTGGGTGGCGATGGCGGACGCAGTCAGCAGTTGCTGCTGCGCGTCAGGACGGACGACGGAGTGGACGGCCTGGTGTGGTTGTCGCGCAATGCCATTTCACGCGACCTGATTGAACGTTGCTTTGCGCCGATGTTTGTCGGTGCCGATCCGTTGATGCGCGAGAAGATCTGGTATGAGGTGTGGGAACGCGATCGGCTTGAGGAGATGCCGATGTACGCGCTGGGCTACCTGGACGTCGCACTGTGGGACATCGCGGCTCGCGCTGCGGGTGTGCCGGCGTACCAGGTCATGGGCGGCCATAAACGGCGGGCGAAGGCTTATGCAAGTACGGTCACGATGGAAACCGATGACGAGTACCTGCGACTGGCAGACGACTGCCTTGCCAGAGGGTACAAGGCGATAAAGCTGCACGTCTGGGGCCGGGTTCATGACGACGTGCGGCTGGTTCGGCAGTTGCGGGACCACGTTGGCCCAGACGTGGAACTAATGCTGGACGGCAGCGCCGGCTACACGTTGGATGAATCGATCCGCCTGGGCCGAGCGATGGAAGAAGCCGACTACCTGTGGCTGGAAGAGCCCATGCGGGAATTCAATCTGCTGGCGTACGAGAAATTGTGTGCGACTCTGGATATTCCCATTCTGGCAGCGGAGTGTACTGACGGTTGCCACTTCAATGCGGCGGAGTGGTTACGCC
>CAYSJO010000272.1:0-5890 GCA_964431285.1 uncultured Planctomycetaceae bacterium
AAGTCCAGTCCCGCGCCACGCCCTGGGCCGAAGAACGCAACAAAGCCCAGACCGGAGTGGACTGGCAGTTCACGACTGCCAAAGCCAGAACAAAACTCAAACGCCTCTACCCGAAAATTGAGACCTGACGGTCCACTAGGATGGACCAGGCACTACGGCAGTCCGCATCACGCAGGGGTGAGACTCCTACACTTGCCTGACAGTGGCTACGATCTGTCCTTCTCGTCCCGGGCCGCTTTGAAGGGAGACTCAGCGTGTCGGAATTCGCCAGCCTTGAAGGCTCGCGGGCTGTTGTGACTGGTTCATCTAGCGGGATCGGGCGGGCAATCGCTCTGGAACTCGCCCAGGCAGGTGCGGATGTCGTTGTCCATTGTCATCAGTCTCTGACTCAGGTCCAGGAATTCGCTGGCGACATTCGGTCGCTCGGTCGCGAAGCAGCCGTTGTTCAGGGCGACATCCGCTCCGACAAACTCGACTCACTGGTCGAATCCGCGTGGCGGTCATTCGGTGACGTGGACATCTGGGTCAACAATGCCGGGGTCGAACTGCTGACCAGTGACCACGCACAGCTTTCCTATGGTGACAAACTTGGCCAGTTGCTGGACGGAGACGTGCGGGCGACCGTGCTGCTGTCGAAGCTGGTTGGAGAGCGAATGACACAGGCCGGCCGCGGTTGCCTGCTGAATATCGGATGGGATCAGGCCGACCGCGGCATGGAAGGCGACAGTGCCGAGCTGTTTTCTGCCGCGAAAAACGCCATTATGGGATTCACGCGGTCGCTGGCCCTGACCCTGGCTCCCAGTGTCCGAGTCAACTGCATCGCTCCGGGCTGGATCCGAACGGCCTGGGGACAGCAGGCCAGTAACGTCTGGCAGGAACGCGTGCTGGACGAAACACCGATTGGACGCTGGGGAACAGCGGACGATGTGGCCCGACTGGCACGCTTTCTGGTCAGTCCGGAAGCGGCCTACATCACTGGTCAGGTCATCAACTGCAACGGTGGTGCGATTCGCTGAACTGAGACATTGCCGGAGATTCACACTATGGAATACATCCTTCTGGCTTCAGCACTCGTCATCCCGATCGTGATGTACCTGCTGTCTCTCTTCACCTGGCAGGAGTCCCCAACAGGAATTGTCTGTCGGGATGTTGCAGGCGGCGACAGCCGTTACGTCAGCGACGAAGATTTCCTTGCAGCCTGCTCACCGGGCGTCTGTCCTGAAGACGCACTCAAAGTCCGAAAGATCATTTCCGAGCAACTCTGCTTTCCCGAACATGCGATCCACCCCAGTCATCGGTTGGTCGAGGACCTCGGCGCTGACTGAATATTTGCCGCCCGCTGACGCATCTTGATGTCGGGTGTTTGGGAACCGCGATAGCCCTGGGGTGCAAACCCCAGGTATTCAGATGCTCGAATCGTCTGAGCTGCGAAGCAGCGGCGTGAGTTTACTGTGCAACTCTCATGGCGCCGCTTCGCGGCTCAGGCTGGGCAACACCACGTTTCCTAGTGTTGGCACACCAGGCTGTCGCATGCCGTCGCTTCGCGACTGAAAACGCACAGCATCGAAACTGATGCGTCGGGTTGCGAAGTGCATCTCTGACTCAGGACACTCGCCGCCGACCCGATTTTATCGAACGCCCAAAACAACGAACACCCGAGGACCGCCATCGTGTCGCTGTCGACAACCGAGTCCATTCTGGCTCTCCATCCAGAAGACAACATTGCCATCGTCACGTCAGCTCTTCTGGAAGGAGCTCCGATTCGTGCTGATGGTGATGTCCGCGCTCTGGACGACGTTCCGTTCGGCCACAAGATCGCGACACGTGCAATTGCGTCCGGTGAACCAATCCGCAAGTTCGGTCAAGTAATTGGATTCGCCACGGAGCCAATCGAGCCGGGCCAATGGGTGCACACGCAGAACGTGACGCCCGGCGAACTGAGTCTCGACTACGCATTTGCATCAGAGATTCCCGCCGATCCGGAACGACTGGCAGCCCGCACGTTCATGGGCATTCGCCGAACGGATGGTAGGGTGGCGGCTCGGAACTACATCGGCATCATCAGTACGGTTAACTGCTCGGCGACCAGTTCCAAGTACGTCGCTGCGAATTTTGACCAGTCGATCCTGGATGCGTATCCGAATATCGACGGTGTTATCGCGCTGACTCACAAGGGTGGATGCGCATTCGATTATGGGGGCGAAGAACACGAACGCCTGGCCCGTACGCTGGCGGGCTTTGCAAAGCACCCGAATATCGCTGCGTATGTTGTCCTGGGGCTGGGTTGTGAGACCGCTCAGGCCAGCTTCCTGACGGACAAACACGATCTGGTGCAACTGCGCATGCCGGGAGAAGATTCCCAGGCCGAGCCGCAACCGCTGGTCATGAACATTCAGGATGTTGGTGGCGTGCGCAAGACGGTGGAGCGTGCAACCGGCGTCATTCGTGAGATGCTTCCCGAGGTCAATGCTATCGAGCGAGTCCCCGTACCGGTGTCAGAGATCATGCTCGGTTGCGAGTGTGGTGGGAGCGATGGCAACAGTGGGATCACGGCCAACCCGGCGGTGGGCATCGCCAGCGATCTTCTGGTCGCGCATGGTGCGACGTCGATCCTGGCTGAAACGCCTGAGATTTGCGGCGGTGAGCACCTGCTGACGCGGCGAGCCGTCTCGCGCGAAGTCGGACAGAAACTCATCGACCTGATCGACTGGTGGAAGGATTACGCAGCGAAGTTTGGCGGCACGATCGACAACAATCCTTCCGTCGGCAACAAGCAGGGCGGACTGACGACTATCTATGAGAAGTCACTTGGCGCGATCGCCAAAGGCGGCAGTACGGCTTTGAACGGTGTGTACGACTTCGCGGCACCGATCGATCGCAAGGGCTTTGTGATCATGGACTCGCCAGGCTTCGACGCGATCTCGGTCACCGGCATGGTCGCCAGCGGTGCCAATGTGGTGGTCTTCACCACGGGCCGAGGAAGCTGCTTCGGATGCAAACCCGTACCGACGATTAAGATCTCCTCGAACACGCCCATGTACGATCACATGATCGACGACATGGACATCAACGCCGGAAAAATCCTCGAAGGCGCGTCCGTCGAAGAGGTCGGGCAGGAGATCTTCGAGAAGATCGTCGCGGTTGCCAGCGGTGAGAAAACGAAGAGCGAAGCGCAGGGTATCGGCGATGAGGAATTCTCCCCCTGGGTCGTTGGCCCCATCCTTTGACGCTCACTCGGTGGACACGCCGTCGAATTCTGATTCGCCAGTGAACTCCATGAATTCGTACACGGCACCGTCGATACTGACGAAGACAACACGCAGATTGTCCATCGCCTGAAACGGGCCCAACAGCACTTCACGTCCCGCCATTTCCGGCTCAAGCTGTGGAACCTTGAACGCGATATGCGGGAGATCGCGGACTGGCCCGGTCACCGGAGTGTCGGGTTCGAAGCGCAGGTACTCGATACGGTAGGGGTGATCGTTCGGGTTGGTCACGTGGACCTTCGTCGCTTCGACGTAAATCTCGTCCGGCTGAGGATCGTCGGTGATGACACCTACGTGATGAAACTGTCGCATCATCGATCTCCCTGCAAGCGGTTGCGAATGCCGTCGTCGTATTCGGATACTGCCGCGATCCGCCCACGAACGTTTTTTTAAAGAACGGTCTGCGTTTGATCGCCGAAACTCCGAACCTCCGCAACCGACCGTCTCGTGTACGATGGTTGATCTTCGTGATGGCCTGCCTGGCAAGCGGCATCAACTATCTGCACCGTTACTCATGGGGTGCCGTTCGTCCGTATCTGCAGAAGGAATACGGTCTGACCGACGGGCAGTGTGGCTGGCTCGACTCGGCATTTAATCTGACGTACTTTCTGGGTCAATTTCCCGGTGGCCTGGCCGGAGATGCGCTCGGCCCGCGAGTCGTCATTCCCGCTGTCGCCGTACTCTGGTCGCTGGTGGTGGCTGCCCCGGGATTCGTCGTCAGTTTTCGCGATCTCTACATCGTTCGATTGTTGTTTGGAGCAACACAGGCGCCGGCGTATCCCAATCTTGGCAAGGTGACCCAAAGCTGGTTTCCGCTTTCGGTCCGGACCTCAATCCAGGGCTCGGTCTCTTCCTTTTCGGGTCGCGCCGGTGCCGCGCTGGCGCCGGTGGTCGTCGCATCTCTTCTGATCGGAAAGATGGGGCTGACCTGGCAGAGTGCTCTGTGGTCAGTCGCGATTCTGGGATTCGTCTTTGCTGCGGTGTTCTGGCTGCTGTTTCGGGATCGACCGGCGCAACATCCGTGGACGAATCCGGCGGAAGTCAAGCTGATCGAAAGTGGTGAGGCGACAGCAACCGACAAGAGCCAGGTGCGTTTTCAATGGACGCGAGCCAATCGTCTGAATCTGGGCGTGTTCTGCTCGGCGTCATTCTGCAGTACGTTCGCCGACAACCTGTTCGTTTTCTGGATGCCGACGTTCCTGGCCCTTGAGAAGGGATTCGATCCGGTCAGCATGGGGATGTACGCCAGCCTGCCGTTGCTGGGTGGCGCGATTGGCGGACTGTTTGGCGGATTTCTGAATGATGCACTGATTCGTTTCACCGGCAACCGACGACTTGCACGCAGCCTCGTAGCTTGTACGGGCAAGATCATCGCGGCGATTCTGATCGGTGTCAGCCTGATGCCCGACGACGGTCGACTGGTGATGGTCGTGCTCTTCTTCTGCAAGTTCTTCAGCGACTGGAGCCAACCCACCTGGTGGGGCACGGTGACCGACATTGGAGGTCCCGCGGCCGGGCGAGTCTTTGGGATGGTTAACACCGTGGGCTCGATGGGCGCCTTCGCGGCCGGACCGGCGATGGGCTATGTGAAGCAGTATTTCGGCTGGTCGGCGCTGTTCACGTTCGTGGGAGCCGTCTACATCCTGACCGCGATCTTCTGGGGATGCGTCAACTGCACGCGGAAACTGGTCGTTGTGGAATCAGACGAGTCATGACTCCACGTCGGCTGAGATCACCGAGATTCGCGGAGCTCCGTTGCCTTTCTGAACTGTGCCAATCCTGAAGGCGCTGTGTCCCGATGCAGCCAGGCGGTCTGCCACATTCCGCTCCGGAGACGCTGCAATCAGCAGTCCTCCGGATGTCTGAGGATCGAACATGGCCCCATAGCGGGGGTCACTCCGCAATTCCTGAGAAATCGCCATGCGGGATTCGACATGCCGGTTGGCCGGAGCCAATGTGCTTTCCACACCCTGACCGATCAGGTCGGTCGCGCCTTCCAGCAGCGGCAACGACTCCAGCGGAATCTCGGCATCGACTTCGCTGGCGTCGAGCATTTCCAGCAGATGCCCTGCCAGGCCAAACCCAGTGACATCGGTCATCGCGGTGGCTCCGGCTTCAATCGCGGCTGTCACGACTTCGCCGTTACTGGTCAGCATGGACTCGAGCATCGCGTCGACCCACGGTGCTTGCGTCAACGCCCGAGGCATTGCCGCGAGCAGAACGCCGGTCCCCAACGGTTTTGTCAGAATCAGCTCGTCGCCAGACCGTAGTCCGTTCTTGCGAAACGGTTCGCCATTGCCAAGTGAACCCAGCACGGTAAAGCCGACCGTCAGTTCCTGGCCTTCCGTCGTGTGCCCTCCCAACAGTTGGACTCCGGCCCGTTCGAATTCTGCCAGTGCTCCGGAGAGCACCTGATACAGCATCTCCGTCTGTTGCCGCGGATGACCTTCGGTCAGTTGAATCTGCGCCAGCGTCCCGAATGGCTGGCCGCCCGTGGCCTGAATGTCACTTAGTGCGTTCAGTGCCGCCACCCGCCCAACAATCCACGGGTCATCGAAGAATGCCTGAAAGAAGTCGACGGTGACCAGTTCCGCGACGTGCTTTGACGGGTCAATCCGAGCCGC
>CAYSJO010000273.1:0-13771 GCA_964431285.1 uncultured Planctomycetaceae bacterium
GTGGACAATCTCGGGATTGCCTCGACCCGGATTGTCAGTTCAGAAGTCGATCGTGGCCGGTTGCAGGCCGAACTGGTGATCGGTCACTCGGGCTTGTGGATCAATCGCGAGATGGTGCCGCCTCTCGTGTCCCGGATGCCATTACGCCTTGATGTCTCGATCGATGGAAGCCGCCTGAAGGGCTCGTTTCAAGGGCAGTGGCGAAAGAACCTCAAAGGGATGGAAACCACGACTGTCAGCGGGATCGTGAGTGGCTCAGTCGTCGATTCGTCCGTCAACAAACTCTCACGACATGCGACCTGGCCATCGTACCTTGGCTCTAATCAGAACTTCAGCGCTGGTGAATTCACGGCGTCAATCGTTGATGACCTGAATCAGGCACGACTCGTCTGGGTCAGTGAGTACATCGGCCCGACCGAAGCCGGCTCGCATCGTTATGGCGCATGTGTCGGTGTACCGTCAGGAGCGGGCGAAGCATCACCGCTGGTCGCGCATGGTCGAGTTTATCTATTTCGATATCAGGCCGCGGGTGAGGTGTACCAGAAGCCTCACATCGACAAAGTCCTAAGTGGCGAACAGGCGGCGCGAACACGCCAGAAGATGCAGGCTGTTGGCTGGTCGATGGATGACCTAATCGATCGCTGGCGGATTCTGGCGGACGAAGAACTGCTCTGCATCGACGCGTCGACCGGCCGCACTCTGTGGAAAGTTCGCTGGCCGAAAGAAGGGCTGCACTACTTTGCTCATAAGTGCTCGCTGACCAACTGGACCGGAGTCATCGCGGGTGACTCGGTTATCGTGCTCGGAGGAACCGGGCGTCTACGTTGCGTGGATGCGCACACGGGCGAACAACGCTGGGCGATTCGAGTGCCCGGTCTCGCGGATCAGCTTGACGAGATGAAACGCAAGGCATTGGATCAGAAGCACTTCGCTGCACCAACACGCAGCTTCTGCCATGCGCTGGCTGTCGCATGGTCGTATGGTGGTAACCTGGTGCTCGTTCCTGATGGCTACGGATCCTGTGGCATTGTCGCCGTCGAGGTAGAAACCGGAGAAGTCCGCTGGCACGCAAAAGGTCGCCTGCTCCCTGCGCAAACTGCCTCGCCGTTGAACGCCACGATTGCAACCGGGACTTGCGTGGACAGTCTCGTGCTTGCAGTTGGAGACGGGATTGTCACTGCCATCAATCCCTACACGGGTAAGACGGTCTGGACGGACGATGCGGTTGGTTGGAATGAGTGCCAGCCCATACTCGCCGGCGATCGCCTGATTGCGCAGGCCATGAAGCGGAACGATCTTGAAAAGGAGTACGAGAAGTACCCGAAGGAGAAGTTCGCTGAGTGGGCTCCAGACGCAGTGCTCACGGCACCAGCGACGGATCATGGTCAGATTGGCTGCTGGCAGGTCACGGAGTCAGGCCTGAAGCACGTCTGGACAACTCCCCCCGAATGGGGAGCGGCGAAGTACACGCCGGTCGGAACCGTCCTCGG
Organism: uncultured Planctomycetaceae bacterium; assembly: GCA_964431285.1. Classification (GTDB taxonomy): domain Bacteria; phylum Planctomycetota; class Planctomycetia; order Planctomycetales; family Planctomycetaceae; genus CAUZFZ01. The sequence continues at coordinate 1,491 of CAYSJO010000273.1, forward strand.
CGATCACTTCTCCTTCCGCGGAAAGTTTGTGTACCAGATCGTTCGTATTGCTGACGGACAGCGAATCGCGAAGAGTTATCTCAGCCATCCGGCCCGCATGGACGAAGGCCACATGCTCGGCGTCCCAGGGGTGTTTATCCCTCACCCGGACACGCAACACGGTGACAACAAGTTCTACACGCTTCCCGATCGACCGGACGCGACTGTCGGCCAGTTGTGGCAACCGCCTCATCCGAGAGCCACCACGTATCAGGTTGCCATGAGTCACGCGTGGGCCGACGGGCGACTGTTCATACGCGGAGCCGATGCGCTTTATTGCTACGACCTGCGGAAGGCGAAAACCAACAGGGAATGAGCGCCGCCGAACCGTTATGCCTGCCCGAACGGTGACGGTACATTGTCGTCGAGGGGAAAGATCGGACGCACGCAGTGCTCGAATGGCAGCGACTTGAGGTTCGCGCTAGTCGATCCCGGCACGTCTACCGGCACAATCCTGGTGGCGATGGATTCGTACCAGGTACGGAATCCGTTGGGAGACTTGACCACGATGACATCGAAGTCTGTCGGTTCCAGGCCGTGAGACTGAAACACTCTGCGTCCAACGACAAACACCGGCCGCTCGGTAACGAGGATCGAAATCGGTCCGGTGACCAGGACAGCAACCCGACCAGCTCGCGCGGCAGTACCGTCTTCATAAGTGAACGAGCCGTCGTGCAGACTCCTGATATGCACGCTGACTTCAACAGGTGAAAAACGTCCGGGATCGCGGGTCCCCCCCAGAGCCACCGTGGCCTGTGATCCAACGCCAGCTTCGAATGCGGCCGCAACTGCGGGTGCATCGACAATCGACAGAAGTGTCCGCTTCGAAAACGTCGAGTCGAGTAACCCCTTCAGAATTGCGTTGCTGTCTCCTGCTGCCCCACTGGCTGTTGCGTCAGCTGCGTCCGAGAAGATTGTCAGACCGTCGCCGTTCGCTGCCTGTTGGATGGCCTCGTCGAGTGGTGTTAAGTGAGCCTGAAACATGTCACGGTTGTCCCACATGAAATGGCCAATCCGTTCCGCTTCGCGTTCTGCGGCGGGCATGTCTCCGTTCGTGGTCACCAGCACATTGGATTGCAAAGCTGGCACGTCAGTGAACGCGTTGCCAATGACCACTCCAGCTGCGAGTCCATCTCCAGACTCCTCGACTGACTGACACATACGGATCGCCTCGCCGAATCGTCCTGTGGCGGTCAGTAGCTCGTCTCCTCGGGCCAGTATCGGCAGACGCACACGAGCGACAGTGGGGGTGGCGGAACCGTCCAGCAGCCTGATCAGATTTCGCGCGGCTCGTTGTCCTGTCTCGTAATGATCGGTATGCGGGTACGTGTGATAAGGGACAAGGATGTCTGCGTTCTCGACCAGCCGATCCGAGATGACCGCGTGCAGGTCGAGTGACACCACGATCGGGCGATCCCCAAGAATCTCCCGTATTGCAGCCAGGGCACGACCTTCCGGGTCACCTTCATCTTCGCCGGCCATCGCTCCATGAAAGCACAGGCAGGCGGCGTCGACTTCCTGATTCTGATGAACTGCCTGTGTCAGTTCATCGAGCAGGCGGTCTAGGTCCGCGGTCATGATGCGACCACCGGACACGGCGGCAGCCGCAAACGTCGCCACAATAGAGCAGCGGCCGTCGGCCTCGAAGATATCCACCGCCCCGGACACTTCTGTCCGCGTTCCGCGGTAAGCAGTCAGGATGTCGCTACCACGCGTGATGCAAAAATCGTCGTATCGCGTGGGATGCGGGTTGAATGTGGCAGTTTCCTGCTTCAGCTCTGCCATCAGAATGCGCCATGTCATGCGACAGCTCTCCGAAGTTGGTCGGGCTTTACTGCGAGATCACTGTAGCGAGCAGCATCGTTCCGATTCCCAGCAGCCCGACGTGAACGTACCGCGTGAATCGTTCTGCAGGTATGGCTGCGGTCAGGCGTTTGCCAATGACCGCAGCAATGCAGACCAGTGGCAGACACATCCCGAACAGCCACAGCACGTTGCTGGTAATTGTTCCGGAAAACCAGTGCATGCCAATGACTGCCGTTCCACCCAGCAGAAAATAGCTTTGCAGATTGGCGCGGAACTGTTGCGGCGGCCAGCGGCGCAATGTCCCAAACATGACAAGCGGCGGACCGGCGGTGTTGTAGGCTCCGCCAAGGACACCCGCGACAATCCCAAACAAGGGGGCCAGTCGGTCGGACTTCAGCGAAAACGCATTCGGTCGCCACAACGACCAGCCAGAGAACATCAGCACGACGGCGGCCAGCAGACATTTCACGCTGGATTCGTCTGCCGTCTTCAGCACCCAGACCCCAATCGGAATGCCAGCCAGGGCGGCAACAATCAGCCAGCCCGTCTCACGGAAATTCAGATGCCGCCACTCGCGCAGCAGGATCAGGATCGCGTTGGTCATCGAAATCATGGCGATCAACGGAGCAGCAACCTGCAGCGGCACGATGAACGCAAGCAGCGGCATGGCAATCAGCGCTTCGCCGAACCCCAGCGAAGAACGCACCGTTGTCGCGACAAGGATAATCACGGCAATCAGAGCCAGGTCGGTTGGCGGTGGGATAGGAAACTCCAGATGCCCGGCGTGGCCGGTCTGTTGCAACCAGGAATCGGGATTACTCGAGCAATTTCGCGATCTGCACGGTCGCCTCGTCCGTCACCGGATACACAAGCCGTGCTCGATTTGGAAGTCGGGTCGGTGTGACTTCATAACGTCTGCCGACGCGACTCAAGGGAAATATCCAGTCGCCTTCAGGAAATGTGAGTGGCTCGACCAGTCGCAGGTCATCACCTGGAGGGACTCCCTTGAGGACCATCCGGATCGTCACCGTCCCATCAACTGCGACATTGCCAGCAACGACCAACGATGACTCCTCGATCTGCCGACGGTTGACCACGACTGGAGTTTCGCTGAAGACGATCAGACTGACGAGGCACAGATACCAGACAACGGTCACTCCCACCGCGGCTCGAATCTGACGCGCGGGGCTCGATGGTTGTTGCGACACGGAACTGGCTTCGCCCGTGTGTTCCCCATGCGTGGCAGGTGAACCGGACACGGGGCCAACCTCCGCAGCGACGGATGAGAAGCAATGGCGGAAAGGTGATGGCTGGGTCGCTGCTCGCCGAAACACACGGGAACTCAGTCGAGAGACCGCACAGCGGACCAGTCGATCAGCTTGTGAATGCTTCCGACATGTCGATCTGGTACTCGTGATCAAAGACCTGGTCGAAGTCGTAGACGTCGAAAAAGTCGTTCAGCTGATCGCGATCGGTCTTACGCATGGCACCGCGTTCAATGAAGTCGAACACGATGCGTCCAAAGTCTTCCGTGCTGCGGACACCCCAGTGGCGGAGCACGACGATGGCCATCAGACCGAACTCGTTGACAGCCAGATCACGAATTCCGTCCAGCAGTTCCCGACCATTGATGTGGGCCGCTTCTTCCTCGTTCTCTTCGTTGGCGACGCTCTCAGCCGAGCGTCCCAGTCGTCGCTGGGTGTGCCTGAGAGCCTGATCGACGAAACGATAGGCGTCCGGGTGGTACTTCAAGCCGGTGGTCTCGGTCTTAATCATGCTCATGGCATCAACCTCGATATCCCTGCCGGTGTTGCTGACCCGCGTACCGACTGAAGTGCGGAGACGTTCTGATTCAATCTCAAATCCATCGTGGCAAAGCCGCCCCGTTTATACAACATCGTTACGGTCAACAGAAGCCAGGCTCTGTGGCATGAGGCCATCGCGCCGTCACATTCGTAACGTCCGATGCGTCCAGTCGCCCGCTCCGGGCTCTGATTAGACTCAGTCATCCAACCTGCATCCGAGGCGCAGTCTGACAACTTCCACCGTTGTCACCAGACGGTCCGCGTATCCGGATTATTTCGCACGGCTGTCTGGAATCCGATTGTCCGCACAACGGCCGCAACTCCTGCCCTGAGCATCAGGGTGGGCTACCGATGGCTGATACGGCTGAAGATCTTCAGCGCCCACCGCGCGCGACGTCGATATGTGACGTGATGCCATGTCGCGAGCGACTGGGGTTCGGCAACGAGAAGCAACATCCGGGAGACACATCAAATGATCATGCTGCGCGCCATCTTTGTTTCGTGGGGACTGTTTCTGTCCATGAGCGGCGGATCGCTGCTACTGGTCGACAAAATGGTCCTGACCGTCGAGAACGAGCCATCGGAAGACGCCACGCAGGACGACGAGGAATTCCGCGGCCTCTTCATGGGCAAGCCCGTTGATGACCAGAAGGTCTTCGACCCGCCTGAATGGCTGGCCTTCACTCTCATGTCCGTGGGCACTGTGACCATGCTGTACGCAATCGCTCTGCCGAAGCGGCGAGATTGATCCGCACATGAAAACTGTCGCACTGCAGCAGTTCCGCGCGCGTCTGTCCGCGGACGACCCCGTATACGGACTGTGGATCACTCTCGAATCGCCCTCCATCACGGAAATGGCTGTTGCCGCAGGCCTCGACTGGGTCGTGATTGACGCCGAACACGGCCATCTGGGCTGGAATGACATCGTGAACCACGTTCGTACAGCGGTGCGCAGCAGCACCGTCGTGCTGGTTCGGATCGCCGAGTCCAACGCTGCACTGGTGAAACGTGTTCTCGATATCGGGGCGGACGGGATTGTTGTGCCCTGGATGGAAACGGCCGAGCAGGTCGCCGAGATCGTGCGGTTCGCGCACTACCCTCCGCAGGGAGTCCGCGGCATTGGCGGGGAGCGCGCCACCTTGTGGGGCCAGTGTTTCGCACAACACGTGCGCGACGCCGATGAAAACCTCCTTGTGGTGCCGATCATCGAGTCCGTCACCGCAGCGACCAACATCCGCGCGATCGTGGAAGTTCCGGGAATCGATGTCTATTACTTTGGCCCGGCTGATTTCTCGGCGACGGCCGGGCACGCGGGTGAATGGGAAGGCGGCGATGTCGCGGAACAGATCCTCGCCACGAAAGACGTCATTCGCTCGAGCGGCTGCCACTGCGGTGTGATCGGAATCAGCAACGAAAACCTGCTGGAACGGCAACAGCAGGGATTTCGCATGCTGGGCTTCGGGCTCGACAGCAGCATGCTGTTTCGCGGGCTGCGGGATTGCCTGACGACCGTGGGACGATCGCCCGAACTTTCGACTTCCGTGTTCTCTCCACCGCAGTCGGTTGAGTAATCAGTGTTGAACCGCCCGAGAAGCTGGTTGCGCGGGATCGCAAGACCGACCATGGTCAGGACAAACAAGGACTGACCTGGATTGCTGATTTGTCAATTCTCATTTGTCATCGTTGGACTCGCATCTGACAGCGTCGCAATGACAGATGACTAATGACAAATAACTAATGACAAATCATCAAAAACGATGTGGAGATTTCTCGATCACCCTGTCACCGAGCCAGCGGTCGGGACAGTGTCTGAATCTCGACGTCGGGCGATTCCTCAGGCTGCGCATCCGGCACCGGGTCAGGCTCGCTGGCCGCAATCGGTTCGTCGGGGACTCCTTCAAACAGTTCCCGGGCGGAAATCTGGACGTCGACTTCTGGTTGCGGCTCGATCTGTTTCTCTCGCTTCACCTCTTCCAGTATCTCACGCAGCCGATTCTTGCGAGCGTCGGCACGAGTCGTGTGTTCTGTGGGCTGTGTGCCGGAAGTCAGCGAGACCTTTCCGTCCTCACGTGTGCCGATCGTTTCGGACTTCGGGCGAATCGTCTGCCGGATTTCCTCGGCTACGGGGAGACCCCGTGCATCCGCCGGCAGGACACGGTCTTCACGTTTTGTGCCGGTGAGGTTGATCTGGACCATTTCGGAAAAGACACGACTGCCATCCGGCTGAGTCAGCCGCAGACGCAACGAGCAGTTCGCTTCGAGACGCCCGGGTCGCGGGTACGGCACAAAGATCTGATAGGCTGGACCAATCTGAGTGGTTGTCAGGAACCCCTGCAGAGAGTTGTTGATGAGGTCAAACTCCGCGATCGGTCGAGCCTGTTCCTCTTCCGTGCCGATGTCGTCAAAGACAAAAACGCGTAGATCGCCCCGGACAACGACTGGTGAGGCGTCGCTGGCATCGAAGAAATAGACCTGTCCCGCGAATCCGCGAGACTGTCGACCATCCGAGTCGTCGGCTTCACCTTCCTGCCAAAGGCACAGGCACCGAATTGCAGTGGCGGCGGGCGTCTCTGCAATGACTTCTGGCTCGACGATTTGTTCGTCCAGTGAGGTACAGCCGGATGTGATACCGAGCAAGAGCAGTAGCGTGGTCTGACGTGACATGTCAGGTCTCCATGACGGGTATCACAGTGCTAACTTGACGCCGATGTCGTCGATTCGCGACGCCGGACTGCCTGGCTTCGACCTCTCCAGCGAGATCGCTGAACCGGTACCTGGGTTGTTGAATCTCCGGCCGACTCAGTGCCGCGGCCGTCACTTCCTGGTTCCGTTCCTGGTACGGTGGCGGGTTCCACTGGATCGACCGACGGCACCGGCTGGGGCGGCATCATTCTCCAGTTGCTGCGACCGCTATCCTGAGCTGAAGCGGGAATACCATAGAGCGGACCGTGAAGCTGCTCGGCTTCATACTCTGTGAAGTGAATTCGGTCGGATTCAATCTGCTTGTGCATCTCGTTGTAGGCATGGCCTTTGATGATTCGCGGAGTCAGAAAGATCAGCAGCTCCGTGCGCCGAGCGCTGTCTCTGTCGAAACCGAACGCATCACCGACAAGCGGGACGTCACTCAGCCATGGCACGCGGCGTTTCAGTGAGTCATTGCTTTTCGTAATCAACCCGCCCAGGACAATCGTCTGTTCATCAGCCACGACAACGGTCGTTTCCGCCTGGGCAAGGTCCTTGACCACGCCACGTGACAGGGGATTTCCCTCGTCGTCGAAAGTCAGCACCGGTCCCACGCCCTGAATGAACTGGCTCTTTTCTGCGGTTAGAGCCAGCAGAATGTTCCCGTCCGGGCTGATGGTTGGAGTGACTTGGAGAGTGATTCCGGCGTCGTCGTTGGCCAGAACCGGGTTCAGAGCGCCGGTTGTGTTGTTCACATTGAAGCCGTTGATAATCTGCTGCTCTCGAACCATGCGGATCAGGGCAGGGCGGTTGTCCAGAGTTCTGATTTGCGGGCGGCTGAGCACTTCGATGTCCCGGTGTTCTTCCAGAGCACGCAAGAGCACGCTCAGGTACTCAGAACTGGCAGACAGGATGAGCCCACCGAAGCCAGCCGTATCACTGGCACGACCCACCATGAAGCTGGAAAGTGCCTGTCCGGCGACTGTGCCCTGGCTGGCAGTCGTCGAGTTTGGAAGTGTTGCACTGTTGAAGCCGAAGCCCGGCACCAGTTGTGTTGTTCCATTGACCGTCGTCGTCCCTCCGCGGTCAAACAGAATGGGATCCTGGACACCGAGCTCAATTCCGAATTCGTCGGTGTCTTCGAGTGTCACTTCGACAAGAAGCACTTGAATGACGACCTGGGCCAGTTCCTGATCCAGCGTCAGGACCATGTCTCGGATTGTGTCGAAGTACCGCGGAGTCGCACTGATCAGCAGGCTGTTCGTATACGCTTCCGCCTGAATGATGACTTGTCGCTCGATGAACTCGAACGGACTGATGAGTTCGTTGCCGGCGGACTGCAACAGGTCGGTTTGTTGCTGCAGGAAACCGTCGACGGCGGCGGCGATGTCTGAAGCCGGCGCATTTTTCAGACGGACGATTGTCGTTTCCCGTGATCGAATGTCGCTTTCGTCCAGTCGGAACAGCAGCGCTTCGACGACTTCAAGTGCTTCCGCAGTACCGACTGCTACGATGCTGTTGGTTCGGACGTCCGTCGAAAACCGCAGGGGCACGATGCTCGCGGCGGTTTCGGCACCGACGAGCTGCACGCCGACCTGCTGATTTTGTGCAGCGGTCTGGTCACCGAAGAGCTCGTTGAGCAGGCCAGTCACTGACGTTGCATCGGCATTCTTCAGCATGAAGTGCTTGATCGTAGCCACTGTCGAGGACGGTCGGTCCAGTCGCTTGACGAGTTCCTCGACCAGATCAAGGCTTTCACGCGGCGCGGTGACCACGATCGTGTTCGACCGGGGATCACCATTGATGCGGATGTCAGCCAGAATACCAGACCGCAGCGTCCGCTCATTCGCGTCATCAACAACGAGGTACTCCAGCACTGCCGAGCGAACTTCCCGCAACGCCTGCGACGCGTTACCACCGCCAAACCCCAGGAACGCCTGACCGAGCTGACCCTGGCCAAGCTGCGGCGGATTCAGCACGCTCTGGATGATCTGATTCACAGTGTTTGCCAGGTCCTCGGCAACGGAATGACGCAGCTCGATGACACGGACAGCGGCGACCGCGTTGGAGTCGTAGATGTCGAGTTTCTTGATGACCGCCGCAATCTCCTTCAGGTCGTTGGGCTTCGCCAGCACGACCAGAGTGTTCGTGCGCACTTCCGCCACGACTCTCGCCCGCGCTTCAAGGCCGCCGCGGTCGTCGTAGAACTCGTCAAGTAACTGAGCGATCTGTGATGCAATTCCGTGACGAATCGGGAAGACCGCGAACGATGTGTGCGGCTTGATTGGCGTGTCGAGTTCATCGATCAGAGTGTGGATGGACTCCAGCTCGGCAGTTGGCGCCAGGATCAGCACGGCATTCGGTCGGCCGACCGCGATCACGCTGATCGTCGACCCTTCCTGCGCCGTGCCTCGGCGTGCCTGATTCAACTGGTCGTAAACCGTTGTCAGCAATTCGGCCAAAGCCGTGCTGTCGACATGGGACAACGTCCGGAGATGAATGTCGGGAGCGGTGAGGGCACTTAGTTCTTCGATCTGCCGCACGATCGCCATGACGGCGTCAACATCGGCCGCGTTACCAGTCAGAATCAGGACTCCATCCAGCGCTTCGACCGAGACGTTGCCGCGAATGCCACCGACAAGCTCGGGCAGTGACATCGGCTTGTCGTCGGGGTCTGTTGGAGTATTCGGATCATCGGGAGTCGCAGCGGGATCGGTTTCCGGTTGATTGTTCTGTGCCACCAGGCGATCAACGGCCGGCTGCAGCTTCTTCGCGACTTCCGCTGCGTCTTTGTCTGTCGTGACAACGCGAGTCGCTTCGTCCGGCTTCTTCGGTGCAACGTCGAGGCGCTTCAGCAGGCGGACAACCCTCTCGACCTGGACTTTCTCTCCTTCGACCAGCATTTCGCCCGTCCGCAGGTCGACCGCGACAGCGAACAGGATGGACCGTTCACCAGTCGGGCTACGTGCCGAGTACACCTGCATGGCCGGCAATCCGCCCGGGCCTTCCTCAACAACCTCAGCCCGGTCACGGAAAACGCTGAATAAAGTCGACGAGAGCGCGCGAGCCGTCCGGCTCGTCGGCTTGAATGTGAGCTGATGCGGTTTCGTGTCTTTTTCACGCTCGGTGGAGGGCGGTTCGTCGGCCGTCTCCGCTTCCTGGAATCCAACCCGACGAATGGAATCCCGTGTCGGTGGCCCCGGCAGGGATCGTTGCGGGATTTGACTCACACGAGACTCACCGGGACGGATCGTTGAGACACTTCGCTGAAAGGTCCGCTGTCGGCCATCCGCGCCAATGTCGGTGACTGATGCCGGCATCTGTGGGGTGGTCGCGTTCTCACTGACTGTCTGACGCTGGTACTCGGCGTTGCGAGCTTTGACGTCGACCAGAACCAGATGCTGGCCCTTCTCCAACAGGCGGAAGTCGAGCTGTTCGAGTTCGTCGTTGAGAATGCGTACAGCCTCGGACCGCGAGTACTTTCGAATGTCTTTTCGCGAGAACCGACCCGACGGAAAGCGATCGGCGACCAGAGTCGAGCCGGTGGCTTTCGCTACGCTGTTCAGAACGTGCTCCCAGTGTGACGACGTGAAGAACAGACGTGTTTTCCGCTGATTCGACGCTTTGCTGGTGCTCTTTCGCTGAAAGATGCTGAGCGGTCCGTCAGCCTGCACTTCGGGGATTTGGAGTGACGCCAATCCGATCGCCACGCCAGCGATCGCCAGCGCACGGACCATCCGCGTTTGATTCAGATTCATCCCTTCAGACCTCCCTGCCTGTTGATCGGCTCCCCACTTCCGACCTTCCCCCCGGATGCCATCAACACGGTCCTCGTGACCGAGCTGTGCCTGTTCGACTCGATCTGATCAACGACGTGCGGGCGCGGCGTGTTGCCAGAAACATACTGTCGACACAGGCAGTATCACCGCGAGTATCGGCAGACTCCGCCCGCTCAGTTCACGAAACCGTCATATTTGGAAGTTGTGGCAGTTTACGCTGACTCTGCCGAAGGAATTTGCCATCGCTGATTCGTGGAGCACGTTTGCGGGATTCCACTCTGTTTTTACGTCGAATTCCTCCCGGCAATCGAGAGACACATGCACGCTCATTCCTGCCGCTTCGTTCGAACGCTTGAAAGCGTCCACTGTGTGATCCTTTCGACCAGTACGTTTCTGGCCGGTCTTTACTTCGGCCCTTTCATTCCGGAAGGCACTAACCTCGTTATGCTACAGGTTGGGTTGGTGGGGCTGGTCTGGACTTTGGGCCTGGCCAACCTGTCGGCAGTTCGTCATTTGAAGCGTGTGGAGGGCGTTCAGGAGTGTCAGGTCGAGGAATGGCTTGAGCGGCATGTAACCGAGATTTCTGGTCCAGACATCGAGACCGAGGCGTCACTCTCCACTTGTAGCGCTTCTGTGTAAGCTGCCAGGAATGCCGAGCATCCGGCTCAGTTTAATCGTGCGGGATACAGTACGCCGGTTGAGTCAGCACAGATGAACGCCCCGGAATTAAGTTGGGACTGCCCGCTGAGGCTGATATTCTTAGCGTTTGTTCCGGTCAAGCTGATCTGGAATGATCTCGCCTGTGTGGAGAGTCCCAATGAAGCTGATTCAGCAATTAACGGCCGCAGCCACGGCGTTCCTGCTCCTGGGGACCGCCGCCGGGACCATTCAGGCCCAGGGCACGGCAGCGAATTCGACCCGCAGCTTTACGGGTACAGGCACCGGTGACACCGCTGCGGCTGCGCAAGGAGCGGGCAGCGCGTTGATTGAGCAGAATCTGTTTTCCTCAGGGGGCGATACCGGTGCTGGTGTTGGACAGCTTGGGTCCGGGGCCGGTCGATTTCTGGGCAACCAGTTGGCAACTCAACCGCTGGCCGGACAGAACAACATCGCCAATCAGTCATTCAATCGCCTGCTTCAGGTGCAGACTCTGCAACAGTCGAATCGACTGAGCAGCCAGTTCAACGGCGGACGCGTGTCGGGCACGACGACGATTCGACCGTCGCTGCGACTTGGGTTTGCGGTCAGAGCTCGCCCGACGACGGAGATCGGCAATTCGATCAACCGGCGTTTTGAAAAACTTGCTTCAAGATTCTCGCGTCTCGCTGAAACTCGGCCGGCGTTTTCTAATGTGAAGTTCGCCGTGGGCGGCAATGGGATCGTTGTGCTGTCCGGCGAAGTCGAATCCGATTCAGCCAAACGCCTGGCCACCAACCTGCTGCGGATGGAACCGGGAGTCCGCAGTGTAAGAAACAACCTGGTCGTCGCTGCGAAATCGACGTCGCGGCAATCAGCAGCTCTATAGGTAAACGGCCGGTCGCAGACCGTGCGATCGGTCGTAGTTTTTTGCGCGAACGTGAGTTACGGTCCTGCGCCATCGGGTCTCTCTTTATTCTCATGTGATTGTCGCCGAGCCACATCATGTCATCCGGAACACCACTCGCCGTAGTCTTTTTATGTCTCGGGTCGCTGGCTCATTCTGCTGCTGCGGACAGCCACCTGATGATTCATGTGCGGGAAATCGATGGTGACACGCTGCCCTGTCGTGTTCATTTGCAGGACGCTGACGGCAAACCGTTAAGGGCTGAAGGCATGCCCTTCTGGAACGACCATTTCGTTTGCCCGGGAAAGGCACGAGTCACACTGTCTCCTGGTGAGTACCACTACGAGATCGAACGCGGCCCTGAATACATACCGGCGACAGGCAATGTCACGATCACTGCCGGCAAGGACCATCAACTGATCGTCGAGCTCGAACGGCGAATCGACATGGCAGCAAAGCACTGGTGGTCCGGCGAACTGCATATTCACCGGCCAATCGAACAGGTACCGCTCCATCTCCAGGCCGAGGACCTGCACATCGGTCCGACCATCACCTGGTGGAACGGCCGTGATCCGTGGAAAGAACGAGACATCCCGGAACGCACGCATTTGACTGTCGATGGGAATC
>CAYSJO010000274.1:0-4000 GCA_964431285.1 uncultured Planctomycetaceae bacterium
AATCTCATCTGCCGATTCCACTTAGAACTGATCGCCCGACTTATGAAGAAACTCGAGTCAGTGCCGGAAGGCGACGGCACAGTGCTGGACAACACTGCGATCCTGTACCTGAGTGACGCGGCCGAGCGGCATCATTCGTCCTGTTTCGAATGGCCGATGGTCCTGATCGGCAATCTCGGCGGGCGGCTGCGCTCCAACGGACGGTATCTGTGCTGGCCGAACTACGGCGAGAAGGGGCACCGAACAGTCGCAAACCTTTATTGCACACTGCTTCATGCGGCAGGAACTCCGCGGGACTCTTTTGGTGACACCGACCCTGGACTGAAGGACTTCGACCAGACCGGGCCGCTGACCGAGCTATTGGTGTAGCGAAGTTTCAATAGCCGAATTCATCGTGGTGACAATCACTTCCCCTGACGGCAAATGCGGGAATAAATCAGAGACGGTCTGCATCACAGAGCTGGCTCCCAGTGTCGGGAGTCTCCCGTGACTCAGCAGTTCCGGGGACTTGAACCTCAAGACAATGAGGAGTTCTAAGATGCAGGCATTCACTGCGGCATTGGTCGCCGTTGCGGTTGTGGTCGGATGCACAAGTGGTGAACCGGTTTCGTCGAGTCCAGTTTTGTTGGATCCCGTGGCTGCCGGCCCATCAACTGGGGACGACGTGGGCGAACCCGACGGGAGCACGCCTGAAGTGCTAGAGCCTGTCGAACCGGACGGCGAGCCAGTTGAAGCCGACGTGCCGGAAGAACAACAGTTGCAGGAGACGTTGGTGGACCCGGATGGTGACTCACAGCCCGAACCGTGAGGGGAAGGCGGCGAGCCGGCAGTTGAGCCGGAATCTTAAAAGTAAGCGATACAGCGACGGCAAAATGATCCCGCACGGTCTTTATGATATCGGCCTGCACAAGCTCACATCAACCTGGGCACCTCGTGTGATGGCGGCTACCCATGGCCGTGCCGTTGCTCCGCGGATTCTCAATGCGAAGCGGCTGGTTGACTCGGATAGCGTCGGCTGCTGCCACGATTCGCCTGTCACCGTGCCACTGAGTTCGCTAAACACGGTCCACGAAGACACATACGAATGTGCTCCGGATAAGGACCGAAATGGAACCGCACGCGAACTCGCCCGATAGTGACTTGTCTGCCTCGCGCGCCGACACAGATGAAGTGAATACGGAGCATTTGGCGCCTCTGGCCCGCTTCCAGTTCGCTGCGGACGCCGGTTTCTTCGCTGAGGAGCTGAAGATCCGGCATTCCATCCCGGCGACCGTCAAGCTGGAAGAGAACTTCGAAGCGGTGGTCGGCCAATGGTCTGTGACTTACGTTCTGGCCGTCCCCGTCGAACAGGCCGACGAGGCGAGACCGCGGCTGCGGCAGGTGATCGAGGAGTCACAATCCGGCAACGACGCAGGAGTCGCGGCGGGACTCGATCGTGCGCCCGAGCCAAACGTTGAGACAAACGAGGATGGTGAGTCGACATTCCGTCTGGATGCGCCAGACACCGGTGCCGGTTTTCATATTCCCGGCTGGGTTATTCTGCTGGTGATCTCCTGTGGGGCGGTTTTTCTGTCTCGGTCTCCACCGGACAAGAACCCTGAGCCCTTGCCTCAGGATGCGCCAGCGCGACTGACAGACGAGCAGCTCTTTTTCCGGGAGCTGTTTTCGGCCAGCTCCGAACCATGGATTCGCAAAACGGCCGATGGCGGACGTCAGGAGATCAGTTTCGACCAATCGGCCGGAACGATCCGAATCCGCGAAGACACTGACGGAGATGGCTCGTTCGAAATCGACCGCCGCGTCCCTCTCGAATAATGTCCGTTTTCGACTGTCGTTCTACGCAAGCAGTCGATCCTCAAGAGCAGCGCGAATCTCATCGCGGACGCGCCGGAATTCGCCAGCTTTTTCGTCTTCAGTTCCGGTCGCACAGGCAGGATCGTCAAACTGCCAGTGCAGCCGCGTGACATCACCCGGGAAAATGGGACAGTCCTTCTCTGCGCCTGAACAGACACTGATAATCAAATGCGGAGGTTTTCCGTCTGGTGGCAGGAACTCGTTGATGGACTTGCTGTGTTGCCGGGAAACGTCGATGCCCAGTTCTGCCATTGCGGCTACTGCCATGGGATGAACATATCCGGCCGGTTTTGATCCAGCCGAAAGAGCTTCGAACCGATCGCCACCGTGTTCACGCAACAGGCCCTCGGCCATCTGGCTGCGGCACGAATTTCCCGTACACAGGAACAGCACACGCTGTGGAGTGGCTCTGTTTGTCGAATCTGTCATCGAAGATCAACCACAGGATTCCGAGGGCGGTTTGATGGATCTGTTGCCATCAGCTGATTATCCTGCCGCTTCGGTCGTTTGCCAGTCAGCTTGTCGTTTGCAGGGATTGCTCCAGACCTTGGCCGCAGTGAGGTGGCCTCGACTGACTGGTACGCCCGTTGCTGTGTCGTGAGTAAGAATGACGTTGTCTGGCCGCGTCGTTGTCTGCGGACGCAACGTTTTTGCTTGCAGACTCGCGGAATCAGGCTGATTTCTGCGAGACGCCGCGATTTGAGGTCCTCCGTGATTAACTGCGGATGCTACGAATCGCTTCGCGTCCGATGAGGTTGTCTGCACGTGCTGCATAGGCAGCGGGCAGACATGCACGGCGTTCGTGCAACCGTGTGGAACGATTCAGGTTCTACACGGGTGGAATCGCTCGCCATTATTCGGGGTGCATTGCTCCCCTCCCACAGCCCGTGCCGGGAAACTGTCCCCGAACCGGATTCATATATTAACCGAGATTAATCAATCTGAATGTGTTCTTTTCAGGAGTAACATTTGATGGCCAAGACCAAACTCGAGTACATCTGGCTGGATGGCTACAAGCCCACCCAAAGCCTGCGATCCAAGACCCGCGTTGAATCCGATTTCGGCGGCACTCTTGAAGACTGCCCGATGTGGTCATTCGACGGAAGTTCGACGGAGCAGGCCACCGGAGATGATTCCGACTGCCTGCTGAAGCCAGTTGCAATCTTCCCCGATCCGTGCCGCAAGAATTCCTTCCTGGTGATGACGGAAGTCCTGAACGCCGACGGAACGCCACACGTTTCCAACGGTCGCGCGACAATCGATGACGACGACGACTTCTGGTTTGGCTTCGAGCAGGAGTACTTCCTGTGGGATACCAAGACCGATCGACCGCCAGGATTCCCCACAGGCGGGTTCCCTGGTCCGCAGGGTCCGTACTACTGCTCTGTCGGTGCTGCCAACGCACACGGTCGTGATTGTGTGGATGAGCATTTGGACGCCTGCCTGGATGCCGGCATCAACGTCGAAGGTATCAATGCTGAAGTTGCCGCGGGTCAATGGGAATTTCAGGTCTTCGCAAAGAGTGCCAAGCGCGCTGGAGATGAAACCTGGGTGGCTCGTTACCTGCTGGAGCGTGCTGGAGAAAAGCACGACTACGCCGTGGTCTGGCATCCCAAGCCCTTCGGTCACCTGGACTGGAACGGGTCTGGCATGCACGCCAACTTCTCGAACGGAGCCATGCGGAATGCTGGCAACGAAGAGACGTTCACGAAAATCTGTAATGCTTTCGGTGAGAATATTCCGCGGCACATCGGTGTGTATGGTGCCGACAACGATCAGCGCCTGACGGGCGAGCACGAGACGGAGGCAATCGACTCGTTCAGCTTCGGTGTCTCGGACCGCGGTGCCTCGATCCGCATTCCAGTCGGAACGATTGAAGACGGCTGGAAAGGGCGACTGGAAGACCGCCGTCCGGCCTCGAACGCCGATCCGTACAAAGTTGCGGCATCAATCGTGAAGACCGTCAAGGAAGCCGGATTCTAAGTGTCACTTCTTCGGTGTTCACCACACCGACTCAGGATGAGATTTGTGACGGCCACCCGTTCCCGCGGGTGGCCGTTTTTTGTTTTCTCAAACGTTTGCCGAGGTCAGACTTTCTCGACTTAACGACTTGAGCTATCCACGTAACCTGCATGTATGATGTTCT
>CAYSJO010000275.1:0-3846 GCA_964431285.1 uncultured Planctomycetaceae bacterium
GACCCGATTGCGGTTTCTTTGGGACGCCTCGAACGGACTGACCCACTCGTCCTTCAGGCGTTCGAAACCCAGCAGTCGTCGTGCATGCTCGTGATCCGGGTCGAAATACGCCGCCTCGCGTATGAGTTCCCACGAGAATGCCGGTGCATCCTTCAGGGATCGGCGTGACAGCAGGTACAGCTCGTGAGCGTGCTTCTGGCGATGCGTGCGAAGTTGAATCTGCCAGTGTCGTTCGTCGGTCGGGAGGTCCAGAGATACGACCGGTTGGACTGTTGCCGGCAATGTCGTTGATCGCAGTGTCTTCTGACTGACGGGTACCTGCCAGCGACGGATGTGGGTGGTGGCATCCTTAAGTGATCGCTCTGCGCACCAGGCGGACAACTGGCCCAGTTCCGCATGAAACTTCTTCGTCGACGTGCGACGCTGTTGCTGGAGTCGGTCGAGCTTGCCGGTTGACGTCTGCGCGGCTGCATCCCCATCGGAATTGAGCACGACTGACAGCGTCAGCAGGACGACAGCGTTCCAGCCGGCGGCAAATCTCCCGGATGACATAACGACTCCGCACCGGTCAACGAATTGAGAAAGCTTTCGAACAATCTATTGGAGCGACGGGGACGGCTCAATTCCGATTCCCGAACGCAGGGATTGCGGGGATCACGTCTGTGCCGTGGCCTTCACAGACACTGAGGTCAGCTCGGTGGCGAGATGTATGCTGGGCGGGCTGACAGATTCCGCCCCTTCCACGCGAAGACGAGCGACCGCTTCAGCATCGTCGTTCCGAGCGAATTCTTCGAGTACCAGCAGCGTCCGCAACACATCGCGCCGGCACAGCTGTCCGACTACGTGGCCGTTTTCGACGACTGGTAGACGCGCGTGGCAGCTTTCACGAAACAGCCCGGCGATTTCCTCAAACGGCGTGTCCGGTCGAAGTACCAGCAGGTTGCGACTCATGATGCGTGCGACCGGCTGTGCCGGATCGGATTTCATGAGGCTTGCTTTGAGCAGCTCGTAATCTGAGACCGTACCGAGCAGCCGACCTGACTCATCAGTGACGTAAACTTCGGGGAGGGCTCGTTGGAGAATCGTCCGCGTCGCCTCGGCAAGTGAGGTGTGCTGCTGAATCGTCGCTGGCTGAGGCGCCATCAGATCACGCACCGAAACCTGCATCCGGAGCTCCCGTCGTGCGAGGTGCTACCTGGTCGATTTGAATCCGAGTTGACCCGAGACAGTCGGCCGTGACATGTCATGACCCACCGTAATCAGCCATTCGGCAACGCGGCACCCTTTCGATTCCTCCATACGCTAGAAGCTGGATGATTAAGGCGAATCACGTTGACCGTATCAATTTTTCCGGTCTGACCGATGGCCACTCTCTTAAACGATGTGATTAACCGCGGCGCTGGAGATTCCGGCGGGCCGTTGCGTCGGGGTGGCAGGGTCAGAGCGAAGCGATGGCCCTGTGGCTACAGCGTCAGGGCCATCGCTTTGCTCTGACCCTGCCACCCATCAGTCGGAAAATCTCGCGTCAGGCAATACTCTCCGCCTACGCTCGTAAATCGAACAACTGGGACACGATATGCAGATTCTTCCAGCCATTGATCTTCACGGTGGCCAGTGCGTGCGACTTCGGCAGGGCGACTACGCTCAGGAAACCGTTTTCAGTGACGATCCCACCGAAATGGCCCGCCGCTGGGCAGCCGAAGGTGCCGAGTGGCTGCACCTGGTCGATCTCGATGGTGCCAAAGAAGGCCGGCCAGTCAATCATGACATTGTGCGACAGATCACAGACGCTGTGGGCGTCGCCTGCGAACTTGGTGGCGGAGTCAGGGACGAAGACGCGATTCGCCAGATGCTGGAAGAAGTCGGAGTGACGCGTGTCATCGTCGGGACAAAGGCACTTAAAGACCCGGCATGGTTCAGTGAAATGGCGGGCAAGTTCCCCGGTCGGCTGGTGCTGGGCATCGACGCTCGTGACTCGATGGTGGCGACTGAGGGCTGGCTGGATGTTTCTGAGACCTCAGCAATCGACCTGGCCCGACAATACGCAGACTTGGATCTGGCGGCTTTGATTTATACGAACATCGCCAACGACGGCATGATGCAGGGGATCGATGACCAGACGATTGCTGACATGCAGGAGCTGGGCCGTCTTGGGTTTTCGGTCATCGCATCTGGAGGCGTCACGACACTTGAGGATGTTCACAAACTCGTTGCCGCCTCGCGGGAGACACCGAATCTCAACGGGATCATCATCGGCCGGGCGTTGTATGAGGGAACGATGACGGTTGCCGATGCAATCGCAGCCGCTGCGGAGTAATGAGAACAAATGACGGAATCACGACTGGGATATCCCAACCTCGGCTTTGGAGTCGGCCTCCGCACGCCGCACTACGCGCACATCCTCAAGCAGCAGCCGGACGTCGACTGGTTCGAGGTCATCTCTGAAAACTACATGGACTCGCAGGGCCGACCGCGACATGTTCTGGAGCAGATCGCCGATCGATACGCAATCGTCATGCATGGCGTATCACTGTCGATCGGATCGACGGACCCGCTCAACTTCGATTACCTCGCGAAGTTGAAAGCACTGGCCGAATGGACGAAAGCTGTCTGGATCTCGGACCACATCTGCTGGACCGGAGTCAATGGGCTTAACGGCCACGACCTGCTGCCGCTTCCCTACAACGAAGAATCACTGCGACATACCGTCGAGCGAGTCCGCACGGTGCAGGACTTTCTGGAACGCCGGCTGGTCCTGGAGAATCCGAGCAGCTACGTGACCTTCGCCGACTCGATGATGAGCGAGTGGGAATTCGTCGCCCGGCTCGCCGAGGAAGCCGACTGTGGTCTGCTGCTGGACGTAAACAACGTCTATGTCAGTTGCTTCAACCACGACCTTGATCCGATAGAGTTCATCGAATCGCTGCCGCACGAGCGGATCGTGCAGTTCCATCTGGCGGGCCACACGCACTGTGGCACGCACATCATCGACACTCACGACAACTTTGTGATCGACCGCGTCTGGGACCTGTATCGGCGGTCTCACGAGTTAACCGGCGGCGTGTCCACGCTGCTGGAATGGGACGCCAACATTCCGGATTTCGATGTCGTTCACGGCGAAGTTCTGAAAGCCCGCGAGATGCTTGAGCAGCCGCCGGAGTCCAAGCCAGTCCGAGCCACGGCGGCGCGGTTCGATGAATTGCCGTCGCGAGTGTCCGTGCCACAGCCGGCCGTTTATGCGACTGCGGAAGTTGAGTGAGACACTCCTGATCGGTCCTGACCTCTTAATCTTAATCCTACTCATAATCTTACTCCCCGTCCGTCAGTCCTGATTCAGGGCAACAGCAATGCCGCGATTCGACCACGAGAAACTGGAGGTCTATCAGTCATCGGTCCGCTTCGTTGCATGGTCGACTGAGCTGCTTGAGGAGGTTCCGAAAGGCCTCGCGGTCCATAACCAGTTGGACCGAGCCTCAACGTCAATCCGTTGAACATCGCAGAAGGTAACGGAAAGTACACTTCGGCCGATCGTTGCCGTTTCTTTGACATCGCTCGCGGGTCGGCGCTTGAGTGTGCCGCGTGTCTGGATGTTCTGACTGCGAAGAAGAGGGTCGACGCGGGTGTTGTTGATGCTGGGAAAGGAATGCTTGTTGAGGTTGTGTCCATGCTGGTTGGGCTGATTCGGGCGAATTCCGAGCGGCGTGACGTTTGACGAGGACGGGTCAGGACTGATTACGGACGGGGATTAAGATTAAGAGTAGGATAAGATTAAGACTTGTAAGGTTCACTCGAACACGCCGTGAAGAAACCAGTTGCCGGCGTCATCGCGAAACAGCCAGAACCTCG
>CAYSJO010000276.1:0-20753 GCA_964431285.1 uncultured Planctomycetaceae bacterium
CGGAAACTACTGGAAACCCTGCGAGTCCGGCAATATCAGCCGCTGGGTAAGCGCAGCGATTCGCCGCCTGGGAACAGCAAGCCAGACCCCGCACACGTCGTTCCCGCATCCAGCACTACTACCGATGTCGCTGAACGCGGTATTCGTTGGGTGACTGTTAACGATAAGTCGGAAGCGATTCGAGCGCCATGGTCGGGTAGGCCTGTTGCGGATACGCAATGGGCTGAGCTGCGATAGGGGCAACCACCGTATTCGGAACTACGGTTTGAACCGGGCCGTACGACGCGTCAAAACTGGTCGGGCCGACTTGCGCACCCGGGTACATGCCGGGATATCCGCCCGGTGCACAGGCCCCGCTCTGGCAACCACCACCGTAACCACAGAAGGGCCACAGCCCACCAGTGCAGCAACAACCGCTCAAGGTCAGCACGCAAATGCTCAACAGGCAGAAGGTCAGTCGTTTCATGGGATTCCTTTCCTGGGATTCGTTCAGGGAGAGGCTGCCACCCGACGTCAATCGCACCCAAAGTGCATTGCGCAAGATGTCGGCAACAGAGGCTGATATGAGGGATGTCGATTGTCTCGGATGAGACTCAGAAGGGCTCAGTGGCCGATCGGAAGGAATCCGTGGCCGGGGTGAGGCGGGAAACTACGCCGTGGTTTGAAACAGGTCAATATGAGCTGAACGCAGCCTCAAGGCCAAATCCAGTGGAAGCGTGAAACTCGTTCGCATCGCCGCACAACGTGCGAGTGTCGTTTTATCCGCAAAACCAGAAGAACCGCTTGCATACCAGATGGGCCGAGTTAGGATTCTCGCCAGAAATGGGTAACTGACCCATTTGATCTTTGAAAATTGATTGAATGTGGGATTTAAGCCCAATACAGTGGGACGCTCCGATTCTCCTCATCGAGCCATCCATGCCAACCCCTGCGGATTTCATTCAGGGCGAAGTTAAGCGGACGATCGATGATCGCTTCCGCCTGACGCTGCCTCCTGAGATGGCGCAGGCAGTCACGGACGAAGATGGGCACACGATCGTGACGAAAGAGCGTTACGGCTGCCTGAGTCTCTGGAAGCATGAAGAATGGCAGTCTCGTCTGGACCGTGGTGTCGAGGTGATTCGTAGCAAGATCGACGCTGGTGCGATGGATCAGCGGTGGAATGAGGTTCAGCGGCTGGGTCGGCTTCTCTCGACTCGGTCGCGCACCGTGCAGATTGCCAATCGCTCCCGCCTGGTCGTGCCCGAGGGGTTTCGCGAATTTCTGGACGTCCCGGCCAGTAGCGAAGTCATGGTCGTCGGTGCCGCGATTTGCGTTGAGATCTGGAACCCTCGTGCGTGGCTTGAAACCCTGCGGGAAGACATGCCGGGCTTCGGCAGCATGTTCAAGGATCTGGTCGTGTGAGTGGGTCGAGTGAACTCGATTCAACGGCCAGAACGAACCGGCAGAGCCACCTGGCCAGGGAAGGCTTTTTTCAGGTCTTGCAAGTTACGAGCTGACGCCGGGCCAGAAGAGCATGTCGAGCATCCACCTTTGCTGGCCCGTTCCGACGTAGATTCCATGGCATCACTTACTCAGTGCCTCCTCACAACTCTGACAGAGCCATAAGGCACCACACTCGGCTCACCAGGGAATTGGGATCTACACGGAACGGGCCACATTTTTGCGCACGTGGATACCACCGGCATACAAAAAAAGCCCCGCAGGTCGGGCCAGAGCCTGCGGAGCCAGCGACCGGTTCGATACCGAACCGGTCAAGTTGCACAATGCGACCGTTGTCTCAGTTACCGGTTTGAATGGAGACGCAGACTGCGCTCCCCGGTTTCAGATTCAGTGTCAACTTCCCGACGTGTGGGATGGTGATGTCGAACGTCTGTTGCCGTACTGCTGTTGCGCTGGAATGTTGCACGTCAACATTGTGAATGGTCGTTGGGCCATCGTGGGCCGATGCCTGTCGTCCTGATTCCTGGAGACACTCCGTCAAAGACAGCCATGCCTCCTGACTGGCCGGCGACGGAAGTGATCGGGCCACATGACCCAGTAGAGCGATCGCTTCGTCGTATCGGCCCTGGGCCTTCAGTGCTTCGCCCGTCATCCACAGATGTGGGACCACGAATGGTCCCGGATCTACCACGGATTTGAGTTCTTCCAACGCAAGTTCGGGCAGTTCGAGTTCCAGATATCCCTGCGCCGCAGTCAAGCGTCGAGTCGTTCGGTCGGCGATTTCCGTAAACATGGTTCGCTCCCTTTGCTCGAAGAAGTTGCGTTCTCGCAGTTCTTCAGTGAAGCAAGACTTGTGCCCACTGAGGATCTGCAACGTATCCCCAATAGTGACAAGGACTTGCCCGCATCAGGTTCGCCATTCTCGCCGTCCAGTTGTCTGCCGATATGACACAGACGCTGCACACTGATGGCTAGTTCCTGCGTTTCGCGCGAATGCGTCGCAGGTGACTGTCCTGTCAGATGCCCATAGCAGCCGCGTTCGCTAAGCTGCCAAATTCAGGTCATCTCAGACGCTGGCGATCCAGCAATCCCTTGTACGTTGGTTTCGTCCAGGTTCATGGGAGAAGCCCGCCACAGGAGACGAATTTCCCATGTGCATCCGAAAGAAAGTGACATATTATTACAGATTATTAATCCTGTTGACAATATTTACATCCATCGCGTCAACGCTGTTCGCTGCTGACAAACGGCCGAGCATTCTCTTCATCTTTACCGACGACCACGCGTCCCACTCGCTGGGTTGTTACGGCTCAAAGATCAACAAGACGCCAAACCTCGACCGAATCGCCAAAGAGGGCATGCTGTTCGAGAACTGCTTCTGCACGAATTCGATTTGTGGACCGAGTCGAGCCGTCATACTGACCGGCAAGCACAGTCACCTGAATGGCTTTCTTCAGAACGGCAACAAGTTTGACGCCAGTCAGCAAAGCTTCCCACGGCTTCTTCAGAGTGCGGGCTACACGACGGCGGTAATTGGCAAATGGCATCTCGGTCACGGTGGGAAAAGTGATCCGCAAGGCTTCGACTACTGGGAAATCCTGCGAGGGCAGGGCCCGTACTACAACCCGCCGATGATCCGCAACGGCGAGCCAGCAAAGCACGTCGGATACACCACCGACATCATCACTGACCTTGCTCTCGACTGGTTGAAGAACGGCCGAGGTGAAAACAAGCCATTCATGCTGATGTTCCAGCACAAGGCTCCACATCGGAACTGGCAGCCCAGTCCGAAGCACCTGTCGATGTACGACGACGTCGACATCCCTGAACCCGACAATCTGTTCGATGACTATTCGGGACGCGGGCGCGCGGCTCACGAGCAGGATATGTCGATCGCAAAGACTCTGACCGCAAAAGATCTGAAACTTGTTCCGCCCCGAAACCTGACTCCGGAACAACTCGAAGTCTGGAACGCAGCTTACGAACCGAAGAACAAGGCATTTCGCGATGCCAACCTGACCGGCAAGGACCTTGTTCGCTGGAAGTACCAGCGCTACATCAAGGACTACCTGCGATGCATCGCGTCAGTGGATGACAACGTGGGCCGCGTCCTCGACTGGCTGGACGAGTCCGGGCTGGCAGAGAACACGATCGTCATCTACTCGTCAGACCAGGGCTTTTACCTTGGCGACCATGGCTGGTTCGACAAGCGATTCATGTATGAGGAGTCGTATCGGATGCCGCTGCTGGCTCGTTGGCCGGGCAGAATTCCGGCTGGTTCTCGTTGCAGTGCGCTGACGACTAATCTCGACTTTGCGGAGACGTTCCTGAACATCGCGGGCGTCGATATTCCGCCCGACATGCAGGGTGACAGTCTGGTGCCGTTGTTCGGAGGGACTGTTCCTGACGACTGGCGTGACAGTCTGTACTACCACTACTACGAGTTTTATGAAAACCGCCGATCGGCCCATATGGTGCGTCGTCATTACGGCATTCGCACGGACCGCTACAAGCTGATTCACTTCTACAACGTTGGTGAATGGGAGTTGTACGATCTGGAAAAAGATCCACGCGAGATGAGCAGCGTCTATGACCACGCCGACTACGCCAGCGTGGTTAAGGATTTGACCGTCCAGGTGCGGCGTCTGCAAAAGCACTATCAGGTGCCGGACGATGCTGGTTCGGTCTCTGCTTATCCACCGAGTGCGGGCGGCGGGAAGAATAACGCTAAGTAACGCGACTCGAGTTCGGACGCGCTCAGACTCAACCGTGATCAACAGGTGATGAACGTAGAGCGTGCCGCACGCGTTCCAAGCGGAGCTGACGAACGAGAACAGGAAAACCATGAGCGACCTTCACGATCTGACACGTAAACTACAACGACAGAATGACCAGAAAATCGTCCTGCTGGTTGCGGACGGACTCGGCGGACTTCCCATCGAATCGGGCGGTGGCACTGAGCTGGAAACAGCCGCGACTCCCAATATGGACGCACTGGCAGCAGCCGGTACGTCGGGGCTGAGCACTCCGGTCATTCCCGGCTTTGCACCAGGTAGCGGACCGGGGCATCTGGGTCTGTTCGGATACGACCCGCTGGAATACCAGATCGGCCGCGGTGTGCTGGAGGCCCTGGGAATTGACTTCGAACTGGGGTCCAGTGACGTCGCGATTCGAGGCAATTTCTGCACACTCGATGCCAGTGGCAACATTGAAGATCGCCGTGCTGGCCGTGTTGCCACGGAGATTGCTTCGAAGCTGTGCGAGAGGCTCGACACGATCGAGATCCCGGGCGTTGAGGTGTTTGTGCGACACGTCAAGGAGTATCGACTGGTTATCGTGTTCCGCGGAGAAGGTCTCGGCGGTGACGTTAACGATACGGATCCGCAGAAGACCGGCGTCGCGCCCCTTGATGCGGTTGGTGGAGACGGCCCGTCACAGAAGACTGCGGAGGTTTGCACACAGTTTCTGGCTCAGGCTCGAGAGATGCTCAAGGATGATCGTCCAGCCAATTTCCTGACCATGCGAGGCATCGACACCAGGCCGGATGTGCCACCCATGTCAGAAGTCTATGGCGTACGTGCTGGAGCGATTGCTGTTTATCCGATGTATCGGGGTCTGGCTCGACTTGTGGGTATGGATGTACTGGACGCCGGACAGGCGCTCGATAGCCAGATGGATCGCCTGCAGGCCGCCTGGAACGATTACGATTTCTTCTTCGTGCATTTCAAGTACACGGACTCAACGGGCGAAGACGGCAACTTCCCTGAGAAGGTCAAACGGATCGAAGAACTCGATGCGGCCATCCCGCGAATCACAGCTCTGAATCCTGGAGCTCTCGTGATAACCGGGGATCACAGCACGCCGTGCAAGATGAAGTCGCACAGTTTTCATCCGGTGCCTATTCTGATCTCATCGGATTTGTGTCGGCCCGATGCCGGTCAGACTTTTGGCGAGACCGCTTGTATCACGGGCGGCCTCGGACAGTTTCCAGCGAAATACCTGATGGGATTCGCGCTGGCCCATGCGGATCGTCTTGAGAAATTCGGGGCCTGAATGGCCGTGTGAATCGTACGAACACGAAGTTGTTCGAAGGGGGTGTTACTGTGAGAACTCACATTGTTGTGGCATCGTTGGTCGTGCTGCTGCGTGTCGGTCACGGCGGTTTGTTGCCAGCTGCAGACGAATGGCCGCAGTTTCGCGGACCAGATGCCAACGGACACTCTGCCGCCACTGGTCTGCCTTTGACCTGGAGCGAGACCGAGCATGTGCGCTGGAAAACAGCGATTCCTGGCAACGGACATTCATCTCCAGTGATTTCCGGTAACCAGGTCTGGCTGACGACTGCGATTCCGATCGAATTGTCCAAAGAGGAACAGAAGCTTCGACTGTCGAAACTGAAGAATTCTGGCGGGTTGGAGATTGCTGGCGGGCTGTCATTGCAAGCGGTATGTGTGAACCGGGAAACCGGGAAGGTCGAACGTAGTGTCGAAGTGATCGCTGTCGACAAGCCTGAGCCCGTCCATTCGTTGAACAGCTACGCATCACCCACTCCCGTGATTGAACAGAGACGCCTTTACTGCCACTTCGGGGCATACGGTACGGCGTGTCTCGATGTTGAATCAGGAAAGGTGTTGTGGAAGAACACGGAACATCATGTTGACCATCAGAACGGACCAGGGGCGTCCCCGGCCTTGTGGGACAACCTGCTGATTCTGAATTTCGACGGTATTGATACTCAGTATGTCGCCGCTCTGGATAAACAATCCGGTGAGACGGCCTGGACGACGAAACGATCCGGTGCCATGCCCGAGAAGCCAGAGTTTCGTAAGACGTATTCGACACCTGCCGTCGTTGAACATGACGGTCGACCGCAGGTTGTTGTTCCCGGTGCGGACTGGGTGTACGCCTACGACCCGGCAACTGGTCGTGAGATCTGGAAGGCCGCTTACGGCATGCTCGGATTCTCGACTGTGCCACGTCCGATTTTCGGCCACGGGATGACATTTATTTCGACCAGCTTCATTCGACCGCGTTTGCTTGCCGTGCGATATGACGGCACGGGCGATGTCACGGACACTCATATCGAATGGCATATTGACGGGCAGCTGCCGAGAAAGACGTCAATGCTGTTGATCGGTGACGAATTGACTTTCACCAGCGACAACGGAATCGCGACGTGCCTCGACGCTCGCACGGGGGACGAACACTGGAAGGAGCGGATCGAAGGCAACTACTCGGCCTCGCCATTGTTTGCTGACGGTCGGTTGTACTTCTTCAGCCAGGAAGGCAAAGCAACCGTTGTGGCGCGGGGTACGGAGTACAGTCACCTGGCCGACAACATTCTCGATGGCGGATTCATGGCGTCACCGGCGGTGGCCGACAAGGCGATTTTCCTGCGTACCGAAACGCATCTGTATCGGATCGAAAACGACTGACGCACCGGGAATGGATTGACGTCTATTCGACCACCAGGAGGACACATGGCCGATCGAAACTACTCGTCGTATCAGCAGAAAGTCATCACGCGGTATTACGACAACCGCGACGACATTGACCAGCAGAAGCTGAGTGAACTGGTGACCAATCTGTTTCTGGCAGAGGGCAAGAAACGAGAAAAACTGTGGGTGCAGGCGAAGGAACTGATGGAGCGATTGAAGATCAAAGAAGGTCGGGTCGCGCATGTGATCAACTCGGGCGATCCAACCGTTCTGGCTGAGGTGGTCAAGGATTTGCAAACCGGTGAACTGCCTTAGCAGCCCGGTTATTGTAAGAAGGGGACGCGGATAACGGTGATTCGGCGGATGTTCGCTGATCCGCTCTGTCCGCTGAATCAGCGTTACCCGCCGTCCTTTTCCTGGCCTACCAGCTGGATCGTATGAGGAAATACTAATGGGACTGCTTCGCTCATTATTCGGCCCGAGTCGTGAAGAGATCTGGCGTCAGCTTTGTCGCGAAACAGACGGTGATTATGTTGAAGGAGGATTCTTCAAGGGTTCGAAGGTGCTGCTCGACCACGGTGAGTGGACTGTGACGCTGGACACGTATACGGTCCGAAATGACAAAAGTAGCACAACCTACACGCGTATGCGGGCGCCATACGTAAACGCCGACGGGTTTCGATTTCGGGTTTACCGAGAGGGACTGTTTTCGGGACTTGGCCGTGCATTCGGGATGCAGGATGTCACGGTTGGTTATGCGGAGTTTGATGACAGCTTAGTCATTAAAGGTGATGACGAGTCGAAGCTCCGTGAGCTGTTTGCAAATCGACGAATTCGAGAGCTGATTCACCGACAGCCGCGAATCGATTTGCAGGTGCGGGAGGACGAGGGTTGGTTCGGGGCACACTTCCCTGATGGAGTGGACGAGTTGCGGTTTTCATGTGTGGGAGTGATCAAGGATGTCAATCAGCTCCGTGATTTGTATGACCTGTTCGCGGAGACGCTTGATCATCTATGCCAGATCGGATCGGCATACGAAGACGATCCACGCGTTCAACTCTGAGTCCTCAGCGGGAGCAGCATGTCTCATCTCATTCGGTACATCATGGTCGGTGGTTTTCTGGGCGCGGGAAAAACGACCACGCTCGGCAGACTGGCACGGCATTACATAGATGAAGGCAAACGCGTCGGGATTGTGACCAATGACCAGGCGACGGATCTGGTCGACACTAACTCGCTGCGTTCGCAGGGATTCGAGGTGGGGGAAGTCGCGGGCGCATGTTTCTGCTGCAACTTCGATGAGCTGATGTCGACGATGGAGATGCTCGAAGGCGACGCGCGTCCCGACGTCATTCTGGCCGAGCCCGTCGGCAGTTGCACTGATCTGGTGGCGACGGTGATTCAGCCGATCAAGCGTCTGTACGACGCGACATTTCAGATCGCTCCCTACATCGTCATTCTCAAGCCGAGCCATGGTGGGCGTGTCCTGCGGAACGAAAAACTCGCGGGATTTTCCCCCAAGGCCGCATACATCCTGAAGAAGCAACTCGAAGAAGCCGACGCGATTCTGCTCAACCGGATCGATGAGTTGTCGAGTGAAGAGGCTGCTAAACTGACGGCACTTGTCAGCGCACATTGCCCCGAGGTCCCTGTTCTGCGCGCATCCGCGAAGACCGGCGACGGATTTGACGCAGTCACAGAACTGCTGTCGCAAAATGGCGATTTCGGGCGGCGCGTCCTCGACATCGATTACGACACGTACGCTGATGGCGAAGCGGAACTCGGTTGGCTCAACAGCAGCGTGCATGTGGTCGGTTCGGGTAAATTCGAACTGGATGGACTGCTTCTGGATATCGTCAGTCGTATCCGTGACCGACTGAGTGAGACCGGAGCCGAGACGGCCCATCTGAAGACGATTGGTTTGTGGGAAGGGTTCTTCGGTGTGGCGAATCTTGTCAGCAGCACAACCGAACCCGAGTTGTCGCTTCCGTCGAACTGCCAGGTTCAGAATGTAGACGTCATCGTGAACGCGCGTGTGGCGTGTGATCCGGAGACACTTGAAACTCTTGTTCGTGAGTGTGTCGAGGCTGCCTGTCAGAAATGCGAAGCAACTGCTGACTTTCGGCAGACGCAGAGTTTTCGGCCGGGACGCCCGGTCCCGACACATCGAGTGAATGCGGCTGAGGTCGTTTGAGAGTGTGGAACGAGTGAAACAGCTGCGTTTCCAGACTGGAGTCTGGGAACGAGGGGAACGGAAATCGGTCGAGGATGTTATGACAGCACAGGTTCGGTTTGGCTCGACGGTTGGTGGTTTGCTTCACTCGTCGGATGAAGAGTTTCTTGCTGCCGTGCATTGGCGGAATTCGCGACCAGGAGTCAGTCGAGACCTGGGGGACACTCCGGACCTGCGGACGATTGGCATGTGCTGGAAACAGCAGTGCCCCAGTGTTTCGGTTTCGAGCCTGAAGTTGCCCGCAGCCGCCTTGCGATTCACGTCACTTGATCACTGGATCGAACGGGCCGAGCCTGACAGCCTGGGCCAGCTGCTCGGAATTGTGCGTCGCCGAAAATCACGTGTCTCGAAAAGTTGCGTGCGTCAACTCGAAGATTGGTTGTCGCATCACGCCCATCAGCTTGAAACGGACGCCGAGTCGCTATTGGCGGTGTGCGAACTTCTCATCCTGCACCACGACCGGTTGCCGGCTGACGTACTTGGTCGACTGTGGCGCTCAGCATTGGCAGGAGCGATCGGTCAGGGCGACTCGTTTGAACGCGCGACACAAACGGAAGACTGGCAGGACTGCCTGGCTGGAGACGACACCGACAGAAGCTGGCTGTTGGGCGGTTTAGCACCGTGGACGTGCGGCCTGCTGTTTGACGAGGTCAAAGGGGCTCCGCGTCTGGCAAAGATGGCGCAGTCGGTATTGAGTCTGCAACTGCTGCACTCGACAGACAGCGACGGGTCTCCCGCCGGTGACCTGTTGCTCAATCTGCCCCAGTCGATCAGGCGCTGGACCGATGCGTTGCTCATTGCCAAACTGTTTGATCGTCCGCTGTGGAAGGGATCGGCTGAGACTCGCTGTGGACGGTTCCTTTCACGTGTCGCCGCGACGCTGCGACCTGATGGCGGGTCGGCAGGAACGCGACAACAGGACTCGGACGTGGCGCAGTTGTGTCTCACTCTGGCGAGACTGTCCGGTATCGATTTCCGCAAACGCTGGGCGGGACTGATTGATGAACTGGCTGTGGGGTCGACTGCTGCAACCAAGTCGCAGAGCAAGTCGACCAGTAGAAATGGCACTTCGTCCTGGCAGTCAGACGATGCGGAAACGGCCTGCCTGAGGACCTCGTGGTCGGCCGACGCCAGCCTGGTCACGCTGGCGCACCACGATGAGTCGGTCTCGATGGAGCTGGTCGTTAACGGGACTCCGATTCTTCGTGGCCCATGGGGTATCGAGCTGGCTGAAGACGGCGATCCTGTAGACTTCGAACCGCTGTGGGAATGCATGTGCTTCCATTCCGACAAGGACGTCGACTACTGCGAGCTGCAGATCGAATTCGAAGGTGGACCGACGATTGACCGCTATGTGATGTTGTCCCGCAAACGACAGTTCGCAGTGCTGGCCGATGTCCTGATGGGATCGCAGGCCAAACGCCTGGACCTCGTCAGCCTTCTTCCGCTGGCGGATGGAGTGGAACTGGATACTTGTGCGGGCTCACGCGAGCAGCGCCTTAAGTCCAGTCAGCAGCCGGTGCGTGTCTTTCCGCTGGCTTTGCCATGTGACGCCGGGGTCGGAACGGTCGGACGTATCGGACCGGACGAATCGAACGGACAGCGGAACCTGGCGATCGGACAGGCATCGGAAACAGGGGGCCTGTTTTCTCCAGTGATTTTCGACTGGTCAAAGTCCCGCCGGAACGTTGACGTCGAATGGCGGCAGCTGACTGTCACGCACGCCGGAGAAGTCGACCGAACGGGAGCGTTTGCGTATCGCTGCCTGGCAGGCCGGCAGCATCTCGTCCTGTTTCGCGCCCTGGAACCCACGGACCAGTATCGGACAGTGCTTGGATACCAGCCAGAGAACGAGACGGTCATTGCCAATTTCACGAGGAAGGGTGAATTCGACGCAATCCTGCTTGTGGAGTAGGCCTTATGGCTGATTGAGTCCATTCAGGGGGTTTACTAACCTGTCCCCTCGCATGGGGGGCGTCACGATGGACGGTCCGTCGCGACCACCGTCCATGGGCAGGATGCAGGAGTTACGATGGAGCCGTCCCAATCGGGCCAGAATCAAAATCAGTCGGATGGACCGGACAGTCCGAGGCGGCGCCCCGAGGATCGCCAGCAGCGCCCCCTTATCCCGCAGGGCTTCCTGCTGATTGCTGTGATGGGCATTATTTTCCTGCTCGTCTGGCAGTTCACATCGAATCAGATGGCTGGCAGTGAAGTCGATTTCAGCTTCTTTCTGGACCAGTTGCGAGAGGGCAACGTCAAGAGAATCACCGGGACTGGTGACAGTATTGAAGGCTCGTGGGTAGCGATCCCGGAGAATCCGGAGACAAAACTGAAGGACAGATTCAACACGACACTTCCCCAGTGGGAGCGCTACACGGGCCAGCTTCAGACGTTGTTGGAACAACACCCCGAAGTCATTCAGGATGCCGAAGATCGGGAGCTGGACACCGGCTGGCAGATTGTGCTGTGGCTCGTTTTTCCGGCGATGCTGTTGATCTTTCTGCTGGTGATGACGCGACGTTCGTCGGACCCCATGGGCTCAGGTTTCCTCGGTGGGTTTGCTCGCAGCCCGGCCAAACGGTTCCAGGCCAGCGAGCAGAAAACGTCATTCAAAGACGTCGCCGCAATGGAACAGGCCAAGTCTGAATTGCAGGATGTTGTCGAATTCCTCAAGACCCCTGCCAAGTTTCAGCGACTGGGGGCACAAATACCGAAGGGAGTCCTGCTGATCGGGCCGCCCGGAACGGGAAAGACGTTGCTGGCGCGGGCGACAGCCGGCGAAGCGGACGTTCCGTTCTATTCGATCAATGGTTCTGAATTCATTCAGATGTTTGTCGGTGTTGGTGCCAGCCGCGTTCGTGATCTGTTCCAGAATGCGAAGGATCACTCACCCTGCATCGTTTTCATCGACGAAATCGATGCAGTAGGACGGCATCGCGGAGCTGGCCTTGGCGGCGGACACGATGAGAGGGAACAAACGCTGAATCAGATTCTCAGTGAGATGGACGGCTTCGAGCAGTCGCATTCCGTCATCGTCGTTGCCGCAACCAATCGACCCGACGTCCTCGATCCGGCGCTGCTGCGTCCGGGCCGGTTTGATCGGCACGTGACGATTGACCGACCCACCAAAGAAGGTCGGGCGGCGATTCTCAAGGTTCATACACGCAAAGTTCCGCTGGGCGACGACATCGACATGCTCGACCTGGCCGGTGCCTCAACTGGTTTTTCAGGAGCTGAGCTGAAGAATCTTGTTAACGAGGCGGCCCTGATCGCTGTCCGCGAGGACAAGAACTTCGTGACGATGGAGGACTTCGAATCAGCCCGCGATCGCGTGCTGATGGGGCCGAAGCGCGAGGAAGTGCTCAACCAGAAAGAACGGCGCATGACGGCCTACCACGAGGCTGGTCATGCTTTGCTGGGCTGGTACGAGCCGGAGGTCGA
Source organism: uncultured Planctomycetaceae bacterium (assembly GCA_964431285.1). Classification (GTDB taxonomy): domain Bacteria; phylum Planctomycetota; class Planctomycetia; order Planctomycetales; family Planctomycetaceae; genus CAUZFZ01. Next base: position 12,559 of record CAYSJO010000276.1, read on the forward strand.
CGAAGTTCACAAGGTGACGATCATCCCGCGCGGACGAGCACTGGGTGTCACGCAGTTTCAGCCAGATGAAGAACGCTTCCATATCGGCGAAGAGCGACTGCACGCACAACTGGCGATGGCACTGGCTGGGCGTGCGGCTGAGAAACTTGTGTTCGGTGAATACTCAGCAGGCGCCGAAGACGATCTCAAACGGGCGACCCGGATTGCCCGCAGCATGGTGGCGCACTGGGGTATGAGCGAGTCCGTTGGTCCCGTTGCGTTCCGCCAGGCGGAAGAGCATCCATTCCTTGGAAAAGAGATTCACGAGACGCGCGAATTCAGTGAGGAAACGGCACATCTGATCGATCAGGAAATTGGTCGGATTCTGCTTGCGGCACAGGAACGCGCGACAGCAATGTTGACGCGGCACCGCGACAAACTGGATCGCATGTCAGAGATGCTGCTGGATAAGGAGTCGATCGGCAAAGAGGACCTGATCGATTTGCTCGGTGAGCGGGCGACCCATGGCGATCAATTCGTTCCGGCACACGAATCGAGCGACGCGGGGGAAGCCGGTGACAAGTAAAGTCAACAACGAATGAGCGAATCAGCCATCACGATCTACCACAACCCGCGATGCAGCAAGAGCCGCCAGACTCTGAAGCTGATCCGAGACGCAGGCGTCGAGCCGGAAATCATTGAATACCTGCGGACGCCGCCCACCGCCGACGAGCTTAGTCAGTTGTTGGAGAAGCTCGGTCTTGAGCCGATTGAACTCATGCGCCGTAAGGACGTGGTTTTCGGGGAACTTGGCCTGGCCGACCGGCAACTGACACGCGAAGAGGCGCTTGAGATACTGGCATCGAACCCGGTCCTGATTGAGCGACCGATTGTGGTGAAGGGGCGGAAGGCAGTCATCGGACGTCCGCCGGAAAATGCGCGAGAGCTACTGTGAGTCTTGCCTGTTTCTCGTTCCAGACGGAGTCTGGCCATGCCATCGACGATTAACGGAATCGGCAAGCGAAACTGTGAAAAGAATGCCGGCATCTGCGAACAATGCGAGCGTCAGGTCGAGCTGGAGACCTACGAGACACGGCTGTGATTCTGCATCATCTAGTCCCAGTAATTCCGCTCGCGCGGAAGCAGATCCTGGATTACTGCCCTGCCTGCACGATGCACAAAGCCATTCCGTTCGCGGACTGGGAAGCCTTGAAGCAGGAAGCCGTTCAGGACAGCGCCGGGGAACTGCGTGAGAAACAGGACGAACCCGAAGCCGGTCTGCAAATGCTCGGAACGCTGGCCGCGTTTCGCAAAACCGACGAGGCGACAAAACTCGCCCGCATGTTGCGTGACCAGCACTCGGATCACGCCCTGGTGCAATTCTCGGTTGGCGGCTGGCTGGAACAGAACGGACACGCAGATGAAGCGTCGGCCTGCTTTGAGCACGCCTGGAAGCTTGAGCCGGACAAACCCGAATAATGCCGCGCGTGGGGCATGACGCTGGCAGAACATGGCCGTCTCAGTGAGGCCCGCGCACAGCTCTCGATTTTTGAACAGCCGGAGACATTTGATCTAGGGACGATCTACTTCCTGGCAAATCAGTGTCAGAAACATACCGACCACAAACAGGCGGTCGAGCTTTTCGCGTTGCTGCTGAATACGAGCCCGGAGCTGGGCAAAGACAACAGCTTTCGTAAGGCGGTCTGTGAATCTGAGGATGCCCTCAACGGGGACGGATCAATTCTTCCACGGCGTTCGATTTTCAGCTCAAAGAACTTCTGGTGGACTGCGGCAGCGTGTCTACTGGTCGGCGGTGTCATCGTTGCCAGCCTGCTGGTCGCATCCAATCGAACTCTGTATTTCGTCAATGGAGCTCAGGTGCCGATCTCGGTCGTCATTGATGACCGTCCGGCCGTCGACGTTGCACCACTGAGCCACTACCAGATTGAATTAGCGGAAGACTTTCACACGTGGGCAATTATTGAACCCGCGGCGCTGGCTGGTCGGGGTGACTTTGAACTGTCGACAGACTTCGTGACGCGGCTGTTTGACTCGCCAGTGTTCGTGCTCGATCCGGGACGCACGACAGTCACGGCGTTTGAACATGCGGTATACGCCGAACGACCAGAAGATGGTGCTGCCAGCTCTCGATTACATGTCTGTCAACCCTTCCTGATTTTTGATGACGTCGACATCGCGTTCGAACCGTTCCCCGATTCGATCCACGGCCAACGGTCTGACATGGAGCGAACACGCGTTGCTTCGCTGTTGTTAGAGCCGTCTCAAGTCATCGGTGCGGTCCAGAATGACGTGACTGCTGATCAACAGTTCGATTTCTGCGAGCGACATCTGCAGGTGCCGCCGCTGAACGGGTGAGGTGCTTCGTATTTTTCGGACAGTCGAGATTCTTAAATTGGACGGAGGAAGTAGAGTCATCCGATATCCAAGAGGCGAAACGAAGAGTCCGGAAAGACGCGTCGGCAGTACACGCAGGAATTCAAGGAAGAGGCGGTGCAGATGCTTCTCGATGGCCACTCAGCCAGCTCAGTCTGTGAGCGGCTGGGGGTGTCGGGATCTGTAGCGGTTCAGTTGGAAATGGAATCGGGGTCTGGTCGGGTTAGCATGACCTGACTGGAGAATGATGCCATGACTCAACTGAACCGCTACACGTTAGACAACCGACCGGCGAAGTTAAGACAGGCTCACGATGCATATGCACTGACCATCAAGAGTCAATACCCCAGGGATCCGTTCGACTCCATCCCCCAGTCAGAACGATTTGTGGCGATGTGTGAGGGCGAACATGAACGCGCGCTGCAGATTACTCGCAGCATGACTCGTGTGGCTGGCAGGGCACAGCTCGAAGCAGAATGTCTTATCGAACTGCAACGGTTCGACGAGTTGAAGCAGATTGAGTTCACAGATCCGGGATTGCGGGGGTTCGCAGAACTGTATGAATCCGTGTCGTGGCACCTTTCATCTACGGACGCCGATTGGTTGGCATCGGATGCGACTCAACGTGCCCTGCAGAACCTGCGCAGCGGTAGTGCCGAAAGTCAGATGGTGGCTGCCGCGCTGATCGCTGGCGCGGAGGTGCCGGCCCACCTGTTTGACAGCGTGACCAGCATTACGCTGCAGCCGCATGAACGAATCGTGGTCTGTCTCGCGGCGGCCACACAGTCGACTGGCGATACGCGGGATCAACTGCTGGACCTTGCAGAACAACTTAATTTCATGCCAGGATTTCCTCGACGCGTTGTAGCCTCATCCATCGGTGGCTTGCGCCGTGGCCGTGGTCAATAGTCCTCAGTCCGTCATTTTCCCATTCCGATTGTCCGAAACACGAGGAATGTACAGATTCCCTTTAAGTTGAATCACATCAGGCTCGAAGAGTTGAATTGACACAATCGACACGGGGAGTAACATGTTGGGTACTGCTGAATTGTGTTGCCTCCCTATTCAGTCGAAGAGTTGCACTGACTGATCTCCCGGGAGATGAAACCCGCCTTCCAGTGCTGACTGTGATTCGTCGCGGAGTGCTTTTCCGATCACAGGAGTGTGCTTCCAGTTTCCAGTTAAATCAGGAAGCGGATCAATTCATCGGTTGTCTTTCTTTTCAAAGACGTCTGCCGACATCCTTACTCTGTGCCGATCCATCGGCCATCTTCGAGGCAGACCTCTTCGCTGTTCAGGCATAGCTTTGTGGTCTCTGGATTGACCGCATTGCTCACCGCACGCTCATGGCCCTTTGGGCCTGTTGCCTTTAACGAGGCGTGGTGTGTGGTAACACCTTCAGAGTAGCAACCGTCTCGCCCAGATGCGTTTGCTCCATTTGGATCATCCCCCTTTGAAAGTCATCGGTCTGCCAGGCCGCATTGTCAGGGGTGTTTCAGGAGACTGATTCTGTCCTGCTCATTGTTCGGAAACCCGAACACGTTGGCGAAATCCGACTACAGTTCTTTCTGCCTGCGGGTGATTTGCGCAGCAGCAAGCTGGCTCGGAGCACGCCTTTTGGCTCTCGGTATTGGGGCTTGTTCCCAATGCCGACCGGGTCGTTCTGCCCGTCCCTCGCTGACAGGGACCGACCCAAACGTCAGACACCGCCCGGACGCAGTAATGGTCCCGGCCGGTCTGGCTGTACTCACCTTCGCTCCCTCTTATTGTCTGGAACGAATCTATGGTTGCCAGGAGTTCTGAGTCCAAACCCGCCTCCCGACGTCGCCGCCCGGTTCGCCGTAGCGAAGAAGATGTCGAGACGCCGGATGAGCCCGTCCAGAAGAAATCGGACGACGCCTCGGACGTAATTTTTGAGGAATCTGGTGAAGCCGGCGAAGAAGCCCGTCCTAAAGGACGACGCAAGAAAGCCGCGACGACTCGCCGCCGCAAAACCTCGTCTCGCCGGCCGAAGGCTGGCAAGAAAGAGGAGCCGAGCAGCGCCGAGGACGTGGACTCGACTGACGCTCGCGAGGCCGAGTCAGACGAACGACACGAGCATGACGTGCGTGCCGACGACGCACCACCCACTAACGACGAGCCTGCTGACGACGTACGCGCAGGCTCGGACGAAAGTAAGAATGATGGCGAGCGTCCCGAGCAAAACCGCGAAGACGGCGAGGGACGACCTCGACGTCGACGACGACGACGGGGACGTGGTGGTCGCCAGGATAACAGCGACCGAGATTCCTCTGGTGGTCCAAACGACGGGTACCGAGACGACAGGGGCGGCGGATACCGCGATGGAGGCGGTGGTGGCACGCGACGTGGTGGACGGCGTGGCCAGCGAGGTGGTGGCTCCGGCGGGCTTGGTCGGGGCCAGCGGGGAGGCCAGGGCCGACGTGATCAGCGTCGGACTCGCTCGGTTCTGCCCAGCGATGAAGTCGTCGAAGGGACGTTTGAAGCCGTCCTTGAACTGCACCCCAAGGGATACGGTTTCCTCCGCAGTCCGGAAAAGAACTATGCGGCACAGGAATCCGACCCGTTCGTCCCGAGTTCTCTCGTTGAGAAATATGCCTTGCGTGAAGGCGTGTTGATTAAGGGTGAAGTCGGAGCTGGCGTGCGCAACCAGGGTCCCCGCCTTCACGAGATTTCAGAAATCGAAGGCGAGCCTCCCGAGGAGTGGCAGGCGCGTAAGTCTTTCGAGGATCTGACACCGATCACACCAGACCGGAAAGTCCATCTGGAGACGAAACCGGACATCATCACCATGCGTGTCATGGACATGTTGACGCCTGTCGGCAAAGGGCAGCGAGCTCTGCTCGTGGCTCCACCACGGACCGGCAAGACGATGCTGCTGCAGGACATCGCAGATGCTGTGAGCGCAAACCATCCGGAAATGCACTTGATGGTCCTGCTGATCGATGAGCGTCCGGAAGAAGTCACTGAGATGGTACGGCGAGTGAAAGGTGAAGTGATCGCGTCCTCAATGGACCGTGATGTCGAGAACCACGTCCGCATCAGCCAGCTGATCATCGAGCGGGCCAAGCGGATGGCCGAGTGCGGCAAAGACGTGTTCATCCTGATGGACTCAATCACGCGCATGGCTCGAGCGTTCAACAAATGGAGCACGGGTGGTCGTGGCGAGAACCGGACGATGACCGGCGGTTTGCACGTCAAGGCTCTGGACGTACCGAAAAAGCTGTTCGGAACCGCACGCCAGTTCGACGGTGCCGGCTCGGTGACGATCGTCGCAACGGCGTTGATCGAAACGAACAGCCGCATGGACGAAGTGATTTTTCAGGAGTTCAAGGGGACCGGAAATATGGAGCTGGTCCTCAGTCGCGACCTGGCGGACCGACGCATCTGGCCGGCGATCGACATCACACGGTCGGGCACGCGGCACGAAGAGAAGCTCTTTTCACGCTCGCAGCTTGACAGCGTGACTTTGTTGCGACGGAGCTTGATTTCGCTGAGTCCCGTCGAAGGTATGGAGCAACTCACACGGACTCTGGAGCGATTCGCAACAAACGATGAATTTCTGGAACGCGTGAAGACGATTCTGTAGATGGGTCTTACCTGCTCTTAGCAGTAAAACAAAAGCCCCGGTTTTCCAGCAGGAGAACCGGGGCTTTTTTGTCGCTTGCCTGACATGGAACTAGCTTTTGTAGATCTTGTGCCTCGGCCGGTCGGAGAGTATCTGCTCTTTGCCCCAGTTCGTTACGTCGCGAAACGCCTGGCTTTGGATAAAGGCTGAAAAAGCGGCCTCGTCCGACCACTCACTGGTGATCAGGTACGATGCCGAGTCGGCAACGTCTTTCCACAACGTCGAATTCGTGTGGCCTTCAGCGGCTTCCAGCGCATCAATAACGCCCGCAAACTTGTCTTCGAAATCCTGCTGCTTGCCTTCGAGGACGTGATAATTCATGCCAACAGTAATCATTTGCGGAGTCTCTCCTTGTGTGGATTCGAACGTGATGAAGACTGGGCATGTTAACGGGTCTCCAACGCAAAGGCCCGCGAGGCCTTGGGTGTCGATTCTGACTCAATCGCTGGCTCATCCATGGCCGGCTGATGTTCACTTTGGCCGACGTGATGGCCGTTTCGTGACAAAGTCAGATACGGACAATCTGATTACTCATTCCCGGCATACGCCTTCATCCAGCGAGCGAAGTCGTTTCGTCGGGAGTCGTCTGCGCTCTCTGTCGGGGCGAACTGCTTCGCGAATTGGGCGATCTGGGTCGAGGTAAGACCCCGCGTCCGCCACCAGGAACTGTCGGTTAAGTCAATGTTCGTCAGATTTGCGTTTGCCAGATTTGCCAGCGCGAGGTCAGTTCCGCGCAGAATCGCTGCTTCGAGATTCGCCCCCATCAGCTTGGCGCCCGTCAGGTTCGCATCCGTGAGGTCGGCCATGAGCAAATCGGCTTCCGAGAGATTCGCCAGAATGAAGATCGCATCACGGGCCGTGCATTGTTCCAATGAGGCACTCGTCAGGTCGGCCGCACGTAGGTTTGCTCCCGTCAGATCCGCTTTGATCAAATAGGCCGACGGCAGACTCGCGCTCGTCAGGCTGGCGTTCTTCAGATTCGCCAGTTGGAATGACGCGTTATCAAGGTGTGCTTCCTGTAGTGACGCGTCTGAAAGATCGCTGGATTCGAAGTTCGCCGACTTCAGGTCGGCACGGTTCAGGTCGACACCCTCAAGCCCCAGGCCGGTCAGGCGAGCACTGCGCCATTCAGTGTTTCCACCCTGGACGAGTGCCAGAAAGGCTGCGGCTCGTGCTTCGGTCGTTGAGTTCTCGTGACACACAGACCAGAACAGGTGCTCTTTGTCGTGAGATTCCTGTCGCGTGAAATGATCATTGATCAGCGAGAGTTGCCAGCCAGCCAGGACGCACAGAACCAGAGCAAACAGGAGGATGCAGCCTCGCAACCACCGATCGGTCCGACTCCGACGAGTCAGTCGCTTTTCCAGATCGGCAACGCGCGAATTCAGGTTCTCGGGATCAGTCATTGTCGCAAAATAATCCTGATGGGAGCATGCCTGCTTTAGTGGGGCTTCTACTGGTACGTTATTGGCTTTGGCCCGCCTGACAACACAACCTGGCAGACGAATTCATGCCGACTTCCAGCAGCTCCACGGGCACAAGGCCTCTTGATTTCCAGTCGCGCCGCAAACGGTACGTGTTTCGAGCAGCAGCCGTGTGTATCGGTATTTCGCCCTTTCTGATGCTCGAGATTGGCCTGCGTGTCTTCGATGTGACCAGTTCTGGCAAGTTCGACGATTCGTTGGTTGGATTCAGCAAGGTTCAGCCTCTGTTCGAACTCGATCGGGACACCGGTGCCTATCGAACGTCGCGAGCACGTACGTTGTTTTTTGGATCCCAGGACTTTGCGGCTGACAAGCCAAACGATGGATACCGCATTTTCTGTCTGGGAGGTTCAACAGTTCGAGGACGACCGTTCGAACCGGAAAGCGCATTCTCGAAATGGCTGGAACTGGTACTCGAGGGCTGCGATGACAACCACAAGTATGAAGTTGTCAACTGCGGTGGCCTTTCCTATGCCAGCTATCGATTGCGGGTACTCCTGGCGGAAGTACTGCAGTACCAACCAGACCTCATCGTACTGTGCACTGGCCACAACGAGTTTCTGGAAGACAGGACCTACGCGTCGCTGAAGGAACGCTCTGATCTGCGGGCCTGGTTCGAGGACCGGGCCGCTTCGTCACGAATTCTGACGGCGGCGCGTAGCGTATTCGCCGATAAGTCCGGCACGTCGGAT
>CAYSJO010000277.1:0-2772 GCA_964431285.1 uncultured Planctomycetaceae bacterium
CGATGAAATGATCATGCCCAGTTTCAAGTGGAACGTGAACAACCACGGCCGCACGAAGCATCTCAAGAGGCAGGCCGAAATCGTGCAATCAAATCCGGACTGGTTGGATCCTGCGCCTGCGGCGAAATTCGGTTTGAAAGATGGCGACTGGATCGAGTTGACGTCGTATTACTCACGCGAGCTGGAAGATCAGTCACCGCACCTTAAGCGGGATGATCTGCAGGCTGTGGACGGTCGACGAGTCGTCTCAACAATGCGCGTTCCCATCGTCACCATGCAGGGCATTCATCCGCGCGCTATCGCCATGAGTAACAGTTGCGGGCACTGGCAGTACACCAGCGTCGCACAGGCCCGTAAGAAGCCACTTGATGACGGTCAGCTTACTGGCAGCGATCCCGAGAATTACCGCGACGCCGATTGGGAACGCAATATGTGGTGGGAAGACCGCTCCGACGGCAACCTGTCCCAGTGGAAGCCCAACACCGGCAACGGTTGGAATCAGAATCGCCTGATGCCCATTTCTCCTGACCCAATCAGTGGGCAGCAATCGTTTCACGATACGGTCGTGACGATCAAGAAGGTCGGATGACGATGGATGATTCGGCGCAGTTGCTCGCACCGACAGAAGAAGTCGCCGCAAGAAGTGGTGTGTATCGACTTCTTGCGCGGCTCTGGCTGCGTGAAGTCGATAGTGCTCTCCTGGATGAATTAAATTCCGCGCCGCTAAGTCACGCATTCGCCGATGCTGGTGGCGTCGTATCGACGAGTGACGACGCGACAACGATTGACGAATTGGCCATTGAGTATTGCAGGCTGTTTGTTGGTCCGACTGACCACCTGCCGCCGTTTCAGTCAGTCTGGCAGAGCGGGCAATTCCAGGACGGTACTGCCGCATCGATGAAGGAGTTTGTCGAAATTGTCGACTACGACGCTGATGCGCTGCCGAGCGGCATCATGCTTGACCATCTGGGTGTGCAACTCGACGTGATGGGTCACATCCTGGGCGTATTATCGACACGGCAGGCCGAACTGCAGACCATTGAAACGCTAAGCGATCTGGCTCAAACGTATTGGCTGACACACGTGCAATGGCCCGCGGACCTGTTGGAGCTGGCCGGGCAACGGGTAACGAGTGGCTTTTATCGCTTCGTGATCAGCATGACTCGCGATTTCCTGGATTCGGAATCGCGGGATTCGTAGCCGAAGTCGCCAGACTTTGGCCGGGTTGCGATCTCGACAATCGAGACCATTCAACTACTCGTACATCTCGGCGAACGTCTTGCGATACTCGGCCGTACTCTCCGGGAAGATCGAATCGAAGCCCGATGAGTCGACGGCTCCGCGCTGGAAGCGGCGTTTCTCGAAGACGGGCATGTCGAATCCGGTGATGGCCTTCACTCCGCGGCGGACGATTTCGCCTTTCAGCGAGTACAGTCGGCCGTGATCCCAGTCGGTCAGTTCGATGAACGGGATTCCCTCGGAGACTTCGATGACGTTGGGCAGGGCGAAAGGACTCAGTCCGCTGAAGCCGAGTGATCTTGCCGGGGCCCATGTGCGGACGTGACCGCGACTCTGTCCGCCGCTATACGTCAAAGAGTGCTTGACGGCGTCGACGCCCCAGCCTTCGTGATAGAGCATCAGGTTGTTGAGCACGCTGCGGATCGTCAGTTCCGGATTCTCTTCGATGGGATAATCCTTCAGATTTTCGTCGCCACCATCGCCGTCCACTAAGTGCTTCCATTCCGGGTAGCGCTGTCGGATGGCCTGGCACAGAGTGAGCGCCATCGTGGCAGATTCGATGTCGAGCGGTTTGTAATCCTCGACAACGCGAATGGCATCCCGGTAGTCGACCTGATCGCGCGGTACGGAAAACGTCTCGAGGAAGAAGGACAGGTCGAGGTCCGACAGGAACTGGTGCGCCTGCTCGGCGTCCGCTCCGTGTTCGTCGATGGACAGCGTGAAGGCCTTGAGGCGAATTGGTGCTTCGCCGCGTGAGATCAGCAGGTGATACAGCACAAGGAAGACTGATCCGCTGTCGATCCCGCCGGAAAACAGCACGCCGATGGGGTCGTTACTGCCGATCTGATCCAGCCACTTTGAACACTCCTGGGCGAGAGCTCCGATGTAGGCTTCCCCGATTTCGTCCAGGTTTGTGCCGAGCGAATTGCGCTGCGGTGCAAAGAACCGCTGGCAGTCGGGGTTTGGATCCGGGCAGCCGATCAGTTTCAGCTCGACCAGGTGATGGGCCGGAACCATACGCGTGTAGGAAGGATGGAACTGGTCGTCGAGTCCTTCACATTTCAGGAACGCAGCGATTTCGTCAATTCGCTCGGCCACGATCAGGCACGGGCCGTCGACCTGTTTGGCCAGGAAGAATCGCATGGGACGACCGATCGAACGGGCCATCCGGACGATCTGGCCATTGCGGTGGACGAGAGCAAACTGTCCGTCAATCTGCCGTACCTGTTCGGGATCTCCGGAACCGACGCGTTCGACTGCGTCTTCGACTGTCATGTTGAAGATCTGGTTGGCGTCCGGTTCCAGGAGGCTGACGAATCGTTCGACGTAGGCAGCGTGCATGGCAATTCTCACTGTCGTGGTGTCACGTTTGACTGATGGAGCGTAACAGCCCATTGAAAAAGGTAACCCGACGCGTAAGCGAGGGATTTGAATCTGCAATTTTGGCCGATTTTCGTCCCTCGCATACGCGTCGGGATACCACAAACACCGTATTTCAATGGGCTGGCAAGCCAACAGTCGAAATGAATGCGA
>CAYSJO010000278.1:0-10239 GCA_964431285.1 uncultured Planctomycetaceae bacterium
GATCGTAGCTGTCGGTGAATCGAAAACGCCCGTCTCGTTTTTCGAGCACAGCGATATCCGCCACCGTGCCCACTCGCAGCGTTCCGATTTCGTCTGTCGGATCAAGACGTCGAGCCGGTGCGAGCGTCGACAGCTCGATCACACGATCGAGCGGCATGCCCAGGTGCAGGAATTTGCTCATCGTGGTGGGCATGTCGTACACGGGCCCATGGATATTCATCTGATGCAGATCGGTACTGATGACGTGCGGTTCAAAGCCGTCCTCCATCGCCGACTCGACAATGTTCCATTCAAAGCTTCCGCGTCCGTGTCCCACATCGAACAGCACACCGCGTTCGGCGGCTGCGCGAACACGATCATGAACACGCCCGGATTCATCCAGAATCGTCGTGCTGCCGCCCTTGAAGCAATGAGTGATACAGTCACCAGGCGAAAGATCGTCGCACAGTTCCTGCAACGACATCGGGCACTCACCAATGTGGACCATGAGCCATGTCTCGGACTCTCGCGCGGCGCGGATGGCATCGCGGAGATTTGCCCAGCCCTGTTCGCCATCACCGATGATGTGCTTGCCGGCGCGAATCTTGACGCCGACTGCGACATCCGGGTGTCTCGCAATCGTCTGTTTCACACCATCAACGTCCGCGTAGCGCCGGTCCATCAGCTCGCCCAGATTTGCCGCCACCAGACCCATACAGGACAGATTGACCAGCGCCAGCACCTGTGTCTGATAGCGATCAAGATCGTCGCGCCGAAAAGCGTCGAAGTTGTAGGATCCGGCCGTGCCGGTATCGAGCATCGTGGTGACACCGCCAGCAGCACACAGGGAATCCGCATCCAGCCCGAATGGCGAGTGCGTGTAGGCGTGCATGTGCAGATCAATCAGCCCAGGCGTCACGATCAGACCGCGGGCATCAATCGTCCATTTCGCCTCACCCTCGATCCGCTCTTCGACGGCAACAATCCGGTCGCCACTGACGGCGACATCCCGAATCCCGCGCAGTGCCTGCGAGGGATCAATGACCTCACCTCCCCGAATCAGTACATCGTATTGCATCACCGCTCTCTTTCGTGGATTCGTCATCCAGAATCATTATCTGGAAAATTGGGGGCTGCGTTTATAGAGGTCATAAGCGATCAGGCCATAGTGAGCCGAGACTCCGGCCTTGAGACTCCAGTATGGCACGGGCAATCGGGACGGCCAGGTTTGCAGGCGCTCCGGTTTGCGTTCGTTCGGATCAAGTCGCCGCCACACACGTCCGGGAACGTATACCCATCCGTCGTGAAACAGAAGCTGATCGACGTAAGGTCGGATTTGAGCGAGCGGGCGACGTCTGACTTTGCCATCACGGCCGGGTGGCGAAAAGTGGACGAAAGAATTGCCGCCAAGCGATGCCAGTAGATGTCCGTCGTGACTGAAGAATCCCTGCCTGCCGACGTGGTGCGTGTCGTATCCGGATACGGACACTTTGAGTGTGTCGACGTCGATCTGCAGCGCGCCCTTCAGTTCCCTGCGTCCCACGAGTACATGACCCTTGCCGTTCGGCATGTTGACATGATGGATCCATGCGGGACGGAACGCGGTCGTCGCATCCGCCTCGGATTTTTCGCGGGTGCGTCCCTGAGGAACATACTTCGCCTCAAAGAAGACATTGACCGACTGTTCGCCTTCCTGGTCAACCTGCAGGATGCCGCACCAGCCACGATGGTTTTCTCCAAGGCTGCCAACGCTCAACGCTTTCCGAGGCAACAGGCCCAGTAACTTGAGTCCCTTGCCGAAATTGGGCACGTGCTCGGACTGCTTGAACGTGGCGAGTCGTGTTCCATCGGGCCGAACTGCGATGACTCCCTGGCCGCGCGCGTGGAGCCAGATACATTCGCCATCCCACGTCACTTCCGAAAACAGACCGTTTTTCGATTCGTGCACACCCAGCTTCAAATCGCGCAACTCTCCGGGCCGCTCCATGATGAAGAACTGCTCTGGCGTCCAATAGGCGTCACAGTCCTTTCCGCATTGCAGCATGCCTTTGATGAGTGGTGGCCGACTGGGGTTCTGTTTTCCATCTACCGTCAATGCAACGGGATCGAACTGCATTCGTCCCAGTGATTCCGTGGCGACGGGTTGCGGTGCTGGTGTCTGTCCAAGTGTGGGCGGGTTCGCTGCGACTCGAAGCCGATTCCGTCGCATCGAGATGTTCTGTTCCAGGTACTTCTGATTCGATTCGCCGACGAGGCCCTGTTGCTTCAGAACGGCGAGATGCAATTTCATGTCGGGGGGCGGGATTTCTCCTGTCCGTTGGGCATCCTGCAAAAGCCCCCAGCGACCGTACAATCGAGCCAGCTCGTATCTGGATGCTTCCAGTCGCTGCAGGAACGCCGCCACGCGGTGTAGTTGGCGTGGCCGGTCCGGGGCGCGTAATGACTGTTGAGCAGCCCCAGAATACTGCCCGAAACCTGGGCCTTGTCGGGCAGTATCTGTGCCAGCACGTCCTCCAGGCCTCTGAGTGACGCGCCGTCGAAGTTGTGAAAATAAACGTCGCTCAATGCCTGCCGAACGACAGAGTAGTGCCAGCGATAAAGTGGTTTGCTGAGATATTCGGGCAGTACTCGCCCGCCCGGTAATCGGACGATGAGAGGGAACACTTCACGAATGAACTGCCGTTGAGCAACAAACCCTGGCCCCAGCGCGGCGAAGTATTTCCGCACCTCGGGCGATCCCCAGGAATGGCCGTCTCGGCGTTGCCACAACTGTGTCTGGAACAGGCCAACGGCGTCAGCACGCTTGATTAACCGGTTGCGCACCAGGTACTCGAGATGATCCAGGGCAACACAGAAATCGTGTGTGTTGCGCTGTTGCCTGGGCACAGCCTGTTCCAGAGGAGGCCGGTCCTTGAACCAGACGTAATCCACATTGCGATAGACGTTGTGCTGGTATTCGCTGACGAGAAGTCCCCGCTGGAGTGCGTCGTTTGGGTCGAGGACCAATACGGCTTCACGCAACGGAGCTGATCGTTGCCAGGTGCCGAGTTCCGCGAAGCTTTGTGCCAGCCGGGTCAGAATTGCCTTCTGCTCGCGGGGACTCACAGACTGTTTCCTGTTTTCGCTGGTCTGCAGCAGCCGTTTCGCCAGGTCTCCCGCCAGCCACGACCCGACGGCGCCCAGTCGCATCATCTTCGAGATCTGCTCTTGCTGCTTTCCGCCTGTGACAAGCTTGATCTCCAATTCGACTGGATGCTGTCCATCGTCGGTCAATGGACCCACGCGATACTTGCCGTTGACGATCGTGGCGATCGATCGATCCAGCCCGGGCGACAGCGTGACCTGCTGCTCGCGCAGGATCGCCTGGGCTTCTTCGATTTCGACGACAGCAACTCCAGCGTGTGTCATTAACGCGCTGCTCAGAGTGTTCCTGAAGCGTGTCTGCAGAAAATCGAAACGCTGTGCGAAGTCCTCAGACTGAAAAGGGGGAACGGCGATGATCCGCTGAATGCCACCGACGAATCGCTTCCGAACCTCGTCCACCAGCGCGACACATCGCTCGACAAGACCGTCAATGCCGGCGTCACTGCTCATGAAACGTTCACGCCACAAACGGACTCCCAGCCTTGCGTCGCTGATCACGACTCGCAGCACGCGTTTCCCATTCCTGCGCTCAAAGTCGATGACCATCAGCGCACTCGCCCGAAGCGTCTTGCCCAACTGCAACCGCTGACTCACGTTTTCGGGGCTGAGAAGCGCGGTCAATTCCAGCTCTCTCATCACCTCCTGCAGCTGCTCCCGTTCGAGCACATGAATTGAATCATCTTTGGAGAGCGCGACGGTAAGCAGGTCGAGCAGGCCACTCTCAACGACCGGTTGCGTCGCAACAACAGCCCAGCGCTGAAGCACAGACTTGTCGGCAACCGCAGACGCCACGGGCAGGACGAGCAGTCCGATGAAAAGCATCGTTCGGAGCATGGCACAAACCGTTACACAAGAGTTCCTGCTGGAATCTCAGCTTAGACCGCTTGCCCGAGAGAATCCTGACCAAATCTCCCAAAAAACGCCGCAGGCCAGTCCATTTGCCAATTTGAGATTGCTGGACCTGTTCTACATCCGACCGACAATGCTCATATGGCGACCTGATGTGTGTCAATTCATCCTGCCTGGCCGACTGAACCGTCCCTGTCAGTTCACCAATCAGCATCACTGGACGAAGCCTGCAACAGAGACTCGTGGTGGCTTCAAGACCGAATCACGGGACCACTCAAGTGTCAACGAAGAGCGGCTGACCGAACAGATTTGCACGAGTGATTCGATTTCGATTCAGCTGCGGAGTCAGTTGTCGCCGTCGCTTTTCATGGTCGTGGTACTCCGCCAGGATTCCGACTCTCCGCTCTCCCCCACCACTCTATTTTCCTCCCTGTTACGGAGATTCCGCAATGCAGCGCTTCACTGCAGCATTCTCATTCGCTGCTGTTCTTTCCCTTGGGGTCGCAATGGCCGATGACAAAGCCAATTCGAAACATCCGATTTACGGTCAGAAGATGAAGTCGCTGACCGGTAAGACGCTCGACCTGAAAGAGTTTCAGGGCAAGGGCCTGCTGATAGTAAATACGGCCAGTGAGTGCGGAGCGACTCCGCAATACGAGACTCTGCAATTGCTGCATGAAGCACTCAACAAGCGGGGTCTGGTCGTGATGGGCTTCCCCTGCAATCAGTTCGGCGCACAGGAACCCGGAACGGGAAAAGAGATCGCGACTTTCTGTAAGAAGAACTACGGCGTTGAGTTCTCCATGTTCAGCAAGGTGGACGTGAATGGAAAAGATGCCCCACCGCTGTTTAAGCACCTGACGTCCGAGAAGAACGGCCTGAAGGACGCTGGCCCCGTCAAATGGAACTTTGAGAAGTTCCTGGTCTCGCGCGAGGGCAAAGTCGTTTCTCGATTCCGTACCGGCGTTGAACCGGATTCAGACGAAGTCGTCGATGCGATCGTCGCTGAGCTGAAGAAGGACGCGCCGAAGAAGGACGAAAAATAGAACCAGTAATGGCTCTCGTCACATCAGGATGGGCACAAGTTGAGTGCGGTCGTAAATCTCACGCAAAGACGCGAAGGCGCAAAGGGTAACAGCTTTGCGTCTTCGCGACTTTGCGTGAGTCATTCAGTTAATCACTTCCGGTTGTGGCCTCGTAATGGGCCTGACCCTGATGAGGTACTCCATGTCGATTTTTTTCCGAGGTCAGACCCTGATACTCTTCGGTTTCCTGGCAATTCCGCCAGGCGTTCAGGCTGGTGTGCCGCTCAACAAGTTGACCGAAGCGGAACGTCGCTCTGGATGGGAGCTGCTGTTTGACGGTGAGTCCGCCCATCAGTGGCGGAATTTCAAGAAGGAGTCGATCAGCGACAAGTGGGTGATTGAAGACGGAGTCCTCACGCTGACCGGACGTGGTGGCGGGGACATTATCACCAGAGAGCAATACGAAGCATTCGAGCTGCAGCTTGAATTCCGTATCTCCAAGGGCGGCAACAGCGGGATCATGTTTCACGTGACGGAAGAAGAGCGGACGTCGTACATGACGGGCCCTGAAGTGCAGCTTCAGGATAACGTCGACGGTCACGATCCTCAGAAAGCCGGCTGGCTGTATCAGCTTTACAAGCCAAAGAAACCTGCCTGGGCGAAGCGGTTCGAGGCGCAGGTGGGATTCAAGGGCATCGAAATGGACGATGCCACGCGACCGGTCGGTGAATGGAATCACGTGTATCTGCGACTGCATCCGCAGCAAAGCGAAGTGCAGGTCAACGGAGTCCACTATTACTACTTCGTGAAGGGCAACGATGACTGGAATGCCCGCGTTGCAAAGAGCAAGTTCGCGAAGTGGGAGAAATTCGGGAAAGCCGACAAAGGGCACATCTGTCTGCAGGACCACGACAATGTGATCTCGTTCCGGAACCTGAAGATTCGGAAGCTGCCAGCGGACGGCAAAGCTCCGAATCCGGTTGACGCAACGTTGCCTCTGAAGCCAGAGCTGGCTTTTCCGGATCTAACGTTCGAAGGCTGGAAGCCGGTCAGCGACGACGGCCTGCCGCAGCCATTGCGTCCGATTGAACTGATTCACGGCAACGACGGAACCAATCGTCTGTTTGTGGCGACTCAGGGCGGTCGCGTGTGGGTATTCCCGAATGATCCGGCCACGAAGCAGGCGACGCTGTTCCTTGATATCCGAAAATGCGTGCATCAGTGGAAGAAGGATGACGAGGAAGGCGTTCTCGGGTTCGCCATACATCCGAAGTTCAAGGACAACGGAGAAATCTACGTCTACTACAACAATGAAGGCACAGACCGCGGGATTCAGTTGTCGCGGTTCAAGCGTTCGAAGAACGATCCCAACCGGGCGGATCCGGCCAGCGAAGAAGTCCTGCTGTCGTTCAAGCAGCCGTTTTCGAATCACAACGGTGGTCCGATGGCATTTGGCCCGGACGGCTACCTTTACATTGGCATGGGCGACGGCGGCGGACGGAACGACCCGACTGGCCAGGGTCAGGCGAAAGATTCTTTCATGGGCACGATCCTGCGGATCGATGTCGACCACAAGGATGCGGGCAAGAACTACGCTGTCCCGAAGGACAATCCGTTTGTTGGTATGAAAGGCGTCCCCGGAGAAATCTTCGCGACCGGCATCCGCAATACCTGGAGGCTGTCGTTCGACCCGGAGACAGGCTCGTGCTGGATGGGTGACGTAGGTCAGGACTGGCTGGAAGAGGTCAACATCATCGTCAAGGGCGGGAACTATGGCTGGAGTGCCCGCGAGGGAACGCACGTCTTTGGTAACGCGGACGAGCCGAAAGGACTGAAAGTCGTCGATCCGGTGTGGGAGTACGACCACCGAATTGGCAAGTCGATCACCGGCGGCTATGTCTACCGTGGCTCGCGGTTACCGGAGCTTGCAGGACATTACTTATACGGTGATTACATCACCGGTTTGCTGTGGGGTCTGCAGTACGACGAAGAAGCCGGCAAGGTGATCCGCAACGTCGCGATTCCGTGGATTGGCCAGAACATCATTGCCTTTGGACAGGATGAAAAGGGCGAGGTCTACGTGATGACACCCACTGTGAACGGCAAGTTCATCTACCGTTTCTCGCGCGAGCAGTAGTCCTCATCAGTTTACCGTGCACCGACGTGACTTCTCGATTGTGAATATTTGCTGCCTGAACAGGTGGGTGGAGAGTTTCCAGAAAAATCGGTGAAAACCACGACTTCAGCGCGGAAATATTCGGCCGGGCGCGGTTAAACTCCTGGCGATGGTGGCGAGCAGGTTCGGCCATGTCGCGTCGAGCAGCGTCGCAGTAAACGTTTTTTCTACAAGGCGGACAGTATGGCTGAAGGCACGATCAAGAAGTTGACGGACAAGGGATTTGGATTCATTGACACGGGGGATGGCAGCGACATGTTCTTCCACATGTCGATCCTCGACGGTTTTCGTTATGACGACCTTTCGTAAGTACAGACTGTAACCTACCAGCCAGGACACGGCCCGAAGGGCCCGCGAGCCGAGAATGTTCGCCCCGTCTAGTCGAGCAACGATTTGACACTGGCAAAAGCCGATGGACGCAAGTTCATCGGCTTTTTTTGTATTCAGCCATCCTGAATCATCGCCAACAGGCGATTCAGGCGGGTGCCTTGGAAGCTCGAAAGCAGGCACGGGTCGGTTCACGCAAGAATCCCTGATCTGCAGGCTTTTTTGGCTGATGAGCCGCTTCTACACTCGTCCGTGTGGGCAGTTCGATGTGTGATCTGTCTGCTCTGTTCTTGTCAGGGACTGCGTCAGATGGATGAGACTAACCCCGTTGAACCACCGACCAGCGACACTGTTCAGTCGCCGGAATCGGTGTCTGCTGCCGCAGTCCCGGAGGGTTTGCCGGACGACCTGCCGCCCGTTGAGCCGCCTTCGGCCGGATTTATCGTGCAGCTGTTTCTCGTGCCCGGGTTGATTGTGGTTGCCGTCATTGGCGTGTGGGCACTGTTTGGAAAGCTGTCCAGTAGTGAGCAGGACTGGCGGGAACTCGTCAAGGAGATTCGCAGCGGCAATGAACATCGCCGCTGGCGAGGCGCTACGGGACTCGCCCACATGCTGCGGGCGGATGCTGAAATGAAGGAAACCGGGCAGAACCTGGCGGCCAACATCCAGATCGCAAAAGAACTGACCGCATTGCTGACTGAGTTACTCGATGAGCCGTCACGCGATGAGGAGCTGATCAGCCAGCAGTCGTTCGTGACCCGTACGCTGGGGTGGCTCGATTCGTACGAAACGGTGCTGCCCGTACTCGGTCGGGCGATGCAGCCCGAGCAGGAGCTGATTGTGCGAGCTGACGCCGTTCGATCTGTGGCCGTCATATCCGGCCGGGCGTCCGAACGCGGTCGACCATTCGATGATCCTCAGGTCTCGGAGCTGCTGGTGGACCTGTCTCGTGACAAAGAGCCGCTCATCCGCCAAGCGGTGGCGTTCACGCTGGGGTTGATTCCCGGTGAGCAGATCGACCAGCGTCTGCGAGTGATGGCGGAAGACGGCGACCGAAACACACGCGTCAATGCGGCCCTCGCCATGGCTCGCCGGGCCATGCCTGACGGCTTTCGGGTCTACGTCGATGTCCTGCAGAACGCCTCAGAATCCATCGATCCGGAGACGATGGACGGCAGCACTCCGGAGGAACGCCTTAGCCAGGCTCGTCAGCGGCGGAATATGAATCTGGTCATTCTGGGCAATACACTGAATGCGTTGCAGGATATTTCGGAGCTGCTCAGCTCCGGACAGCGTGAGCAAGTCCTTCGGCTGTGCAAACCGCTCTCAAACGAGCATCCGGAACCACGAATCCGTATCGAGGCACTGAACGCGATCCGCGTACTAACCGCCGAAACGACGGCGAAGTGACGCCACGGGACCAGGTCAGGACCACAGCGAATCCCCGACTGGCAGCACACGGCACATCAGAAATCGCCGCTTGCGCTGGCATCTGAAACCGTCGCAATCCGCAGGACTTCCTGAGAATTCGTGGAGCGTCAATGCCAAATCGAGTTCCGGTAAGGTGCACTTCGTTGTACTATTCTCGGCCCCGATGTGTCTTCCGGCTCAAGTTGCTGACTCAATTCGTCGACGATGGTCGATTCGAGTCGTGATTGAGTGGAAGGAGCGTCACACCCCACCTGATGTTCCGAGCCCGGATCTGAGAGACGATTCACTCCATTTTTGGCGGAGCGGTCGTGACCTATCCCAGAGCAATCCTGCCTCGTTTTCCGGCGTCCCCCGTTTTTCATGTCTGATTCTGCGGAACCTTTGTTTCCGCAGCCGATCAGAGCCAGCAGGTTCCCTTACCTGTCGGGGGTCGAGCCGCACTGTTTCGTTTCAGGTTCAATCCGATGACTGCCCTTAGCAAACTCCGCAACATTGGCATTTCAGCCCACATCGACTCGGGCAAGACCACACTGACCGAGCGCATCCTGTACTACTCCGGGAGGATCCACAAAACCCGGGAAGTGAAAGGGGATGACGGCGGAGCCACCATGGACTTCATGGACCTGGAGCGTGAGCGGGGCATCACGATTCAGTCAGCCTGCACGCGCGTGGAATGGAACGGACACCCGATCAACGTCATCGATACACCGGGCCACGTCGATTTCACCGTCGAGGTTGAACGCAGCCTGCGCGTCCTGGACGGGGCTGTGCTCGTTTTGTGCGCCGTCGGCGGTGTGCAGAGTCAGTCGCTGACGGTCGATCGTCAAATGAAGCGATACGGTGTTCCGCGGATTGCGTTCATCAACAAGATGGACCGCACGGGAGCCGATCCGTTCAAGGTTACCGATCAGATCGAAGACAAGTTGAAGGTGACGCCAGTACCCATCCAGTATCCGATGGGTGCGGAAGCCGAGTTTCAGGGCGTCATCGATCTGATCGAAATGCAGGCTGTGTATTTCGAAGGCCCGAAGGGTGAAGAGGTCGTCCGTAAAGACATTCCCTCCAAATTCGCCGACGCCGCCGCCGCCGCCCGTACGAAGATGCTGGAAACTCTGTCGTTATTCGACGACGAGCTGATGGTCACCCTGCTTGAAGAGGCAAAGCCGGAAGCGGACCATGTCCGCAGGATCATCCGCGAAGCCACGCTGTCGCAGGAGATCACTCCGGTCATGATGGGCACCGCATTCAAGAACAAAGGCGTCCAGGAACCCCTCGATGCGTGCACCGAGTTTCTGCCCTGTCCACTCG
>CAYSJO010000279.1:0-1501 GCA_964431285.1 uncultured Planctomycetaceae bacterium
GTGGAGTTCAGTTTATTGAGTCTGTGGGCAACTGGCTGTCGACACGATCCAGACGCGATCTCCGTCGTCGCTGGACCGTGGCATGGCTGAGCGTGTTTGCAACCATCAACATGATTGACGCAATCGCTACCTGGCACCCGCATTACGTCAGCAACCGTCGGCTTGCCGCGTGGTACCAACAGAAATTCCCCACCGGGGCGCGTGTGATCACCGATCAGTTTTCAGTTCCGGCAAGATTTCTGATGTCGGGCCCTCAACCCGGACAGCCGCGCGTCACCCCGCAAAATATTGCTTCTCTGCTGGACGCTCGGAATCCAGATGTTGTTGTGTATTCGGATAAGCAGACCTCGACTGACAACGGGGATGCGATGAACGGCGAACTCAACAGTCATGGCTTCATCCAGATCGGTGCGGATGAGACTGGCGTCGCCGAAAACTCATTTGTCGTCTGGGTGAGCACAGAGTCTCTGAATCGACATCCATCGGCCGCTCCCGTTCGTACTGCGACGCGTGGCCCGGCGTCTGGCCGCTGACTGGTCTGACAGACCATCTAGCCGTCATCCGAAAACGTCAGCTAAACTCCGTCTGCTCGTAGTTCCCCGACACTTACGGCTCAGAACGATGGAGTTGTCAATGAAGACGTTACTTGTGACCGGCGGCTGCGGATTCATCGGCTCGAATTTCATTCGCTGGCAATTGGAGAATCATCCAGACGTCGAGATCATCAACGTCGACGTACTGACATATGCCGGCAATCTCGAAAACCTGTCATCGGTGGAAGCGGACCCGCGCTATCGATTCGAAAAAGGCGACATTTGTGACCGCGCATTCATTGACGGCGTCCTGAGTTCCGCACGCGTTGATGCCGTCGTCAACTTCGCGGCTGAGAGCCACGTCGACCGCAGCATTCTGGATTCGGGTCCGTTTGTGCAGACCAACATTGTGGGCACACAGGTGCTGCTTGATGCGAGTCGCCAGGCCAATGTGGAGCGCTATCTGCAGGTGTCCACCGACGAGGTCTACGGCAGCCTGGGTAGTGAGGGATTCTTCACAGAGGAAACGCCCCTTGATCCCAGCAGTCCCTACTCGGCCTGTAAGACATCGGCCGACCTGCTGGTGCAGGCTTATTGCCGGACACATGGATTTCCGGGCATCATCACGCGCTGCTCCAACAATTACGGACCGTATCAGTTCCCGGAAAAACTGATCCCACTGTTTATTTCAAACGCTCTGAAGGATCAGGCTCTACCAGTGTACGGGACGGGCGAAAACGTGCGCGACTGGATTCACGTGATCGACCATTGCCGCGGAATCGACGCCGCGCTGCGCAATGGAAAACCGGGCGACGTCTACAACTTCGGCGGCCACGCCGAGCTGACGAACATGGATTTGACGCTGCGGTTGCTGCGGGCACTGGATAAACCAGAGACGTTGATCCGACACGTCGAAGACCGGGCCGGACACGATATTCGGTACGCCATTGATACAGCCAAATCCGAAC
>CAYSJO010000280.1:0-7799 GCA_964431285.1 uncultured Planctomycetaceae bacterium
GTCGGTGAAATGGACCTGCGTGACGGAGACCAGATCAAAGGAGGTGACACCACGCTCGTGGTACGTATAACAGGCGACATGCCGCCTGATCACGACACACGCGTGGTGGCCGGATCAAGCCCGTCGTCCCCTGACCCCGCAGACACCGAGAATCTGGAAGTCTTCGACGAGGAAGAATACCTCTCCGGTGCAAGAGAATTTGGCGGTTATCGGCTGGCAAGTGTCCTTGGTCGGGGGGGGCATGGGTGTTGTCTACCTTGGCGAAGACCCGCGAACACAGCGCAAGGTCGCAATCAAGATGATGACGCCTGGCCAGGCCATTCCGGAGCGGGATACGGATCTGTTCCTGCGCGAGGCCGACGTCCTGAAGCAACTCAATCATGCGGCAATCGTGGCCTGCTTCGGCAGCGGAGTCATTGATCAGCGGTTTTATCTGGTCACAGAATTCGTTCCCGGCCGCAATCTCACCGACCTGCTGGATGAACTGGGGCCGATGCCTTACCCCCGAGCCCTCCCGATTATCCGGCAAACGCTCGCAGTACTCGACCATGCTCACAAGAAGGGGTTCGTGCATCGCGATGTCAAGCCGAGCAATCTGATCATTACCTCGGGGCAAGGCCGGGACCGCGCCAAACTCGCAGATTTCGGACTCGCCAAACTGTATCAAAGGACCAGCTGCAGTGGACTGACGTTGCAGGGCGAAATGGGCGGCTCATTCGCCTTCGCCGCCCCCGAACAGATCACGGATTTCCGTTCGGCCAGCCCGGCCAGTGATCTGTATTCTGCCGCCGCGACGCTCTACACGATGCTCACAGCCGCCCACGTGCATGACTTTCCGGAAACTGTGAGCGGGATTGTCCTCAAGCTGCTGCATGAAGACCCTGTACCGATTCACGATCGACATCCGGGTATTCCCCCGGCATTGGGTGAGATCATCCACCGAGGCCTCAGCCGGAATCCCGATCAGCGCTTCGCATCCGCTCGCGAGATGGGCGATGAACTCGAAGTGTTTGCGAAGACTTCGACTTCCTGACAGCGAAGTTTTACGATTGGTGCTCAACCCGCGGCGGGAGCGCCACGGCATCCGGGTCAACCAGCGTGTTCCCGTAGACGTGGCGTTCGACAACCGTCCAGAACGGGTTTGCCTCGTAAACATGCCTGAGGTCATCCTGGCTGAACCAGTCCTCGATGTTTCGTTCATGCTGCCCGGTGTTGCGTCGCGGCAGGTTCCGGACGGCGAGTTCCTGATCAGCACTGACATCAACGAAGTGACGTACGACTTCCAGGAAATCGTTGGCGAGATTCTCCTGCCGAATCCAGTAGTCCACGTGACCACACATCATGGACTTCAGACCGTCGTCGGCCGGCACGGCGGCCCCCATTGTTGTCAGATACCGCAATACCTTTCCCCGAACCCGCTCCATCCTGCAGCGGTCGCGGCGAACAACCCGCCTGACCAGGGCGTCGGCAACACGCTCTTTCAACGCGGTCAGGCCACACACCGGGCGAATGCGCCCAGCCAGCAGCAGTTTGCGGTCAATCGCGTGACCGTAGAAGGTTTCGAGATGCTGCGCCCGACTGAGCAGCCAGTGCGGAAGGCGGCGGATATTCATGATCCGCTTCCGGGAAACCGTGAGATCAATCCCGCACTTTGCCTGCCGCTGCTCAAACGAGTCGTGTTTACAGGACGAGCGCGTGTCACCGATGTCGCCGTCGACTCCGACGATGCAAAACATCTCACTTGTCGAATCACCCCCAGTCTTCGGCAGGTGTGCCCAGACGAATTCTTCCGCGATCACCATGTTGCCGGTTTTCTGAATGCAGGATTCGGTTTGGCCTGCCGGCGTCTGCTGGCCTGACGGGTTGCGTGGCCGGTTATTTCGCTGAATTCGCGATTGACCTCCACACCAGTTTGAGGTTCCTTCCGTACGGGAGTGGTCATTCCGAGAGTTCATCGGGAAATACGGGTCGACACACCTGGCAATTCGATCTAAATGGCATTTGCTGGCCAGTCCGAGGATCGCTAACGAATTGGAGCCATTGGTCCAAGTGTCACACGCTGCAACAGTCAAGGACGACTCATACCGCGCCACGAGCAGGCAAGCCTCGTCGGGCCTGTGCATGCGACTGGTGTCGCGCATTCGACACTGGCTGAGCTTTCTGACCCTGTACTGTCGCATTCAGCCCGGCCTGCTTTCGGGATGCAGGCGCGACCTCTCTCGCGTCGCACAGATTCTATGGCGCGAGGGAATAGCGGGCGTCGGTAACCGTTTGCGATGCAGCACAGCCATCGCAATGTTACGTGAGACGATCGGTGCCCGGCCCTGGCTCGAGCATCTGTCGTATCTCGATGCGCAGATGCTGCATCAGCTCTGCCACGATAAACCGACATTCAGTCTGATCGTGGATGCCTCGACAACGTCGCCCCCGCAACTGCAGGCCTGCATCGATTCGATTCGAGGTCAGTACTACCACAACTGGGAAGTGATTCTGCTTTTGCCGTGTGGTCAGGACCGGTCCAAGCCGTCGCCTGGAACTGTCGACCCTGTTGTCGCGGACGAACCGTTCGTCGACCCGCGCATCTCCGTTTTGTGCCATGACTGCCCGACGGCATCGCCGGACGAATGGAACCTGGGCATCGAAGCATCGCGGGGCGAGTGGGTGTCGATGTTGCCTTCGCATGTGCAATTGTCTCCCGACGCCCTGACCTGGCTGCTGATCACACATAACCGACAGCCGGACGCGGCGTGTCTGTACTCTGACTCCATTCAGATCAATCGCAGGGGCCGTTGTATCGGGACGCAGTTCCGGCCGGACTTTTCGGCCGAGTATCTGCTTGCGTCACACTTCACCGGCCACCTGACGGTGTTCGAACGACGCCATCTGTTGTGGCTCGAAGGTCTGCGTGCGGAATTTGGTGCTGCAGCCCGTTACGACCTGGAGTTGCGACTGGTCGAGGAAGTCGGTTCTATAGGCTTTCAGCACATCCCACGTGTGTTGAGCCAGGAATCCACCATCTCGAATGCTCACCTCGACTGCGAGATTGAAGACGAGCGCCGCGCAGTCGTCGCGGCACTGAGCCGCCGCGGCATTGGCGGGCTTGTGGAGGCGATACCCGAAGTCAATGCGGCTCATCGAATTCGATTCGCGCCGGATGCGTTTCCACGCGTCACATTGTTCATTGCAACGCGAAATGCGGCTCAGCTTTTGAAGACGTGTGTCACTTCGATCCGTCAGAACACCAGCTATCCGAACTACAACATCGTCATCATCAACAACGCTTCGGACGAGCCGGAGCTTCTGTCCTGGCTGAATGAGGAATCGCAGGCGGGCCGGCTCTCGGTCGTCGATTACGACCGCCCGTTCAACCATTCGGACATGCACAACCGCGTGATTGCAGCATCCGACTCCGAATACGCCGTGCTGGTTAACAACGACATTGAAATCCTCAGTCCAGGCTGGCTTGAACAGATGGTTGCGACTGCTCAAACAGACCCGACGATTGCGGGCGTGGGAGCATTGCTGCTGTACCCCGACCAGACCGTGCAGCACGCGGGAGTGCTGGTCGGGTATCGCGGAATTGCCGGACACTTTCACCGCGGTCTGAGCGTGAAGCAGCCCGGTTATCAGGGCCGGGTGCATTGTCTGCAGGAACTGTCGGCGTGTACGGGGGCGCTGCTTCTGTTGCGTCGCCAGGCCTTTCTGGATGTCGGCGGCTTCGACGCGGAACATTTGCCGACGAGCTTCAACGACGTCGATCTTTGCCTGCGTTTGCGCCGTGCCGGTCATCGGTGCATCTACAATCCGGCCATCGAAGCGATTCACTTTGAATCAAAGACGCGACGCATCAATCCCGCTGAGGAAGGTCGTTACCACCGGAAAATATTGACAGACTGGGCAACTCAACTCAGGCAGGACCCGTTCCACAACCCGAATCTCTCCCTGGTCAGCGATTCTTTCAGGCTGTTCCGCGGCAACACCCCGGATGTGTCTGGAATTGCAGAAGCTCTCTTTTCGTCCGCCGAAACCGATGCGGGACTGGAACGACAACGGCATACCGCCCGGAAGTCGCGCACCCGGCAACCGATCGGCGACCAGACCGTTGATTCGCTGCAGTAGTCGAGACAGCTCAGGCCTTCTCGCTTAAGAACGCAGTCGAGACTCAGGCACGGTCGATTCTGATTTCGGAACGGATTCCTCGTTATGTCTGTGGTTGCCCTGCGCCTTGAGACCATCGCACTCGGCCGAGGCGAATGATCCAGCGATGCGAAGCATCCTAATGTGCCGAAACCGGCATCCAGGGTGAACTGCGTTGCTCGTGTCTTCACATTTTTCATTCGCTTTGCAGCGTGATTCGAATCCCGTTTCCGGTCTGCATCACATCTGGGTGGCTCAGCCAGCCTGGACCGAATCGGGACTTAATTCGGATACGTCACATGAAGGAGAACATACAATGTCGACTGACAGACTGCCGCGCCGCGGAAAATCGCGTCTGACCGTGATGCTCCTGATGACGGGCGGCGCAATATTGGCACTGACAGCTCCGTCCCAAGCTGCCGGACTACTGATCGCTGACGGCGGGTTTGGTGGCGTACTCGAAATCAAAGAGCACACGGCCACAGTCACAATCAACAACGGAATCGCTGTGACAGAAGTCCATCAGGTCTTTCGGAATACCGAAAACCGCCAGGTGGAAGCGCTGTATCTGTTTCCCGTGCCGAAGGGAGCATCGGTCGCGAACTTCAGCATGTGGATCGGCGGAAAAGAGATGATCGGCGAAGTCGTCGAGAAAAAACGAGCCCGCGAAATCTACGAGAGCTACAAGCAGACTCGTCGGGATCCGGGACTGCTGGAACAGGTCGATTACAAGAACTTTGAGATGCGGATTTTCCCGATCGGTCCGCAGGCCGAACAACGCGTCCGCATCACGTATTACCAGGAACTGGATTTCGACCACGACTGGGCCACTTATGTGTATCCGCTGGCAACCGCGCCGCGAGCTGGAATTGACGCTCAGACACGTGGCTGTTTTGGACTGTCCGTGCACGTCAAGTCGGGCGTCCCGATCGTTGAGCTGGAAAGCCCCAGTCACGGCAACGATTTCGTCTTCGTGCAGCACTCGGACGGATTCTGCGAAGCCAGTCTGGAAACGACCGGTGGTGACCTCGATCGAGATGTTGTGCTGGCGTTTCACGTGTCGCGACCGCGCACTGGAATCGACCTGATTACATCGAAACCGGCCGGAGACGACGGGTACTTTCTGCTCACAGTGACTGCCGGTGAGGAACTCGCGGCCGAGTCGCTGGGGATGGACTATGTCTTCCTGCTGGACATCTCCGGCAGCATGGCCCACGCGGGCAAGCTGAAACTTTCACGAGAATCGATCGGAGCTTTCATTCGTGAACTCGGACCCGAAGATCGATTCGAACTGATCACATTCAACGTGGCGCCGAACGCACTGTTCAAAGACCTTGAAGCAGTCACTCCCAAGGCTCAGGATCGAGCCGCTGACTTCTTACGGTCACAGCAGGGACGCGGCGGGACTGTGCTGCGTCCGGCAATGTCGACGGCCTATCGTTACGGAAATTCCGATCGCCCGTTAAACGTCGTGGTACTGAGCGATGGCATGACCGAACAACGGGAACGGGCAGAGTTGTTGAGCGTGATTCAGGCTCGACCGGTGAACGCCCGCGTATTCTGCATCGGTGTCGGCAACGACGTGAACCGCCCGCTGCTGAGCCAGATGGCCGAACAGGCCGGTGGACTCGCCGCGTTCATCTCGAAGGGCGACAACTTCCAGCGGCAGGCACAGGCGTTTCGTCGCAAGCTGATGCGGCCGGCCGCGAGTGACGTGCAGATCAGCTTTGACGGAGCCGATGTGTACGACGTCGAGCCAAAAGAACTGCCGAATCTTTATCACGGGATGCCAGTTCGGATGTATGGCCGCTACCGGTCTTCGGGGGCAGCCGATGTTCGCATTCAGGCAGAGATCAACGGCGCATCGTTCGACCAGAAAGTCGGCGTTGTTTTTCCTGGACAGGGTGGGGCTCCGGCCATCGAACGGATGTGGGCGTCAAAGCGAGTTGATCGACTGTTGAAGCAGGCAGACCGAACCGGTTCCCGCACTGGAGTCACCGACGAGATCGTGCGGCTGGGTGAGGAGTATTCGATCGTCACCGAGTACACATCGTTCATCGTGCTGGAGAACGACAAGGAATATCAGCGGTGGAAGATCGATCGCCGTAATCTGTTGCGGCTTGGACGCGACCGCCGTCAGCATGAAAGCGTGCAGGCAGAACTGTCACGGATTCGCGAACTGGCACTGTCCGACCTCGGGCCGTCTCTGGCGAACAACACACAGACAGACCTGCCAGCAATCCCAACACGTCAGACAACCACCCGCCCAAATCTGCCGTCAAGTGTGCCGACCACGCAGTCCCCAACTCCATCACCTGTTTCATCGCGCAGTCGCGATCTGGACTTCAGTCCGCGCAGTGGTGGAAGTAGCGGTGGCGGCGCGTTCGATCCGCTGACCGGATCAATCACACTGCTGCTTGCCGGCTTTGGTGCGGCAATTCGTCGACGAAGACGTTCGTAGTAACTGCACTTGTGCAGCTGTTATAGCGGCTAAGCCAGTGGGCCGGTCATCTGAACGTGGCTCGTTGCACTTGTGAACCAACAATGGGATTTCTCATGCAGATTTGGCAACGAGTCAGGAACGCGGCGGGACAAATTCCAATTGTCTCGCTGCTGATGGTCGCGGCAGCCCTCGCGATCGCGATCATTCCCGGCGCTGCGGACCGACTGCAATTTGATCGATCAGCGGTATTGCAACACGGATCGCTATGGCAGTTCGTGACCTGCCACTGGACCCACTGGTCTGTGTCGCATCTGTTCTGGGATTGCCTGGCTCTGGGAGTTCTCGCGAGCTTCTGTGAGCGTGAAAACCGAGCCCGATTCCTGTGCTGCGTTGCAGTTTCAGTTCCTGTCATCCCTCTCGTTCTTTGGTTTACAGAATCGTGGATGCTGACGTACCGAGGACTCTCGGGAATCGACTCGGCGTTATTTGTGCTGCTCGTCACGATGTTGATTCAGAACGCAGTCCGGTGCGGTGACCGGCTCGAGCTGGCATTCACAGGATTAGTGCTTGCCGGCTTCATCAGCAAAGTCGCTTATGAGTTTCTGGCCGGTCAGACAGTATTCGTGGACAGTGCAGCGTCTGGCATGGTGCCTGTCCCAATGGCGCATGTGATTGGCGCAATGATCGGCCTATTGTGTGGCATTGTTCCGGTTACCGCGATTCGCGTGCGCTATTCCATATCGGAACTCAGGATGACTGCGGCGACTATTTTTACAGGTTGGGGACAGAGCGGCCGGTTGCGGCCTCGTTCAGCCGTTCCATCGGCCGCCGGTTCGTTTGTCGTGTGGCGACCCATCATGGATACGCCCTGTCCGGAGAGACGAACAATTCATGGCCCAGTTCGTCGCGGATGATTGACTGGCGCAATGACAGGCTCATCCTCGGGAGCTTCCACGCAGCCTGACAACCGAGAGTGTTGCAGTAGCAAGTAAGGCCTGTTCGATGTTCCGAACCTGAAGCCCTGCTCGCATGTAGTATTCCTCGGTCACTCGCGACTCGTCTCCGCGTGCTGGACCATCTTTGTGATGATCGCAATCTGCCCGAGATGATAGTGGCAATGTTCCACAAGACCGGTGAGGGTGCGGTACCACGATCCATACTGCTCTTCGACAAACGTCTCCGCAAGCTGCGCCTCTGGCATCTGCTCGATGAGTGCGGC
>CAYSJO010000281.1:0-20557 GCA_964431285.1 uncultured Planctomycetaceae bacterium
AGCTGGCCCTGATTTGCCATCTCAGCGAAACTTCGTCTTCCTCAGCCCGCTAGCCAAGGAAGGCCAACGATGCGACATGAACTAACCGACGAACAGTGGGAAGCGATCGAAGATATCTTTCCGGAACCGGCCCCAACTGGACGGCCGCCGGACCAGTCAGTCTGGCAATTCGGGCAGCGTCGTAGCAACTCGGATTCGACTTCTGCGGTATCGGTTAACGTATATCTCAACTGAGAGTTCTCGTTCACACTTTTCTGGCAGCTAGGACATGTTCCGTCCAACTTGATGACGACTTTGTTCTGGCAGTGAGGACACGTCTGGAGTTCCAAAGGTACTCATTCATCCCATCGCACTCGTCAAATAAGAATGCCGATTTAGTCCCCTTCCGGCCGGAGTTGCCAGACACGAACTATTTGCCGCTGGATATGCAGTAAAGATGCTGATGAGTTCGCAAATACAGCTCGCTATGTGCTGGTGCGAGCGCGGCGTAGGTTGCTTCGCCGATGCTGTTCTTTGAGATGAGCTCAAACTCCGGAGACGCCGAAACGACAAACGTGTCGCCTTCCAGACTGGTGACATACAGGCGATCGTTCGCCAGCAGGATGGACCCCCACAGGTTACCGCCCAGCCGTTCCCGATAAACGAGCTCACCCGTGTCCGCTTTCAGGCACTGAAGAATTCCGGTGGCGTCGGCCAGAAACAGATGGCCGTCGTGAATCACTCCGCTGCTGACGCGTTGAGGGTTCTTTGTTTCGGTGCGCCACAGTCGATGTGTCGCGGTCACGTTTCCCGATCCGCCCGGGCGGATGGCCATGGTCGGGCCGTTGTGGCCGGAGACGCCGACGATGATCTTTCCCCCGGCGCCGACGATGGGCATCGCATAGACCTCATTGCCCAGGCCGTCAATCTGCCACAGTGCCTTGCCATTTGCCGGGTCGTAACCCTTGAACCAACCGGGACCGCCGATCTTTCCGCCAGGATAAGGCATGACCACCTCGTCTCGGTTTCCCGAGCGAACGACGACAGGTGTACTCCACGACCCGAAGATGGGGCTGTTGATAGCGGTTTCTTCTGATGTCCACACGGTCTCGCCGGTTTCGCGGTTCAGCCCGTACAGAATCGACGGCGTGCCTGGTCCGTGAAAGACGATCAGCAGATCGCCGTACAGAATCGGGCTGCCTCCGTTCCCCCAGCGGCTGAGGACGGGGCCCAGCTCACGGTGCCACAGCTTTTTTCCATCGAGGCTGCAGGCAAGTACGCCTCCCGATGCGAAGTTGGCATACACAACTTTTCCATCAGTGATTGCCGACGCGCTGCACGGCGGATTCTGGCGATGTGTCGTTTCTTTGACCGAGCAGGCTACTTCCTGTTGCCATCGAACCTTGCCAGTGCTGCGATCCAACCCCATCAGCGCCCGCCGCTTACCCCCGTCGAGACCCTGCGTCAGAAAGATCTGATCGTCCCACACGATGGGAGTGGAATTACACGCTTCGGGAAGTGGGAGCTTCCAGCGAATGTTGTCCGTCGGACTCCATTTGACGGGCAATTTCGTTTCGCTGCTGATTCCCGATCCATCTGCCCCGCGCCACGCTGGCCAGTTGTCGGCCACAGCCGGAATCGTTGCCGTCACAAAAACACACACAGCTACCAGTCGCGTGATCATTAACGTGTCTCCTCATTCTTTCGGGACAAGTGTCTGTGTTGTTTTCGCGGCAACGTCCGCGCCGAGTGGAATCTCGTGGTATCGACCTGAGGCCCAGTCTTCGAACTGGTCTCCATAGTGTGGACTGCCTGGATGTCCCGACTGGCTCTGGGCGTCGACTGCCCGCAGAACGGGTGGTGAAGAACTCAGGTCGGCCACCATGCGGTAACCGGCTCCTGTTGCCGCGATCCAGTCGACTCCTCCGCCCGTGTTGCAAACAGTGAGCATGTCACCCCGCACCCCGGCTCCGCCGTGGTCCAGAAGCTGACCGAGATCGCCTCTTGCCGACAGCACATGACGCAAATGCATGCGGTGCAGTCGGTCCCACGTCCACGTCGACATGTCGGGACCAAACCGGTCTTTCAAGTACACCAGCGTTCCAGAAAAAGTCGCTCGCAGTTGCTGTTGTCGGTCGTCGCCGGGAAACCATCCGTGCGGATCGGATTCCAGAAGTCGGGTCGCACAGGGATCGACGCCTTTGACGAGCAGCTGGGCGGCGGCCCCTGAAAAGCGAGCATTGCTCACTGTGGCACACCAGCGCGTGTAGAACACGTTGAAGATCGTGGCAGCCGCTGCATCAGGTGTCGAAACGCAATTCCAACTGTCAAGAATGGCGATCGCGTGGCGAGTTTCGTCATCAACCGATTTCAGTTCCCGGAGCAACACGGGAACCAGTGCCGCAGCTCGCAGGTTCAGGGCGTCCTGCTGCATGTCTCGCATGTCATCAACAGACACAGACTCACGCGACTCGATCATCTGGCGAATTCGCTGACCGCGACAGCCGGAGACCCAGGCGCCATACATGCGATGCGGAAAGTCGTCGGGGGCAATGCGGTTGTTGGCACTGGCGATCCAGCCTCGTTCTGGTTCATCAAATGACGGCATCTCGTCGAAGGGGATCAGTCCCTGCCACTGATCTTCCGGGTCCCAGCCGCGCCGGAAGGCTCGTTCTGAGTGATTGCGAACGGGAATGCGACCAGCCGCGTGGAAACCGATTCGACCGGAGGTGTCGGCCAGGACCAGTGAAAACGTCGGCACGTGCCATGGCCGCATTGCTTCGCGCAGTTCGGCGACGTTGGTCGCACGGTTCATTCCGAGCAGTGATGTCAGCCAGCCGCCCTGGGACATTCCCAGCCAGCGTAACGAAACCGGTCCCAGCTCATTCGCCGGAGCGGGCAGGACGTCGTCGACGATTGGGCCATTGCGTGAAAAACGTAACGAGCAGGTGACGGCATCGGCACCCTTCACAGCGATTGTTTCGGTCAGTTTACGTGCCGGTTCCCATTGTCCGTCGTACTCAAAGCAGTGTGGGTGTTCGTCGCTGGTGCGCTCCTGATAGAGGTCACGCAATGAGCAGATGTTGTTTGTGATACCCCATGCGACCTGTTCGTTTCGGCCGAACATGATGGCCGGCATTCCCACATAGGTCATTCCCGCAACGTTGAACGAACCTCCGCACAGATGAGCTTCGTGCCAGCACGACACGGCTTCGAATGCAATGTGCGGGTCACTGGCCAGAAGTGGCGCGCCCGTCGTCGTCCGCCGTCCCGACACGACCCAGTTGTTGCTGCCGGTTGTGGCGTCCGGATCGGCGACCGATTCACCCACAGGCTCCAATGGCTGACCGGTCAGCGGCTCGTAATCGCCCGCATGCAGGATCGACTCATCGTCCTGTTCGCTGAGCAGGTACTCCTGCAGAAGTGGTCCGTCGCCTAGTGTTCGTTTCGCAAGTTCCGGCATGCAGATCACCGGGAACCGACCAGTCAGGTACCAGCGGAATTCACCTTCGATCGCCAGGCAGTCCACGGGAGTCCACGGCTCGGGTTGGTACTGCAGCAGATCGAACTCGATCGGCAGGTTGTCGCCACAACTCTCGATCACAGCGTTGATGCCATCCGAAAACGCTTCCAGCAGTTGTCGCACTTCGTCCGGCAACCGTTCCCATTCAGCCGCGGCAATGCGGTTCAATCCGACGGTGCGAGCAATCGTGTCGAGTTCGAGACCGTCTGTACCAATGATCTCGGAGAGTCGTCCGTGTCCTTTGCGTCGCAACCAGTCGAGCTGAAAGAGCCGGTCCTGGGCCATTGCCCAGCCGTAGCCGAAAAACAGATCACGGTCGTTTTCGGCATAGATGTGCGGGATGCCCAGGTCATCCCGGCGAATCGACACTGCTGCGGAAACACGAGCGGTGATCTGCGCGGATTCGATCTCGGCAGGGTGTTTGATGGTCTCGTTCCACCAGCCATCGAATTCCGCACGATCCATTCCTGAGGCCGCACAGACAGCTTCAATCGACTCACCGCTACCCAATCGACCGAGCCGATCCTGATCCGACATCGTCATGCCACACCTTCTTTGATTCTCTCAGGCGAATTCTGCACCTCATCACCGGCACGATAGCCGGTTGACAGTGACATCCGAAGCGTCTGGCGACTCCTTCAGTTACACGCGCACATTCGCCAGGATGCGGGCGGCAGTACTCTGAAGAGATGACTGTATTCGTTCCGACTTCCGCAAGAGGCTCTTACGTATGTGTTTTCGCTTCGCCGTGCTCTTTTCGTGGTTGTGCTGTATTTCGATCTCCGCGACGGCGGCAGAGAACAGGCCAAACATCCTGTTCGTCTTCACCGACGACCATGCGTGCCAGTCAATCGGTGCGTACGGCTCGAAGATCAACAAGACACCCAACATCGATCGCATTGCTCAAGAAGGCGCGGTGTTTCTGAATTCGTTTTGTGCCAACTCTATTTGCGGTCCCAGTCGCGCCTGCGTGCTGACGGGAAAGCACAGTCATAAGAACGGCTTCTATTCCAACGGCCGCGGACCGTTCGACGGGGCACAGTTCACACATCCTCAGGTCCTGCAGAAATCCGGCTATGAGACGGCCCTGGTCGGAAAGTGGCACCTTAATTCCAACCCAACGGGCTTTGATCACTGGGACATCCTTCCCGGCCAGGGTTCGTACTACAACCCCGTGTTTATTCGGGAAGACGGCCGGCGTCGCATCGAGGGCTACTGCACAACCATCACGACGGACCTTGCCCTGGACTGGCTGAAGCAGCGTGACGAAGACAAGCCGTTTCTGCTGATGTGCCAGCACAAGGCACCTCACAGGACATGGGCGCCCGAGCTCAAACATCTGAACCGATATGCTGACGAGGACATTCCGGAGCCGGCCACGCTGTTTGACAACTGGAAGAATCGCAGTGAGACACTGGCAGGTAACGCAATGTCGATCGATCGGCACTTCTACTACCACTACGACCTGAAAGTTCATCTGCCCGTTCCGTTTGCAACGAAACGGGAACAGCGACTCAAGGACGGTGAATATGCGCGAATGACTCCGGAACAGAAAACGACCTGGGACGCAGCGTTTCGACCCCGTAACGAAGCGTTCCTGAAGAATCCGCCGACGGGGGAGGACCTTGTCCGCTGGAAGTATCAGCGGTACATCAAGAACTATCTGCGGTGCATTGATTCGGTTGATAAAAACGTGGGCCGACTGCTGGACTACCTGGACGAGTCAGGACTGACGGACAACACGATCGTCATCTACAGCTCTGACCAGGGTTTTTATCTGGGTGAACACGGCTGGTACGACAAACGCTGGATGTTCGAAGAGTCTTTGAAGATGCCGTTCGTTATTCGCTGGCCAAGACACATTAGGCCTGGCACGAAATCGGACAAACTGATTCAGAACATTGATTACGCTCCCACGTTCCTGGACGTCGCCGGTGTTGACATTCCCGACGACGTGCAGGGCCGCAGCCTTGTACGATTGTTTACTGACCCGGCATCGGACGAGTGGCGCAGTTCGATTTATTACCACTACTACGAGCATGGCGGTGAGCATCAAGTTCCGCGTCACGAGGGTGTGCGGACAGATCGATATAAGCTGATCAACTTCTACTCCAACGACGGATTCAATCTGTTTGATCTGAAAAATGACCCGCAGGAAATGCAGGACGTGTCACGTGACCCGGCCTACGCGTCGACCATGGAAACACTGCAGGCCGAACTGCAGCGGCTTCGCACGGTTTACGATTTGCCACCACTCAAGTAACGCACGGGTTTGTGCTGGATGTTCCCAATGAATGTCGAATTCCGCTCGGTTGTTTACGACGAGTCGCAACAGGACCAGTCTGGTCAGATTGCGTTCTTTGACAGTCTCACCGGCCTCGCACCGGGGACGTGGCTCAGCGGGTTCACAACCGGTCAGACAAAGCATCATCACGAAGGCACAATCGGCTCTCCCGTTCACGCGATGAGGGGCGTACATGGGACGTGTTGCCGGTGAGGTTTCAGTCACAGCTGGACGATATTCCCGGTTCGCTGGCCGGCGCCGAGATCTTTGAGGTTGAACCCGGACGGTTGCTGCTGTTCTTCACATGGTTTGATCGCAGCGACCCTGAGCGTCCGCTATTCGATCCCGAGACTGAGGGCATTCTTCGGAGTCTCCAGTTGATGGCGGATTCAACCGATGAGGGAGACTCCTGGAGCGGCTGGCGCGAGATTCCAACACCCGGCCTGACTGGCTGCGCTATGACGGGCCCGGCTCTAAAATGGTCCGACGGAACAATCGCGTTCGCGTCCGAGAGCTTCAAGGAATTCGACGATCCAGCACCGGCTCATCATGCTGCCTGGCTGCTGGTGTCTCGTGATGGTGGTGAGACATTCGAGCAACCGTTTCTTGTGGCTCAGGATCCGCAGAACACCGTCTACTACTGGGACCAGCGGCTGTGTGTGGGATCCGCTCCCGGTGAATTCACGGCCCTGTTCTGGACACATGACCGCAGTGCTCAGCGGGATCTGGACGTGCATCTGCTGAGTGCGAATCTGAACGACGGAGAACGCGCAGGGAGTTCGCCTGTGGTCACAACGATTCCCGGGCAAATTGCAGCGCCTTTGCTGCTCGACGATGGTCGACTGCTGGCATTTGTTGTTGACCGTGACCGGCCCGGCACTATGCGGTTATGGCAATCGTCTGATGGCGGACAATCATGGCCAACGCCCGACAGTCTGTTGGTACACGAGCACGAGGAGCGTGCTGAATTGTCACAGGGACTCACCGATATCGACTTTGCCCAGTACTGGGAGGATATGGGCCGTTGGAGTTTCGGGCATCCGAGCATTCGTCAGTCGGAATCCCGGCGAGTCGTTGTGACCTGGTATGCCGGCAGCCCGACCTGCATGAGCGTGCATGCGGCGGGGATTAATGTCGAGCAGATCTGACATGTAGCCGGACGCAGCAGTTCCGGGTTCGGGGACTGGTCTCAGTAGACACCCGCGACCGATTCGGCAATCTCCAGTACCGCCACCTTGGCGACGTGGCTGCTCGGCTGAAGACCGCATAGATTCGGTTACTACGAACGGCGGTTACTACAGGCGGAAGTGGAAGGTCTGCTTAAGATATCGCCAGATCCACGCCCAGGCCGTGCGTTCGTCAACACGGAAGCGAGCGCGTCCTCGCATTCCGGACCGAAGCAGTTGTGTGTCTTCTTTCAACTCGATCGTCGCCTGGTAAACACTGCTCAGGAGTTTTTCGCGGCCCTGACTGTCCGTGACCGTGGGCAATTCACCACCGAGCTTGTTCGAGAGTAACTCCGGTACGTACTCCATGATCTCCTGGGAGACTTCGACAATCTCACCCTCGTAGGTCCGGGACGCCAGGTGGTCAAACTTCAGTTGGATCACTTCGTTGCTTTCCTGTTGGTCCATTATCCGTTCGGCAAATCCGTCCTGGATCATCTCGTTAATGTCGCCCTGATCAATCAGCATGATCGCCTGATAACTTGAATTCGGAGCGATGCTCAGCAGATGCGTTCTTTCGTCGAGTGTCGCTCCAATATTCTTCTTGTTGAGGGGCGTGCCGTTCCAGGTCGTCAGTTGACGGCGTCGCGTTTCGATCGGCGGTTCCGGGGTGCGCGGTGCCGAGACGATCGTCCCATCGGCTGATGCGCGAATCGTCAGGTCTTCGATCTGTCCATTAACCTCGGCTAGTTGATTCTTGAAGGCTCGGATTCGCTGCTGTGCCAGGTGCATTCGGCCCGACTGGTTTTTCTTCGCCTGAGTCCGCTCCTCAATCTCCTGCAGCTTGATTTTCAGCTCAAGATCACGCCGCTCATCTTCTTGTTCGGGGCTGTGGAGAACCGCAAGAACTTCACCGGGCTCGACTTCATTGCCATCTTCGTCCAG
This sequence comes from uncultured Planctomycetaceae bacterium, assembly GCA_964431285.1. Classification (GTDB taxonomy): domain Bacteria; phylum Planctomycetota; class Planctomycetia; order Planctomycetales; family Planctomycetaceae; genus CAUZFZ01. Next base: position 7,898 of record CAYSJO010000281.1, read on the forward strand.
CACCGGACCGTGAACTTTGTGGCCCGGTTCAACGAGCAGATCGATCAGCTCACCCGGTGTGTGCGTGTAGACATGACGCACGTTAAGCGGCTCGATGATGTACGTGGCTTCGATGTGCAACGGCATCGGAATGGACAGCACGGCGGCCAGCACCAGTCCCAGAACAGAGAGACTGATGGCGATCTTCGGCTTACTCATGGGTTCGATCCTCGGCGCTGAAATCATCTTGTACAGGTTGAAGACCATGTTTCCGACGATGGTCGTCACGGAAACGACCGCCAGCGTCGCTCCGATACTCTGCAGGCCATACGGTTTGAGAACGGTGTAAAGGAAGACGGTAATGGCCACCACAATGAACCAGCGGTAGATTCCCGCGCAAATGGCAAATGTGATGAACCATGCTCGACCCGTCTCCGGCATGAATGGGTCCGGTTTGCTTTCGATTCCCAGGCACCACCATGCGAATGTCTCGCGCAACAGCTTGTCGGCCTTGGGACGGAGATTCGGAATCTCCAGAAAGTCGGACATCATGTAATAGCCGTCAAACCGCATCAGCGGATTGGCGTTGAAGACCACTGTGGTGATCGTCGTTACAAAGAAGGTGTTTAATGCCAGGTTGTGTAACAGTCCCTGTTCCGTGTACCACCAGACGAATATCGCGAAGGCGGACAACAGGATTTCAATATACATCCCGGCGGCCCCGATCATAATTCGGGCCCACTTGTTCTTCAGCATCCACGAATCGGAGACGTCGCAGTACAGGCACGGACTGAACACCAGCAGCATCATACCCATTTCATGACACTCGCCGCCGAAGTGTTTACACGACAGCCCATGCCCGAATTCGTGAATGACCTTCGCAATTCCCAGCGTGACCCATAAGTACAACAGGTTGGGCCAACTGAAGAACTGCTGAAAACCGGGCAATTCCTGTCGAAACGCCTCAAACTGGATCCCGAGTAGAATCCACGAGGTCACGACGGTGACCGTCCACAATCCCACGCCCCACCAGGTGAACATCCATCGAAAAAACGGGTAGATCAGATCGAGGGCAACAACGGGGTCCCAGCCCGGCAGCCGCATGTACAACAGGCTGCGCATCGTATTGAAGAATTTCTTCTTCCGTTCCTCACGGTGTTTCTTAATGAGCGCCGCGCCTTGACCTTCGCGATTGGCGTAAACCAGGCCTTTTTCGTGCAGGTCAGTGATCAAATGCTGGATGTCGGAAAGCTGCAACCGGACAGTCGGCATAATCTTGAGCATCTCATCCCGAAGATGTTCAAGGCTGCGTTCGCCATTGAGCAACTTCAGGACTTCGTACTGCTCCTGCTGGAGTCGATAGTACTTCAATCCAGCCGGGTCTTTGACGACCCAGTAGCCGACACCCAGATAGTCGATCCGCTTGATGACGAGATCCGGTCTCACTTCCAGCGGAATCGGCCGCTGGGTCGAGGGGGTCATCGCGGATGCTTGTTGCGTTACTTCCATTATTCACTGGTCAGTATTTGTAAGGCACGGTGATCGGAAGCTGATTCAGACCGCATGAGGACGAACAGGATTCCCGGTCCGCGCTATCGTCCGGCAGTCTGCGGATTTGCACCGGGAGTGATCGACATCAGAGCCCGCAATTGGGGTCGCAGGAATCCACGAAGGTTTTCGACCTTCGCGGCGACTTTGGTCTTACCAATCAATGGCAGTGGGCGGGGATCGACCCAGGTGATCTCGCCTTCCAGCACGCTCTTGGCAACGTGTTCGGGCAGGTCGTAGTGTTTCGTATCCAGTTGCACGCGAACTTTGTCGCCGGGCTTAACAGCGTAGCTCTCGTCGATCTTGATCAGGCCTTCGATGCGTACGACTTCTGTGCTGATGATCTCAAGTATCGGATCACCCTGCCTGACGGCTTCGCCGGCTGTGCGGAAGACTGCTGAGACGACACCGGAGAACGGTGCCTTGATTGCGTGAGTCTTAATCGCCTCCTCACTCTCGACCACGGTCTTCTCGGCCACGATCTGCTCGAATTCGGCCTGTTCCTTTTGCAGTAGTGCCTTATTAACGGCCAGGCCAAGCTTCTTGAGTTCGAGAACGGGAACAGTTGCCGGAACGCGTGCGTTCGTGGCGGTTGCGATTTCCAGTTCCTGCGCGGCCAGCTTGTAGGCGGCGTCCGCATACCGAATATGCACGTCGTTGGTCGCTGTAAACTGGTCCTTCTCCAGCTTCGCACGGGCGACCCCGTCTTTCAGTCTGGCAATGACCTGACCTTTCTGGACCGGATCCCCTTCTTCGAATTCGATGAATTCGATGATGCCCGGTCGCTCGGCAGCCAGTTGCGCCTCATCCTGTTTCCGCAACTGCACGATGCAGTTTTCGGCGTTAATCGTGAGGGAACGAGCATTCTGAGCCTGGAGCGTTGAGCTCGAGTCCCCCACAATCAGCGAGGCTGTCAGGACTGCGAGTACGATACCAGCGACGGTCAACGTGAAGCGTTTCATGACGTGTCTCCAGAGATGGCTCAATGGGCCAGGATGTGACTGGTCGGCCACGTGTCGGAATCAGCACGGGTTTCGTGACACCATCCGTGGGAAGTTGAGTTGAGAATCGTAGTTCGGCCTGCCAGACTCGGCCAGACCGGTTCAGTCGCGTCTGGCAGCGAGGATTCGGCATGAAAAAGTAGTGCCGACAACGGTGTAAACTCGCGCCAGACGGCCAACAGATCGGCCAATCTGGCAGGATGTGTCACAGACTAACCAGCAACAGCATCCGATGTGCCAGTACACATTGGACTGTATGATCGAGGTGTACGTTCCAGTAATCTCGCTGTGACGGTCGGCTTCAGTTTGCCCAGGTTGACTTGGATGCAGCGATTCGAGTCACCTGACATTTTTTACGATCCCGAACGGAAGATCTTTCAGTGAATCCCGATGCAACCCCAAAACAGCCAGCAGGTTCGAGCGATTCAGGTAAGAGCCTGATCCCGGCCACGTGGAACGTACCGGCCGTGTTTCGGCAGCGGTTGGGCGACAAGGTCGGCCGGCAGCGTGCCATGTCGGCCGACGGCCATCTGCTGCTGATTCTGCACAGCCCCCCGACCGCAGACCAGGCGGAGCGTGACGGTCGAGTCTTCTGGCGACACCCGGACGGCACCTGGGAATCGAGGTCACGCGGTAATGGCCCGCATGCTCTGGAAAACCATCTGGCCGCGTATCGGAAACGGCTGGATGAACTGGAAGAGCTGGAAGAACAGGCGAAAACAGCCGACGATTATTTCGTCGTGCAGTCGGAATCGAGTCCGCTGTACCGAGCGGCCCGCAATCAGCACATGGCAATGCAGCAGGCACGCGAAATGGCCGTCGACGCGCGCGATGTGATCAACTTTCGAGATCAAACGTATGAAATTGAGCGAGCGTCCGAGCTGATGCATGCGGACTCGAAAAACGCACTCGACTTCATGATCGCCCGGCGTGCTGAAGAGCAGGCGAAATTAAGCCATCAAATGGGAGTGTCGTCTCACCGGCTGAACGTGCTCGTGGCATTCTTCTTCCCGATTGCGACATTGAGTTCCGTCTTCGGAACAAACCTGCTGCACGGTTACGAAACAAAGCATGCTCCGACGTTGTTCGTTGCCATGCTCGCAACTGGGCTAGTGAGCGGACTGATTCTGAAAGCCATTATCACACGCAAGCCCCCAGCGACGTAATTCGTCCGACCGCACCTTCAAGAGATACGGCAGATTCGATTTGCATGGCGAACCCGTCAATCTGCGATTCCCAAAGTCATCGCATCTGCGCAGTCCGGCGGATTTCAAGGCCGTCTACGGCGCCCGATGTAAGGCGGGTGACGGCTATCTGCTGATTTTTGCTCGCCCAAACGGACTGAGCGATACACGTTGCGGCCTGAGTGTGTCGAAGAAACAGCACGGAAATGCCGTGCAACGGAATCGCATCAAGCGAATGCTCCGGGAGGCGTTCCGGCAGTCTCGATGTGAGCTGCCCATGGGACTGGACCTGATTCTGATTCCACGTCGCGATTCAGGTGCTGGCGTTGCTGAGTATCGGCAGTCGGTCCGTCAACTGGCAGCACGTCTGGCACGGCGGGGCTTATAACCTGAACTATGCCGGTTGACAGTTCCGTCCCACCCGCCCACGCTGAACCCGTGATTTGCGGAAAAAGTCCGGATGGCAGGCAATCTGATGACGCAACAAAACTACAATGGTCCCACACGCCGAGATTTTCTGACTGCAGGAACGCTCGGATTGACCGGCCTGGCAACAGGCGACTGGCTACAGCCGTTGCACGCGGAAGACCGTGAAAACGCGACTGCGGACGCCGTTCTGTTCCTCAACCTCGCTGGCGGGCCGGCACACCTTGATTCACTGGATATGAAGCCCGACGGGCCCAGTGAAACTCGTGGTGAGTTCTCCCACATCCCGACGAAAATCCCCGGCCTCGTCGCCTGCGAACACTTGCCGAAGCTGGCCGATTCGATCGATCAATACACGTTGCTGCGAGGCATCAGTCACACCACCGGCAACCACCCGCAGGGCCAGTCCTACATCTCGACCGGCAACCGTCCGAATCCCGCCGTGAAGTATCCGTCCTACGGCTCGGTCGTGATGAAGGAACTTGACTACGAGCCAGACCTTCCGCCCTACGTTGCCATTCCGCAGACGGAATGGAATGCCGGCTACATGGGCGATGCCTATGCACCATTCAAGACGAACGCGGTCCCCAAACCGGGCCAGGCGTTCGCGGTGAGAGGCATTACGCCGGCCGCCGGCATCACCGTCGAGAAAGTCGCTCGCCGTCAGAAGCTGCTGAAGGAGATCGACACAGCATTTCGCAATGTCGAAACCAACAGTCAGTTGCTCGAAGCGTTCGACACGCTTGGGCAGCAGGCTTACAGCATGATTACTTCGAAGCGCACGCGCGAGGCCTTCGACGTCAGCCGCGAACCAGAAAGCATCAGCAAGCTGTTCGACCCGAATGAACTCGGTCAAAGCCTGTTACTGGCGACGCGACTGATCGAATCCGGCGTCCCGTTCGTCACAGTGACCAATCAGGGATGGGACACGCACCTGGACAACTTCAAAGGCCACGCCCGGCTGCTGCCTCCGTTCGATGCGAGCCTCACCGCAGCTGTGACGGCACTGCGCGAGAAAGGTCTGCTGGAGCGGACGCTGGTCGTGGCCATGGGAGAATTCGGTCGCACGCCGAAGATCAATCAGAACGTCGGCCGGGACCACTATCCCCGAGCGAACTGGTGCCTGATGACGGGCGGCGGAGTACGACCCGGCCAGCTTATCGGAGCGACCGACGATGCCGGAACGGGCCCGACGGATGGTACGGACATTCATCCGGATGATCTGGGCGCATCGATATTCCACGCCCTGGGCATCGATCATCACAATGAGTACTACACCAAAACGAATCGCCCCGTGAGCCTCATTCCACACGGCCGTGTAATCAGCGAACTCTTCAGCTGAGCGGATTGAACCATGAACACATTCCCCTGCGGTCGACTCCAGCGTCGGACATTCCTCACTGACTGTGGCATGGGGTTCACCGGCCTGGCACTCGGCGCGATGCTGCGGCGTCAAGGACTTGCTTCGCCCGATACGAAGCCACATCTGCCGTCCGGGCAACCGCTGGTGGCTCCCAAAGCGAAGAGCGTTATCTGGTTCTTTATGAACGGAGGCACCTCGCATGTGGAGTCGTTCGATCCAAAACCGGCGCTCAACAAGTACTCCGGACTGACTGTCGACGAATCACCGTTCAAGTCGGCCGTACTGGACTCAGAGTTCTACCGGAAGAACGTGCGTGACTTTACCGGAACTCCGCGAGCGTTGATGGCCACGCTCTATCCGTTGCAGGTTGGTTACCGGAAGCGTGGCGAAAGCGGCATCGAAGTCAGTGACTGGTGGCCGCATGTCGGCAGTTGTATCGACGACATCTCGGTCGTGCGTTCGATGTGGACGACCGACAACGATCACGCGGCTCAACTGCAGTTCCATACGGGTCGGCACATCTTCGATGGCTTCTATCCGTCCGTGGGTGCGTGGGTGCATTACGGGCTGGGGACGCTCAACGAGAATCTGCCGCAGTTCATTGTGATGGGACCGCCGCCGGGCGACTGTTGCGGAGGAGTTGGAGCACACGACGGCAGCTATCTCGGTCCGGAACACTCGGGTGTCAAAATGACGCTCGATCCAAAGAACCCGCTGCCGTTCGGAACACCCGGCTCCAACGTGAACGTCACGGAAAGACGCCAACAGCTCGACCTGCTGCGCGAACTCAATGGTTTGACGGCGGTGGAATATCCCAACGACGCAAAGCTGAGGGCACGCATCAAGTCGTTCGAGCTGGCGTTCCGCATGCAGATGTCAGTGCCTGAAGTCGTCCGGATGAACGACGAGTCGAAGTCGACACAGGATCTGTACGGCCTGAACGATGGCACAACGTCCAACATGGCTCGACAGGCAATCGCAGCACGACGACTGGTCGAACGTGGCGTTCGCTTTGTGCAGATTTACGACGGCGGCGGAGGTGGTGGAGGCTGGGACGCTCACAGCAAGCTGAAGTCGAACCACACGAAAAACTGCGCCCGAGTCGACAAACCGATCGCCGGCCTCCTCAAGGATCTGAAACAGCGTGGACTGCTGGATGAAACGCTGGTCGTGTGGGCCACCGAGTTCGGACGCACGCCCGGTGCCGAACGATCGGACGGACGTGATCATCACCCGTACGGATTCTCCATCTGGATGGCCGGCGGCGGATTGAAAGGCGGCGTCGCTCACGGAGCGACCGACGAGATCGGATTCCACGCCGCCGAGGACCGGCACTACGTCACCGACGCCCACGCGACAATCCTGCATCAGCTCGGCCTCGATCCCCACGCCTTGGAAGTTCCCGGCCACAAACGCCTGGAAATCGACTTCGGCAAGCCGATCCATCAGATCATCGCCTAGGCGCTCCTGCATGTTGAATGACGAACCGGATCAAGTAACCGGTCGGACAAAGACGGCGCCCGTGCCTCTTGTTGACTGGCTTCGTGAGGCGGTGTCGAGTGGAGCGTCGGACTTGCATCTGGTGGCTGGCCACCCACCGGTTCTCAGGCTGCACGGAGACCTTCGCCGACTTACTTTCCCCGTCCTCACTGATGCGCTGTTGCGTCCATTGCTCAGGGCCATATGCCCGGACTCGCTGTTCGCGACCTTCGAGCAAAACCTCAATCTCGACTTCTCTCATGAGGAGATTGTCGACGGCGCGGCGGCCCGGTTTCGCGGCAATCTGTTTGTCAGCGATCAGAACATCGGGGCGTGTCTGCGACTGATCCCAAATACGATCCCCGAGTTTCAGTGGGCCGGTTTTTCACCGAGGCTTGGCACTCGTCTGTCGAGTTTTCGTAACGGACTCGTATTGATCACTGGCGTCACGGGATCCGGCAAGACCACGACGCTGGCCATGATCGTCAACAGCCTGAATGGTGCCGGGCATCATCGCATCCTGACGATCGAGGAACCCGTCGAGTATCGCTATCCGATCCAGCCGGACTCGGTCGTCACACAGCGCGAGGTTGGCGTCGACTGTCGCTCGTTCGCCGACGGCCTGCGGTATGGGTTACGACAGGATCCGGACGTGATTCTGGTTGGAGAAATCCGCGACCGCGAAACCGGTCAGATGGCTCTCACCGCCGCAGAGACCGGTCATCTCGTCTACTCAACACTGCACACACGCGACGCGCGCGGCGCCATCTCACGATACGCCGATCTGTTCCCTCAGGCTGTGCAGCCGGAGATCCGATCCCAACTCGCCACCAGCCTGCGAGCGATCGTTGCCCAGCATCTACTGCCGTCTGGAATCCCCGACGAGAAGCGCCAACTGGCTTTGGAGATTCTGTTCAATAACTCGCCTGTTGCAGCAGCAATCCGATCCGGAAAACTGCAATCGATCGACAACTGTATCCTGACCGGCCGCAACGATGGGATGGTTCCGCTAAGCGAGTCCATCCGGCAGTTGCTGAACGCCGATCGAATCGAACAGGCCACTGCTGACCGATATCTCACCCAGTAATTGGAACGGGTACGGTGTGACGGGTGCGCGACTCCTAAGCTAAGAAAGTAGGAATCAATTTGTTCCCTGATTCAGCCGCGGAGCGGCGACAGCGTATAGCCCCGGGTGAGCGCCGCAGCGATAGCTGCAAGCGTAACCCGCCTGAGGGGTACGTGTGTCACCGACGCGGGGGGTTAAGAAGACGTTTGAGCCCCGTCACTCAAACGTCCTCGCCATCGGAAACCGACCAGATGCTCGGGACCGCGAAATGGCGGGAGAGGGGACTCCTGAGGACTACCCGTGACACGTGCCTCTGTCCGACACCAACCCGGGTTCCGCTCACGGCTTCGCCGTTTCGCTCACCCGGGGCTATATGCTGGCGCCGCTACGCAGCTCAAACCCGGGAATCAAATGATTCCCAGTTACTAAGCGAGAATCTCCCGCACGACGTTTCCGTAGACGTCGGTTAAGCGAAAGTCTCGACCGGCATAGCGATAGGTCAGTCGTTCGTGATCCAGGCCAAGCTGGTGCAGCATCGTTGCATGCAGGTCGTGGATGTGGACTTTGCCCTGAACGGCGCGGTAGCCGTACTCGTCCGTCGCACCATGGACGATGCCGCCTTTGATGCCCCCTCCGGCCATCAGTGTTGTAAACCCGAACGGGTTGTGGCCCCGTCCGTAGCTGTCCATTGACCCCTGTCCATTGGTCAGGTCCTGCTCATATGGAGTGCGGCCGAATTCACCGGTCCAGACGAGCAGCGTTTCTTCCAGCATGCCACGCGCTTTGAGGTCATGAATCAGGCCAGCGACTGGTTTATCCACAGACTTCGCGTTCTTCGGCAACGAGCTTCTGATGCGACTGTGGTGGTCCCAACCACCCGAGTTGACCTGAATGAATCGCACGCCGGATTCCGCCAGTCTGCGTGCCAGCAGACATTGCCGACCAAACGCATCCGTGGACCCTTCGCCAATGCCGTACAGCTTCTGAGTGGATTCTGTCTCGCCATCAAGTTTGAGCAGATCAGGAGCTTCGCTCTGCATGCGAAAGGCGAGTTCGAAAGATTCGATCATGCCTTCGAGTTGCGCGTTCTCACCCGTTGTTTCGATGTGGCGCTGATTCTGTCGTTGCAGGAAGTCGAGTTGTTTTCGTTGCCCCGTGAGTGGAAACGACTTGTCCTGTAAGTAGCGAATGTCGGCATTGGCACCAGCAGTGGATGGCAGACTGACTGCCGTGCCTTGATAGATTGCCGGAAGAAACGCACTGCCAAAATGCTGGGGACTACCACCATCTCCGCTGAGCGACGGATTGATTGTAATAAAGCCCGGAAGGTTCTGATTGGCTGTTCCCAGCCCGTACAGCGACCAGGCACCGATCGATGGTCTCACGACGTTTGTCGCTCCCGTATGCATCTGCATGCAGGCGGGCGCGTGAGCCAGGTTATCCGTCTGCATGCCATTCAATACGGCGATCTCATCAATGGCGCCGCCTATGTGTGGAAACAGCTCGGAGACCCTCGTTCCGGACTCACCGTGTTGCTTGAACTTCCAGCTCGAGCCAAACAGTCGCATGGTTCCGACACCCGGCTGTTCGATCTTCGTTTCCCTTTGAAACGGTGACGGCTTGCCGTGATCAGCGTTCAATTGAGGTTTGTAATCGAACGTCTCCATCGGCGATGGTCCTCCCTGCATGAACAGGAAGATAATTCGCCGCGCCCTGGGAGTCTGATGGGGTTCACGAGCTGCGAGCGGATTGGCGCCCCTCGCCGACTCGCTCAGCAATGCCGACAGGGCCGTGTAGCCGAATCCACAAGCTGATGCCTGGAGAAGTGATCGACGAGAGATGTGCATCACAGAATCCTTGTGCCTTTTACGCCATGACTTCAATCGCAGAACAGAAATTCGTTGGAGATCAGCAACGTCTGGCTGAGTCTGGACCACGCATCTAACTCAGTGAGTGCCTGCACGGAATCGTCGCTTGCTGCCGGTTGTTGCAATTCCTGAACAAAGTTAAGCGCGTCGTTCGCCTCGGTGTCGGACGGTTGTCTGCCGAGAATATTCATATAGACCCACGTCATTCGCTGGTTGGTGTCAGTTTTGTGCTCAATGGCCCGCCTGGCCGTAGCCGCTGCGCATTCCTGTACGAAGGGAGAATTCAACAGATACAGAGCCTGAGTGGGGACTGTTGTTGTCGTTCGGTAGCCGGATTCGTGATTTGGATCTGGCAGGTCGAATACACCCAGAAAGTCCAGCTCGTTGAACGGCCCTTTGCGTTTCTGCGGCAGGTAGATCGAACGGCGAAACTTCAAGTCGTCCGGCATCCGGCTTTCGTCCCGCATGCTTCCCGTGCTTCCAGAACTGAGGTTTCCTGGGACGTCGACAGGAAGACTGGGTCCACCACGAGTTGTGTCCAGCAGGCCGCTGACCAGCAGCATCGAATCGCGCAGACTCTCTGCCTGCAGCCTGGAGCGGTTGGCTCGCCACAGAAGTCGGTTGTCGGGATCGTGTTCTATCGCTTTTCGCTCTGTGCCGGGCCCGCGATACACTGCCAGATTAATCGACGACTGCTGCCACGTGCGCGACGTTACGATGCGCCGAATTAAACGTTTCGTGGACCATCCGTCGTTCATGAATTCAGACGCGAGGTGATCCAGCAGTTCGGGATGGTCGGGTGTTTCGCCACGAGATCCGAAGTTATCGACCGACCGCACGAGTCCAGCACCAAACAGGTAATGCCAGACTCGGTTCACCCACACGCGGGCAGTCAGCGGATTACGTTTGTCGGTCAGCCACTCGGCCAGTTGCACGCGACCACTGCCGCCTCGGGTAAACGACGGCTTGTACGTCGGTGCAATGTTCTGTGGAAAGCCACGCGGTACCAGAGGTCCCAACTGGTGCGCGTTGCCACGGATGTTGATGAAACAATCCTCTGGCTCGGGAGCATCTATGACCGCAAGTGCCAGTGACTGAGTCCGATGCTGCTTCAGAAACTTCAGCGTGTTGATTCGCTCTGTATGCCGTTTGGCGGCGGCGGACGCGGCGTCACGCTGCTGTTCAAGTTCCTTGATCTGATCCGCGGCATCGCTGCCTGCCTTGAGCGACTCCATCTGTTTGTTGAGTTCGCTGACTTTCGCGTTAGCCAGATTCTGCTGCTCCGTTTCTTCTTTCAGTTCGGCGTAAAACGCTCTGACCCGGTCGGCTCTGGCGATCAGCTCTTCGGGTGATTCCGGCAATGTCGTCTGGTTGATCGCACTGAAGACGCCGTTGATGCGACCGTTTAACGTGATCGTGCTGCTAAACAGGCCTGCAAGGCCGAAGTAGTCCTCGTGGCTGACGGGATCGAACTTGTGAGCGTGACAGCGGGCGCATTCGAAAGTCATGCCAAGAAACGCCTTGCCGACGCGATTGACCTGTCGGTCCACCACGTCCATTCGAAGCTGGACCTTGTCACCACCAACCAGTTCCCACGGACCGATTGCCAGAAAACCGGTGGCAGTGATGCTCTCTGATGTGGGCTCGGGTCCTCTGGGAACTCCGGGCGCGGATGGGACTTGAATGTCACCGGCGATCTGCTGACGAATGAATTCGTCAAACGGCTTGTCCGAATTGAACGCGTTGATGACATAGTCGCGATACCGCCACGCTTCGAGCGCAGGGATCGCTCGCCCGACACCGATCGTGTCCGCGTATCCGGTCAGGTCCAGCCAGTGTCGAGCCCAGTGTTCCCCGAACTCCGGCGAGCCAAGGAGACGATCCACAAGCTCTTCCGTGCGATATTCGGCCAGTGGATCAGATTCCGGTGGAAGACCAGTGAGTTTGAGATGCAGTCGCCGGGACAGGATTCGCGGTTTGGCCGGATTCGCTGGCGGAGTTTCTTCCTTTCTCAGACGTGATCGAATGAACCGGTCAATTGGGTGGTCAACTCCTTCCAGAGAAGGCCGTTCCACGACCTTGATCGGCTGCAGCGACCAGAGTTGGGAAGCGTCGATCGCTCCCTTTTCCTTATGGGGTTCACTACCTGATTTACGTGGATCCGGGGCTCCCATCTTTATCCAGGTGACGAAGTTGACGATGACTCGATCAGGCAGCTTGCCACTGGGTGGCATTTCCAGGGATTCGTATCTCAATGCTTCGATGAGCAGACTTTCCATGGGCTTGCCTGGCACGATCGCGGGACCGGTCTCACCACCTCGCAGCAGGCCCTGTCGGAACGAAAGATTGAGCCCACCTTTCTGTTTCTTCCCACCAGAGTGGCATTCGAAGCAACGTTCGATCAGCACCGGTCGAATGTGCGATTCGAAGAAGTCGAGCTGCCTGGTTGTGAACTCGTTGTCGCCCACTGCTGATGCAATGGATCCGGATGTCACTCCGCAAAGCGTGACAGCCAGACAAGCCAGTCTTCGGAGCGAAACTGTATTGCAGAGAGATCGCATCATGTTGTGTGTCCCACGACACGGCATGCATCCGTTACCTGGCCAGTGCCTGTTGAATGGAAGTCTCGGCCTGGTTCGCCAGTTCCCTGGAACCATCCTTCGAAAAATGGACGGTAGCAGCCCGTTGAAGAACCTGGCCGTGTAACGGGGAATGATTATTCTACGTGTGTTCGTTTTCTGAATGG
>CAYSJO010000282.1:0-12500 GCA_964431285.1 uncultured Planctomycetaceae bacterium
GTGATCGTTGCCTGTTGAGGTGACGACCACGTCGAGCGCTATCGCAGTCGAACGGGTCAGGAACGCAGATCGACAGATTTGTGACTCACGAATCTGTCCAATCTGCGGAATTCAAAGGAATAGCGGTTGACCCGTCGCACGTTGCATCCAAAGGATGCTCAGAGAATTGAACACTCCACAACGCACAGATCGCGTGCGGATCTTTCCCGCCCGGCGAATTCGCGTTCACAATGGATTCGTGGTGCCGAGTTCTGATCGCGTTTGAGTCGCGAGGGGCGAACGCTTCGCGGAACTACTGCGCGATGGCGTTCGATCGATCTGAAAGATGCACTGGCAGGTCCGTCCCCGGTTCGATGGGTCGGGAGGCGACTCCGAAGTTCAGATCGCGGGCATACGCGGCGATTCTTCGAGCGTCCGCGAAGCTGTCTGTGGAGACGGCGAGACGGATGACCGTTCCGCGTTCGGCCTGCACGAGCAGCCGTTCGACAATGCCACCGTTCGCCAGCGCCTTTTCGATGGGCTCCGACGGAGCACCTGGCAGTGTCTTCACGAGTCCGCGCAATCGGACTCGTGCGGAATAACTTTGCTGGCCGGAACGTGAGTACGTGGGCACTGTCCCGACACCGTACTCATAGGTGAATGTGACCCCGTCAACCGGCCCCGCAACTCCTCGCCGTGTCCGGCCGCTCATGATGGATGCCATGCTGTTGCGTTCCAGGCGGACGGCCGTTTCGACCAGTTCGCTCACTGGGAGATGGACGACTCGGCCGTCTTCAACCCGGAACAGAATCTCTTCACCAGTGCTGCGCCGGCCGACCGGGTTGATGCGCAATTCCAATTGTTTTTCCGGGCGCTTCCGCCCGTGCATCTGCTCCAGCTTTGTGTTGGTTTCCATCAGTCGCATGCGCAGTCGCTCGTACTCGCTGTCGACATTCTTAAGTTCCGCGACCAGCAACCCGAACTGAGCCGTACTGCGTTCCAGTTCCGCCTGTAACGCACGGACACGCGCAGCGCGCGCGGCCAGTTTCCCCTGGAGTGCATCGACTTCCTTCAGCGACAATTCGACGTCGAGTCCGTCAAATCGAGCCTGCAGTGCAGCAACCTGCTCCTGTGCCGCAGCGATCTGCCGGCGCGCCTCGTCGAGTGTCATGCCTTGTTCTTCAACTGGTTCGGACGCCACAACGATTGGTGGCTCAGGCTCCGGCGCGGCCACGGGAAGGACTGGCTCAGGTTCGCTGATAACTGGCTGTGGTGCGGGAGTAACTGCTGGTAGTTCGGACTCAACGGCCAGTTCACGTTCGACGGGCGCACGGCCTGCGCGCAACCCGGCCAACACGATCAGCACAATCAGAATGCCAACCAGATTCGCGATGATGTCGAGAAATGAATCCGACCCGAAATCCGGATCACCTCCGCCGGATCGACCTCGCATGATTCCCCCTGTCTGTGAGAGAGTGATTGAGCAACAGAGCCACCCGTCACATTCTCACCCAGTCACCTCTTCTCTCACTCACCTTGTCACATTCACCACCTTGACCTCGACGCCTTCCTTTCGAAGCGCCCGCGTGAGCAGTTCGCCCAGTTCCTTCGCATCTGGTGCCACACCCAGCGTGACTGACGGCACCCAGAAGAATCGTTCCGGTGGCTTGCCCCATTCTCTCGCGACCTGCTCCAGTGCCTGCATCGTTCGATTCACCATTTCAAGTGAGCCGTCGCCTGGTTTCCGACTCACGGCGTATCGATTTGCCACTGCGATTTGATCTTTGCTCGCTATCAGCGTGACTTTTGTTTCCAGTTCCAGCGTGGCGTTCGGATTCGAGATTCCCCACCGCCGCGCTGCCCTCATGTTCGACGGACGCCCCGGCGGGCCTCCTGACGAACTCGATCCGACCGGATTGCCGCGCGATGCCGGACCGCTCCCCTCACTGTTTGATCCTGTCCCTGAAGTTGAGCCTTTGCCATCGGCTCCGGCCCCGGTTTCTGAGCTACCGGTTGCGGAGCCACCGCGGTCCGCGAACGGGTCAATCAATTCGAAGGGCAATTCCCGCCCGGGTTGAGCAGTCGAACGCCGAAGATTCGTGCCCGACCCTGTGCCTTCACCCGGCTTCGATTCCGAACCCGGACCGCGTGCCCCAGACTGTCGCTGAGTGCCCGGAGAGCCAAGTCGACCGATCGGCTGTGGAGAGTTTGCTGGTCGAGTGGTCAACAACCCGGGCACTCCCACTCCCGGACCTGTCCCCAACCGAGGGCTACCTTCTCCACCGCCAGTTCCAGTTCCCAGGGCATTCCCGCGTTTGCGAAAGCCGTCACTCTTGAAGAAGTTTCCAGACGCGGGCGGAGTATGTCGCACGAAGCTGGAATCAACGGCCTTCGGTTTCGGCATGGATGGTAGAGGCGACGGCTTTAATTCAAAGGCTGAATCCACTGCCTCCTGGCACTGCTGAATTGCCTCGGGAGTGGTGGGTGGTAATGCGTAATCAAACTCGGCTTCGATCAATTCGTACCCGTAGTTGCCCGTCAGTCGATCGAGCAGGATACGCGCCATGTCGAATGTGTCGGCCCCGTCCGGCCGCACGAGTATCAATGGATATGGTCGCAGCACGCGGCCATCACCCGAGGCTCGATCGCTTTGAGCCCAGTAGTCTGCCAGGGCAATGACCCCGGATAGAAGCGGATTCTGATCCGGGTTGTATCCCTGCAGTTTTGCCGGATTCAGTGCGATGTCCTCGGCTGCGAAGCGGATCGATTCGCCGGTGCACTCAATTACGATCGGGCGTCGGATTGTGCCCGTCTGCCCGTCGTACGGAATGATCGAATATCGGGGACTGGTGAGTTCCTTCTTCCGGTTTCGGATCAGCTCCTCGGAATCGTCGAGCAACTCTTCAATCTGCCGCTTTTCAACACGGCTTTCACGAAGCTGCCGTTCCGCAGATTCGCCTTCGGCCCGCGCCTGTTGAATCTGGCTGGCGATCCCCTGTTCGCCGGAAGCCGCCAAACGCAGCTGTTCTCGCAAAGCTGCCGCCTTCTCACGTGTGGCGACACTCTGCCGGGTACGCTGATCGACTGCGGCAGCGAACTGCTGAGACAGCGCCTTCAGTTCGTCGATTTGCGCGAGTTCGCGCGGTGACGCCCGTGGAATCGAAGCGGCTTCTGGCTCGGGATCAGGTTCAGGCACCGGTTCAAGCTGCACGAATTCCGGTGGGTCGGGCAACGCCGTAGGCGGAGTCGGCGGCGGCTCAGGCAGGACAGGGGGCGCTGACTCTTTCTGCTCTCGTTGACTCTTCGCTGTTGCGACTGTGTCTTTCCGAATCTGAGCCGACACCACGACGAGCAACAGTACGAGCGACCCGATCGTGCACATCAGCACAGCCAGGAACGGAAACAGCGTCACCGGGTTTGATGCTCGAGTCGTGCGGGCCACGGGTTTCGTTCGTCAGTGGTACTTTGAGGGGGAACGTGCCGAATGAGGCGATCAGGCAGCTTTCTTTGGCACACGCGCGGTCAACATGTGAATGGCCGCGCTAAGCGTGTGCAGCGTTTCATCCAGGGCATCGTTTGATTCGACCTGCTTCAGTCGTTCGATCACGCGTTCCTGCGCAGCCGTCAGTCGGTCCTGACCGGCTCCAATTTCCGCCAGCAACCGCGCAACCTGTGCCTGTGCCTTGCTCTGCTGCATAAGAGATTCCGTTTGCCCGCTTAATGTCTGCTGCGCCGCCGAACTCAGCGATTCCTCCAGTCGCGTCTGCTGGCGCTGCAGTGTCTCGTTACAGCGGTCGCGCAAGGTCTCAAGTGACTGCTCCCACATCGCCACCTGACGCTCAATGAGGGCGTCCGATTGCTCCAGCAGCCGGCGAGCCGATTCTCCCTGAGCCTCGATGAGTGGATTGCCGGTCTTCCGCTCTGGCGGAAACAGGTTCGTGGCTGTTTTCAGAGCCAGTAACTCGACGTCGGCCAGCACAGAACGCTCAAGTTTCTCAATGAGATACGTGCCGAAAACGAGCACCAGCGACAGTCCCAGAGCGAGTGCCGTTGTCCCGAAGGCAACGCCCAGACCCATTGATACCTGTCCGAATGACGTGTCGAGCTTGGCGGGATCCAGATTCTGAATCGCGGTCGTGATTCCAACGACTGTCCCCAGAAAACCGAGAATTGGCACGGCCCATGTAATGGTGCGGACAAGGGCGTAGCTGTTGTGAAGCTTCTCGCCAGCGAATTCGGCGAGGTAACTCAGATGCCCGTCGAGACCTTCCGTCGATTTGCGTCCGCGGACGAACGCCGCGATCGCTCTCAGTCGAGAGACGGCGGTCGTGTCACTGTGATTCTCCGGGAGTCGATCGAGAGTCCCACTGAGCTGTTCGGCCGTTGCAACGGGGCTGCCTGCGACGGCTTCCAGACGCAGGCCCGGCTCCGTCGCCGTCCGTTCTCGTGGAAGACCGATGGCCTTCAGTCCCAGGGCCGCCATCCCGACCCAGAATAATAAAGTCGTCGCGTAGGCCAGCGGATGCCCACAGAAGAGCGTGTCCAGCGATGCCTCGAAACCCGGAACGGTCGGCAGCACCTGATAAAAACCAAGTGTCAGGGCTCCGCCCCATAACAGCGGCGACCGCAGAATTCGACCACCGATCGACACATCCTGTTTGTCTGCACTCATTCCAAACGCCCTTTGTCAGGACAAAAAGTTTGTGAAGTCTGAGATTCGCTAATGGTCGGGGATTCTGTCACGCACGATTCAAAACGACAGTCCGCGCACAACGACGACCGAGTCCTCGTAAAACTCAGAATCGGCAGAACTGGCGAGCCGGCTGCAGCAGGTCCGGCCACCGAACTCCGGATTCCTGTCGCAGTTCTCATTAATCGACCTGTTCGACCAGGGTTTCCGCGCCGGCCGGATTCTCCTGTCCTGCTCAGTTGGTTGCTCGCACGGCCAGCGGTATGATCGGCTCGCGAAGCGGCCCGGCAGAGGATCCCGGCCATGATGGCCAGAAAGGATTTGACGCTTATGGTCGGAAACTGACATATTCTGAATAGATTGTATTTGCGGCGCTGAAAACCACTCAGTGTGTCCGTGAATGTGTTCTGCGTGCGTATTCCGGCAGGAACGATGGCAGAAATAAACCACGAATGCGGAGTCGCCGCGGTCTATTCACTGGGTGAAGGAGCCCCCAGTCGGCTGGCTCCGCCCCAGGGAGGTAAAGAGGCGTCGCGCCTCATGCCCAGAATCCTGCTGGATATTCAGAACCGAGGTCAGCTTTCAGCAGGGTTCACAACGTTCAACCCCGAACGAAATCAGCTGATCGACACCCATCGCCGTGTCGGCAGCGTGAGCGAAGTGTTCAGCCTCAATCGGCACGACAAATACGACAACCTGATGAACGAATACGCCGGTCCAGCCGCGATCGGACACGTCCGTTACGCGACGTGCGGCGGAGACGACGCCAGTTACGCGCAGCCGTTTGAGCGGCACCATGTTGAGAAGCCCAAGTGGTTCAGCTTTGCGTTCAACGGTCAACTGGCAAATTACCCGCAACTGCGTGATGAAATCCTGCAGGGCAACTACTTCCACCTCGCCCGGCAGACGGATACGGAAATCCTGATGCACATCCTCTCGCAGGAGCTGCGCACAGAAATCGAAGAGAACAACGGCGTAAGCAATCTCATTTGCGTGCTGCAGCGACTGGCTGAACGACTCGACGGTGCCTGGAACATCGTTTTCCTGAACGCACTGGGCGACATGTTCGTTTGCCGTGATCCCAAAGGGATCAAGCCGATGTGCTATGCGATTGAAGACAACACGTTTGCGGCAGCCAGTGAAAGTGTCGCCCTGTCCAACATGGGCTTCAGCGACTGGGCGATCCACAGTCTGGATCCGGGCAAGGCGGTCATCATCGAAAAAGGAGACCTGCGAATCGAACGATTCGCCGAGAGCCCTACCAGGGCACATTGCTTCTTTGAGTGGATCTACTTCGCCAACGTTGCCAGCGTGCTCGACAGTCGCAGCGTCTATCTGACACGCAAACGCCTCGGCGAACAGCTCGCAGCCCAGGAACGGGACCGTGGCATCACCATCGACGACGAGACGATCGTCGTACCTGTTCCGGACACGGCCAAAGCTGCCGCAGACAGCATGGCTTTCCAGCTGGGTGTCCCATCTCTCGAAGGCCTGATCCGTAATCGGTACATCGGCCGAACGTTCATCGAAGGCCGTAACCGGGCCGAGAAGGTCCGAGCCAAGTACACGCCGTTGCGCGAAGTGCTCGAAGACAAACGCGTGCTGCTGGTCGAAGATACGATCGTTCGGTCGACGACCATGAAGGCACTGATCTCGCAGCTGCGCGAACGAGGCCGCGTTCGGGAAGTCCACGTCCGAGTCGCCTGTCCGCCGATCGTAGCACCGTGCTTCTACGGCATCGACATGTCGACCGTGAACGAGTTGTTTGCTCCGAAATTCACGGGCTCCGGAGAGATGACTCCCGAGATCGAGAGTGAAATGGCGAGCACGCTCGGAGCAGACAGCCTGATGTACCTGCCCGTGGATGCAATCTCCAAATGCGTGGACTTGCCTGCGACGTCACTTTGCCAGGCCTGCATCAAGGGCACCTATCCCACGAAGTGTGGTCAGGAACTCTATGAACAGGCCTTGGAGAATTCTGTTTCGGGGGATGACGCGGCACGAACCTACGACTTGCCGGTCGTCGCCACCCGGACATAATCGAATTACCCAGTGAAGAATCTCTCGTCCTGTCGGTAACAGGGTTCGTAGAGTTTATCGGGTTCAGGGCCAGATTGAGGCAACCCGTCTGCGGGGATTCCCGGACAACCGCATGAATGCGGTTACTACAAACACAGCCAGGATTCGAAGACGTGTCGCAAGCTGTTTCGTCCGACTCTTCTGAAGCCAACTCCGGGGTGCTGAATCGAATCAGGCAGCTCCTGGAGCTGATTCGTTTCAGCCACACGGTCTTTGCTCTGCCGTTCGCTCTGCTGGCAGCCGCCATCGCCTGGTTTCGCCCGGACACCGACTTCCGGTGGCAGGACCTGGGTGGCATCGTGCTGTGCATGGTCTTTGCCAGGTCAGCGGCCATGGCCTTCAATCGGCTGGTCGATGCGAAGATTGATGCTGGCAACCCCCGCACGGAAAAACGACACATTCCCGCCGGCCAAATCTCCAGCCGTCACGTGATTCTCTTCACACTGATCTGCTCGATTGCGTTCGTTGCCTCGACAATGATTTTCTGGCCTCGGCGACTGCCCATCATTCTGTCCGTGCCCGTCCTGCTGTTTCTGTTCAGCTACTCCTATGCCAAACGATTCACAACGTGGTGCCACTACTGGCTGTCGACGGCGCTGATGCTCTCACCGATTGCCGCGTGGATCGCGATACGTGACGAGATCGCCTTCATCCCGGCTCTACTGGGCGCCGTGAGCTTTTTCTGGGTGGGTGGCTTCGACATCATCTACGCGTGTCAGGACGCGGATTTCGATCGCGAGCGCAGCCTGTTCAGCGTCCCCGCCCGCTGGGGAATTCCGGCC
This sequence comes from uncultured Planctomycetaceae bacterium, assembly GCA_964431285.1. Classification (GTDB taxonomy): domain Bacteria; phylum Planctomycetota; class Planctomycetia; order Planctomycetales; family Planctomycetaceae; genus CAUZFZ01. The sequence continues at coordinate 7,531 of CAYSJO010000282.1, forward strand.
GCATTACGCATCGCGATGGCCAGTCATCTGCTGACAATTGCCGCACTCCTGGCCCTGTGGCACTTCGCCGGTTTCGGCACAGTGTTTCTGACCGGCGTCCTTTGCGTTTCGGCGCTGCTGATCTATGAACACGCGATTGTCCGACCCGACGATCTCACTCGAGTCAACGTTGCCTTCTTCAACGTCAACGCAATCGTCAGTCTCGGACTGCTGGTCGTCGGAGTGGCCGATCTGTGGATTGGCTCGTAACCGTTCGTAGTAACCGCATTTATGCCGTTCATTCTGACGCAAACGAATCCCTACCGTTTAGGCCCCCGCAACAGGCTTGCCACCCCAACACAAAGCCCGACAAGTCGGGCTACTACAAACATAAGGACGGACCAGTGCTCGACCCCCGTATTCGCGAGCTGGCGGAACTGCTTATTGACCACAGTTGTCAAATTCAACCTGGCGAGAAAGTGCTGATTGAAGCGTTCGACCTGCCCGATCCATCGCTTGTCTGCAGCCTTGTTGAGATCGCTTGTGACCGCGGCGGCATTCCTGCGGTCAACTGGAAATGCAACGCCGTCGCACGTAGCCTGCTGCATCACGGCAACGAAGACACATTCGCACTGCTGGGTGACATCGAATCACACGCGATGGAAAGGATGGATGCCTACATCGGTATCCGCGGTGCGGCCAACAGCAACGAACTGGCCGACGTGCCCTCGTCGCAGATGCAACTTTACCAGGAACACTGCTGGCAAAGAGTGCATCTGGCATTACGAGTTCCGAAGACCAAATGGGTCGTCCTGCGATACCCCACTCCATCAATGGCCCAGGCAGCTCAGCGCAGCACGACGGACTTCGAGGATTTCTACTTTCGCGTCTGCACAGCCGACTACCCGCGCATGGCGGAAAACCAGAAGCCGCTGATTCGGCGGATGGACGAAGCCAGTCGAGTTCGCATCGTCGCACCGGACACCGACCTGACATTCTCAATCGAGGGCATCCCTGTCGTGCCATCACACGGTCGGCGCAATATCCCTGACGGAGAGATCTTTACCGCACCCGTGCGCGACAGTGTTAATGGAGTGATCACTTACAACACAAAGTCGCTGTACCAGGGTGTCGTCTTCGACCAGATTCGCTTTGAATTCAAGGACGGAAGAATCATTGACGCCTCGTGCTCGAACGGACAGACGACGCGACTCAACGAAATCCTCGACACCGACGAAGGAGCCCGCTACATCGGCGAATGGTCGATGGGTCTGAACAACGACATTCGCGAACCGATGCTGGACACTCTGTTCGATGAGAAAATCGGAGGCTCTCTCCATCTGACACCAGGTAACGCCTACGACAACGCGGACAACGGCAATCGAAGCAACGTCCACTGGGACATCGTGCTGATCCAGACAGCCGAGTGTGGCGGGGGAGAAATCTGGTTCGACGGCGACCTGCTCCGCAAAAACGGCTTCTTCGTTCCGGACGACCTACAACCGTTAAACGAAGGCCTGTAGGCCTCGTGTACGGCGAATCGTCGTCAACGACTGAGCATAGAGTTGTCCAGGTCTATAGATCGTCTGCAACCATCCACTGCATCGCGCGGCGGACTCTGGATCGGCGGAATGGCAGATGCCCTGGTTCCGCAAAATGACAGACAATTTCGCCTGACGTCCATGGCCAGACCATTCCAAGGGCCAGCCCGTCCTTCCAGGTAAACGGCCACTGAGGGGCACCCGAGAGAACGAAATCGCAGTTCGCCCCTACATGATCGTTTTCGATAAGCGGCTGCATGATGTTCAGAAAAGACGTGTGCTGTGGACCGTTCGTATTGTCATTCTGCGCACCGAATAACTGCCGCACACCGACCTTCAATGATCGAGCCGTACGAACGCACTCCTTCAGTTCGTCCGGATCGCCGGCCACACCGTTCCCTTCGGCATCATGTTCATACACAACTCGCCAGCAATCACGCACGTACCAGCGATAGACGCCGTACGGATACTGCTGCGTCTCGTCAAACGTCGCGTTGTCGAGCATCCACTTCATTTGAGAGAACGACCCTGACGTGTCGTACTTGAACAAACTGAAGTACGGCTGCTCTGCGAGAGTTCCCCGATGAGCATACGAATGATGGTGCGTCATCATTCCAGCAAAGACCTCGCCCTCTCCGGAATATGTCTGCTGGAAGTAGAGTGTTTCTTCATAGCCCCGCGCGATCAGAAACAACCGAAGATCAGCTCCACGCCCAACTGCCTGGGCCACCGAGAGCGCACTCCCACGAGTCACTTCCAGTTCACGACTTTGCTCCAGCGCAAGATCCCATTGACTGGTCACAGACAGGGCCTCCATTAATTCGCCTGTATTGACTCTTGTGACGGCTTCATCATTTAACAGACGCATTTTGAACGGCTGGTTTCCGTAACAGAACGCACCTGGCATAGACACTGAAGATTGCCGGCACGAGGAACAGGATCCACAGTGTTGCCAGAACCAATCCGAATGAAATACTGATGGCCATCGGAATGATCACCTGAGCCTGCGTGTTGCGTTCAGCAAGAATTGGCAGCAACGCGGCAACCGTGGTTATTGACGTCAACATTACCGGACGGAAGCGGCGGCGCCCGGATTCCAGCAGCGCATCGCTCAATTCCGCGCCCTCGGCCAGACGACGGTTAATGAAATCCACGAGGACGATCGAGTCGTTGGCAATGATCCCCGCCAGCGTGACTGCTCCGAACAGGCTGAACAACGTTAACACCTGGCCCAGCAACAGATGGCCCAGCACGGCACCGATCAGACCAAAAGGCAGGACGGCGAGAATGATGATCGGCTGGAAGTAAGATTTGAATTCCAGAGTCAACAGCGCGTACATACCAAACACAGCCAGAGCGAAACCGATCATCAGACTGGTGAATGATCGCCGTGTCTGTTCCTGTTGACCCTCCCACCGTCCGTGAACTGAGGGGTGTTGCTGCAACAGGTCCGAGAGAAATCCCTGCTGCAGGTCGTTAACGATATTGAGCGCGTTGCCTTTCGTTTCATCGACATTGGCAGTGATTGTCACAGCGCGTCGCTGGTCAATGCGTTTGATTGTCGAGTAGCCGCGGCGGGCAGTGACGTCCGCCAGAACTGGCAATGGGATCTCGTCACCGTCTTTGGTCTGCACGCGAATTTCGTCCATTTGATGCAGTGACCGGCGTTCGTCCTCGGGATATCGCACCATCAACTTGATCTCATGCCGACCACGCTGCAGTCTCATGACTTCGACGCCATAAAACGCGGCTCGCACGGTGCGGGCGAGATCTTCAAGTTGAATTCCAAGTGCCTCGGCTTCCGGTTTCAGCTTTAGCTGCAGTTCCCATTTCCCGGGGCCGCGGCTGTCCTGAATGTCGTACACGCCCGTGTAACTGGCTAATTGCGTTTTGATTTTCTCCGCAACTGTTTCCAGTTCGTTGATATCCGAACCGAGCAATGACAGATGGACGGGTCTCCCTCCAGGGGACTGATCCAGACCCCAGAAGATGACCCGTTCGGCACCGGGAAACTCCCCAGCTTTGTCTCGCCAATGTGCCACGATTTCCTGGCTGGATGTCGTCTTGAAAACCCGCTTCGGATCGAATTCTGCATAGACATCACCACGCAGACGATCCTGTGAACCGCCGCGGCCCACCGACCGGGTTGACGATGTCACCAGCGTCCGGCCGTCCGGACGCAGATGTTCGAACTCAACTTCACGGAATGCGACGTCTAATCGTTCGGTCGCTTCAATAACAGTTTCGGGTGGGGTGCCTTTGGGGTATTCGACGTAGGCATACACAAATTCCCAATCGAGGCTTGGACTGAATACGAATGGTGTGAATCCGCCCCGGTACAAACCAATTGTTAACAACAGAGAAGCGAATGATCCGCTGAGAACGATGCCGGGGTTTGCCAGCGTCCAACGAAACGCCGGTACGTAAACGCGATCGATGAAACCGGATATCGCTGTCTGCACGCTTCGCTGAAAACGCGGTACATCTGCTGTTCTTTCCGGCAATCGCGTGTGTGCCAGATGGCAAGGCAGAATGAATAGTGCTTCGAACAGAGAAATCAGTAGCATCGAGATCAGACCCAGTGGCATCACCGCAATCCATTTGCCCATATCGCCGCTGACATATGCGAGTGGAATAAATGCGATGACTGTCGTTAGAACAGAATTGATCACTGACGGAGCAACTTCGACTGTTCCATCGATCGCCGCCTCAATCCCGGATTTCCCGGTCAGGCGATGTGCGTAGACGTTTTCAGCGATCACGATGGCATCATCCACCACGATTCCCATCGCCATGACAAATGCAAACATCGAATACACATTCAGTGTCGCGCCGAACACGAGCATGATTGCGCACGTGCCGAACACCGAGATCGGTATCCCCAGCGCAACCCACGTCGCCAACCGCAGGTCCAGGAACAGACCGAGCATCCCGAAGACCAGCAGCAGTCCAATGATCCCGTTACGTGATACCAGGTCCAGCCGGTCGCGTGCCTGCTTGGACCAGTCGCCCCAGACTTTCAGCTTGTAACCGTCGGGCATCTGTTTCGCGGCGGCGTATTCGAACACTTGATCGCGGATCGTCAGCATGTCTTCGTCCGGTGTCATCCGAACCATGATCCACTGGTGCGGCCCGCCATCCAGACGCAGAAAAATCTCCCGATCGTCGAAGCCGTCCTTGACCGTGCCCAGGTCGCCAACGGTTAACGTCGTTCCATTCTCATCGGTGATGACGGGAATTCTGGCGATCTCGGCACCGGTGACGTGTTTATTTGAAGCGCGAACTAGAACTTCGCCCGTCTTTGTCCGGATGGACCCTGCTGGCAGTTCGACGTTTCCGCGACGGACGGCGTCAGCAACGTCACCGTGTGTCAGTCCGTATTTCTGCAGAGTTGCCTGCGAGATCTCGATGTCAATCTGGTATTTCTTTGCCTGGTCCTGACTGGCATAC
>CAYSJO010000283.1:0-9893 GCA_964431285.1 uncultured Planctomycetaceae bacterium
GATTGAAGTTCAACGCGTTCCTGACCATCCAGACGCACAACGTATTTGGCTTCCTTGCCCATAACTGTTCTCCTGACTCCCCCCGTCAGCAGAACGAAACCACAATACGCGGAACCTGTCAATTCGGGTCTGGTCAACCACTAGAACCAGGAATCTACCGCGATGAAGAGTGTCATCCGTCTTGCGATCGTCGACCCCGACGACCACTCGCGCAGCACGCTGAAGCATCTGCTGCTGGGGATCGACACAGTTTGGCTTGAGGCCGAATGCTCGAATTACGACGACTTCGCTGATATCGCGCTACAGACGCATCCAGATATTGCACTCATTTCGATGGATGCAGATCCAGAGCGAGGGCTCGAACTCGTGGCAGCAGTCGCGGCTGACGTGCCCGCATGTGCCGTTCTCGTGATCAGCAGTTCGCAGGAAGGCAGTCTGATTCTGCAGGCGATGCGGAACGGCGCACGCGAATTCCTCAGTTACCCATTGAATCTCGAAGACTTTCTTGCGGCGATGGACCGCATTCATCAGAGCGCCGGAACCAGGCCGGGAGATGCGCCTTCCAAAGCCACTCAGGTGATTACGGTCACGGGCGTCGGTGGTGGAGTCGGTTGCACATCACTGGCCATCAATCTGGCCTGTGTGCTGGCTCAGAATCCGTAAAACAACGTCGCGGTCATCGATCTTGACCTGTCGCTTGGTGATGCGGACGTATGGCTCGACATCATTCCTGATTACACGATTCAGGACGTGGCCGAGAACATCAACCGTCTTGACTACGCATTGCTGAAGCGATCGCTCACAAAACACGACTGTGGAGCGTTTCTACTTCCGCGTCCGGTACAAATGGACTTTCCGACGTTCACCCCGGAAGAACTGCGGCGCGTTATCGCATTGCTGCGAGCGACGTTTACTCATCTGGTCGTCGATGTCAGCAAGAGTTACAGCCCGCTGGACATCGCGGCAATGGAAACGTCGGATCTCATTCTGCTGACAACTCAGCTGGACCTGCCGTGTCTGCGGAACGTTGTCCGACTACTTCAGTTCTTCGACGGACACGAGAAGCTCGCCAACAAGATCAAAGTCGTCGTCAACCGTCTTGGGTTGCAGGACACTCAAATCAGCCTGAACAAAGCACTGGAAACCATTGGCCGAGATGTCTATTGGCAAATCCCGAACGACTACGGCACGATGTTGGAATTACGGAACAACGGCGTCCCACTTTTCTCATACGCCCCCAGAGCCAAGCTGACTCGCGAAATCTCTGCCCTGGCACATGCACTGGACGATTCCGGCGAGCCCGAAGAGGATGCCACCGACGATTCCAAACCAAAGAAGCGTCTGTTCGGCTTCCTGAGCGGCGCGAAGTGAGTGTCCAGTCTCGCGTTCGAGGTCCAGCCGTTCGTAGTAACCGGACGTGTCCGGTTCAGCACACGCGGGTTTCGAGGTGGCCAAGAGAGCTTGCGGGAAGCGGCTCTTCACTACCCGACCATGGCCAGGAGTTTCTGCACCACGTCGTCGAGGTGAGGACATGGGGATGATAACCCCATACTCATGTGCACAAGGTCTATGTTCTGAAGGACGCCCTGAAACACCTGTGGGATTACCGTTACCCGGGATCCGCCCAGCGCTTCTGGAACGAGTGGTACCATCGGGCAATGTACAGCAAGATCGAACCACTGAAGAAGTTCGCCGCAACTTCAAGGACTATATCTCAGGATCCCTGTCTCACTGCCGGTGGCCACTGCACACCAGTGTTCTGGAAGGCGTCAACAACATGATCAAAGTCATCAAGCGAATGGCCTACGGCTTCCGCGACAACGAATACTTCTTCCTCAAAGTCAGACAGGCCTTCCCCGGTAATCAGTGAAGAACCTGAAGAAAGCCCCGGAACTGGCGGGGCCGGTTCTGTTCTTGCATTCTGCCTGACGGCGGAATTCAGCGAATCAGTGTTGGAACAGGAATTCTTTCGAATTCAGGATGGCCCAACCGACATCTTCCAGTGCCAGCGTACGGTCCTGACTTGCGGCGATGTGTTTCTGCGAAGCCGCCATTTCCGCTTCGGCCGGTTTACGACAGAGCGCGGCGAGGTAGAGCGTTGTAATGATTTCCTCATCCGACTTGCCGTCCTTCATCATGCGGTGAATTCGGCCCGCATCGGAACGAAGTTTGTTATGCACTGTCGGGCCGTTGATCATCTGCAGCGCCTGCGACAGATTCGATTCGCTGGACCGTTCGCACTGGCACGCCATCTCTCGCTGTGGCTGGCCGAACACTTTCAGGAAGTAGTGATTGGTCGGTGGATCGGGAAGAGCAACTGCTCGGGTACCCGGCGGAAGACCTTTGAAGTTCTCCGCAACGTCCGTGACCTGGCAGATTGCGTCGAGCAGCTGCTCGGCAGAGAGCAATCGCGTCGTGGCGTGGGAATGGTAAATCTCGTCGTCCGCGTTGAAGTCGTTCTTCTTTGAACTGAGCTGGTAAGTCCGGCTGGTCATGATCGCGCGGATCGCAAACTTCCGGCTGAATCCATTCTCAGCGAACTGCTTTGCCAGTTCATCGAGCAACGCGGCATTGGACGGTGGGTTGGAATCGCGGAAGTCGTCGACGGGATCAACAATGCCACGACCCATCAGATGGCCCCAGATACGATTAACACTGGCTTTCGCGAAGAACGGGTTTTCGGTCCCGGTCAGCCAGTCGGCAAAGACGCGACGGCGATCCTGATCGGGCGGAACGTCCACGTCGCCTTTCAGCAGCAAATGCACTTTCATCGTTTTCTTCGTGCGTGGCTGCGTGATTTCGCCCGAACGGGTGACGTGAATGATCTCTTCGTCGGCGGTCGCACCTTTCTGGCGTCCAATCCGCGTGAACGCTGCGGCAATACCGTAATAGTTGTCCTGAGACCAACGCTCGAATGGATGGTTATGGCACTTGGCACACTGAATTCGAATGCCCAGGAAAAGCTGTGCTGTGGTTTCGGTGGCGTCATTGGGGTCGCGACTGGCTCGCCAATAATTCGCCGCAGGGTTCTCAAACACACTTCCCGTGGCTGTCAGCAATTCTGAAGCGAACTGATCGACTCCCTTATCCGTGCGAATACTGTCGTAAATCCATCGCTGAAACTTGTGCGTACCGGTGAGTGTGACCTTCTTGCTGTTGGACCGAAGGATATCGCTCCACTTGAGCGTCCAGAACTCCGCGAAGTCATCATGGTCGAGAAGCTGGTCAACCAGCTTCTCGCGTTTGTCTCCGGCTATGTCAGCGAGATACGCCTGAGTTTCTTCGATCGTAGGCATGCGGCCGGTCAGATCGAGAAATGCACGTCGCAGGAACTCTTCGTCAGAACACAGTTCAGACGGCAGAATCTGAAGTTGCAGCAGTTTCTGATACGCCAGCGTGTCCACGAAGTTGTTCTCTGGTGGGTTGGTCCATTTGAAGCCGGGGACGTCTTCGAGAAACGTGATGTAAGACGTGTCCATCTTGTCGAGGTAGCGCCCGAGGATCGCGGTTTCACCTCGGCCCGTTTTCTCAACGAGTCCACTGTTACCGACTGTGGCAACCGATTCGTTCGACGAACTGAAAACAGTCAACGGCGTGACATCACGCACAGACCCGTCGGTGAAGTAGGCGTTGACCCAAAGTTGCTGACGATCGGACGCGTTGCTGTGGATGCGCTTGTCCGGACCGATTTCGATACGGACGACGTCAGGCGTGTCTGGCTTATCGAGTTGCAGCCCCTCGGCAATCCAGTTGTGCAGTGCCGTGTAAGGTGCATCACCATCGCGCAATCTCCGACCTCCACCATGCGCGATGGCCATCAACGGTTTCCGCAGGATCAGGCTGTCGGACGGATTCACGACGTTGACACGGCGGCCGAAGTATTCGGATCGCAGCGTCAGAATATCCAGCGGCGGGTCAAAGCCCCGCAGCGAGAGCCGAAAACCGCCCTTGCCGGAGGGTGAACCGTGGCAGGCGCCCATGTTGCAGCCGGCCTTGGTCAGGGCTGCGAGGATTTCGTTCTTGAAGCTGACCGGGTGCAGTTCGCCATACTTGCTGACGGTTACTTCAACCGAGGCTGTCTGGTCACCGATTGTGGCGGTGATTTGTGCTGTACCGTCGCCAACCGGCTTCGCGACCGAGCCGTCAACAGTGACGACCTTCGGGTCGGACGATGTCAGCTTCATACCCTCGGATTCAGTCACATCGCGGGTGTCCTCTCCGATGACCCCGGAAACTGCGAGTTGCTGCTGCGCCCGTGGTCCGACGAGTTCGAACTTCGCGGTTTCGAAGACGATCTTGGTCGGGACGTCGTCCGCTTGAGCGACGACGGGCAGCGTGGCCATGGCAACGATGGCAAACAGGACTCTCCGCATGGGATCACTCCAGTGTTTGTGGGAACCCGAATCATTCCGTTTGTAGCAACCCGTTTTATCGGGTTGAAGTTTGTTACGACGAAGTCTACGGCGCCGCCGCTTTCGCGACGTTCAGTTTGACGTTGGGCGATGTGGTTGCAAGCTTGGCTTTGCCGACAGTCGCTTCGCCTTTGACGCTCAAGTTATTGACGACGCCCACTGCCGCATCCGCAGCGACTTTCAGGACGACTTCAATTTCGCTCTGGTCTGCCGGAATCTTCGCTGCATCCACAGTGACTCCCTTCGGCAGATTCTGGAAGGCCAGAACGATCTCTCCCTTTAGCGACGGGTTGCGTTCGACTTTGACTTTTGCCTTCAGTTCCTTGCCTGCTTCGACCATTTCTGCCTCTGGAGTCAGTGTCAGAGTCATCGGTGCCTGCAGTTTCAAACTGAGACCGGGAACTGTTTGAATGACAGTCGTTTTGCCCTGTTTGATCGTGCCGGTCAGCACTGCAGTGAACTCGCCCAGCGCCGCTTTGTCCGTCGCCGCGAACGTGATCACGATTTCATTCTGGTCTTTTGCGATCGGCTTGAGGCCAGCGGTGACGTTTGCTGGCAGACCGCCCTGCTTCAGGTCGGGGGTGACCGCGATCGTGACTGCCTCGTTAAAACCTTCGTCGCGATCGACGATGACTTTCACCGAGCCCGTGAGTTGCTTGCCGAAGACCACTTCCTGCACTTCCGTCCGTAAGCGAATCTGAGGCTTCGGCCCGACACCCAGAGCGACCTGTGCATTCAGATTCTCGGGTGCCCATGGAATGGCACTGAATCCGGCCTTCATCGCCACGTCGGTGTTGGCCGTGACCTGAACGTCGCGGTCGCCGATCTTCGCTGTGCCGACAATCTTCACGGAGGCGACACGATTGAGTGGCATGTCGCCTGAGCCGGTCAGTGTGAGAGCGACCGTTTTCGCGGCCGGACCCAGCACGGTTGGCTGACTGACAACCCCGTCCGGCAGATCGACCGCCGCCACCTGAATCGGTCCGTTGTAACCCTTACGGACAACATTGACTCGAATGGATGCCGTGCCACCAGCCCCAAGATTGACGGTGTTCGCAGCTGCCGACAGAGCGAATCCGGTTTCGACCGGCTGCATCTCAACACGATATGAGAATTGAGGTCCGCCTCGACGATGCAGTTCCTCAACCACCAGGACGTAGTCGCCATCGGCCGGAAACGTATAATCGAAGGTCGGGTCGCCAACTCCAAAATCTTCTTTCGAAGCAAGAGCCGCACCATCTGGTTTCAGCAATCGCAGGTAAGCCGATGTCGGTGATCCCTGCCGGCGGGTGATGCCACGGAACGTAAACTTCTGGCCCTTCTTTACAGCCAGAATGAAGTGGTCCGAGTCACCGGGCTGGTCAATGCGTCCGCAGGCGACATGACCCAGTTCGATGCGTGTTGCGTTTTTTATCTCATTGTTGGGCTCGGCTTCAGCGGAGACAGGGCTGTCGCTGACATGCAGGACGGCAAATCCGCTGCTGTTCCCCTTGACCGAACGGGCTCCCACGTTAACCCACTCAAGTGGATGATCCACCGGAATGTTGACGTCGAAGGGAGCAACACTGGCTGCATCTGTGCCGGCCACGGAAACCTTTGCAGCGACTCCGCGCTGTACGGCCATCGGATGCGGAGTCGACAGACACGGAAAATCTCCAATGCGGAGTCGATACAGGTGTCCGCCGCCGCCCTGGTAGCGGATGTCGCGAATCTCAACGAGATACTCGCCAGCATCCTTGAACGTATAGTGCAGGCGGGCATCACCACGGAGCGCCGGTTCGTCATCGCTCCAGGCCAGCTCACGACCCTTCGCGTTGAGAAGCCGAACGATCGGGTCGAGCGGCGAACCAAGTCGCCGAGCTACTGCTTCAATCGCAATCCGTTGTCCCGCGTCGGCCTTGAACCGGTAATAATTGAATCCCAGCGAGGGAACGGCACCGTCAACGGCGACGGGCAAAGTCAGCTCCTGGGCCTTTTCTGCCGTCGTATTGCCGGCTGCCTGAGCCACCGACGGGAGATCATCAACGAGAATCAGTTTCAGACCCGACACTCCGCCCGGCGTGGCAACACGGATGCCGTGGATTCCAATCGGAGCATCTGCGGGGATATTCAGTCGCCAGGTCACCTCGGCAGCGTTCTCACCATTCTTTTCGATCTCAGGCGTCAGCGCGCCTTCAGACGGAAAGCTGGTCCAGACATCGGCCGCACCGACAAGGTTGCCGCCTCGCAATTTGACATCAGTGGCTTTGCCGGGCTCTACCGCCTGAGGAATTGTGCTCGTAATCGACGGCACCTGCGCGAGCACGGGTGATGCCATCGTGCCGACTAACAGAACCGTCAGCAGAACGCGAACACTGGGGTGTTGAGCAATTGCCATGAAACCTCTCCAGGCGGGTTAGCAGAGCATAAGGTGGGGTGTTGGCTTCGGCGAAGCGCGGGGCGGGAAGCACACAATCCTGTTGATGCGTCATGTTACGCAATCGCGGGGCAGACCGTCAAAGACTCACGCGCACCTCGCCCAACAGGGTTATCGCGAAACTCTCAGCTGTCTGGTGTCGGCAGGGCGTGCGAAAGTCGAGTGCTGCTGTGGCTGAGATTCAGCAATGATGCTCCGAATTATGAAGAACGAGGACGACGCGTCCGGGAATTCCCCGAATGGGCTTAGAAAACGGGGTGGCCCGCGCCGTAGACAGAAACACCAGTGAACTGGACATAAACACCGGCAATTAAAAGAGTTCTGCACCGGCAGGGCAGACCGGGGACCATCGGGAAGCTGGAGCAAACAATGTCTGTTGACCGGTTCTGTAATCTGGATACAATCGGAATCTACGTTAATTTCGGTAAGATCGGACCAACCGGTAGAACCCGTAAGGTCGATACAACCGCTGGGATACGCAACCGAGGGATAGGCACGGACGTCACCCACGGGCTGGTTCTGACTGGCTCGTCCATTTCAAGGGATGGATCAACAGCATGAAGACAGTCTTCACCACTGGCGAGGCGGCCAAAATCTGTAAGGTCAGTCAGCAGACAATCATTCGCTGCTTTGATTCCGGCCAGCTCAAAGGGTTCCGTGTCCCCGGATCACGCTTTCGCCGGATTCCGCGCGACGTGCTGTACAAGTTCATGAAAGATAACGGCATTCCAACGGATGCTCTGGAAAGCGGTAAACGCAAGGCCTTGATCGTCGATGACGACGAAGAACTGGTCGAGCTGATCAAAGATGTGCTGGAATTGGATGGGCGATTTGAAATCCGCACGGCCAACAATGGTTTTGAAGCGGGCATGATGGTTAAGGAGTACCACCCCGACATCATCGTACTGGACGTCATGCTTCCCGATATCAACGGCAAGGAAGTCTGTCAGCGAGTCCGTGGCGATTCGACTCTGGATGATTGTCGGATCATCTGCATCAGCGGCATGGTCGAAGCTGATAAGATTGACGAGTTACGGGATGCAGGAGCCAACGACTTCATGCAGAAGCCTTTCGAAGTCGAGAAACTGATCAATAGAGTCTGTCGGCTGCTGGACGTCGAACCTGTGGCGACCGCCACGTAGCCAGCATGTGTCGCATCCATTGAATCACCTACGCAGCAGCAGGGAATATCCTGTTGCTGCGTTTTTTGTTCCCATACATGAACTCTCGGCGTCCGCCGAAATGATCACCGACACCTGCCAACCGGACGCGCTGCGGCTGATTCAACGAGCCTTGCCTGTCGAGTCCGTATCAACGCTGTTGGACGCAATCGCTCAGACATGGGACGAAGCAACTCAGTCAAAAGGGTGCGTCGCTTCGCTGCTGCACAGCGGCCGAATCGAAGGCCTGCTGCTTCGAGCGGGTGCGCCGCAGCGTATTTCGTTTGAGTCGGACACTTGGACTCCCAGCGTTGCCGCCGAAGCTCTTGCCAGCGGTCACGATCCCACGGGCGTCGATTCGATGACACTGGTCCCGTTTGAATTCTCTGGTCGGCAACTGGGTGGGGTGTTGTTGTTTGGGCCGGTTGATTTCGAGCATTCCGGGCATCTTGCAGATGTTAGCGGCCGACTCATCGAGCAGCTGAACCACATGTCGGGTCCGGCGGCACCTTCCAGCACGAGCCTTCCATCCAACGATCCGCTGCCAGCTGATGTCGAACGACGCCTGCGAGACATGAAGCTTGAAGCCATGGCCGAGTTTTCGGCAGGGGCGGGACACGAGATTAACAACCCGGTGGCCACTATCGTCGGGCGTTCCAGCCTGCTCTTGAGATCGGAGACTGATCCGGAGCGCTGTCGGTCTCTGGAGACAATCGGGGGCCAGGCTCTGCGAATCCGCGACATGATCGGCGACGCGATGACGTTCGCTCGCCCGCCCGAACCAGTGTGTGAGACCATTGTGCCGACCAGTCACATCAGGTCGGTGATAGACTCGCTGCAGGAGCGACTCTCACAACAGGACGCTGAGTTGCACTGCGAGTTGGACGAGTCAATCCGCATCAACGCGGATCGTGAACAGTTTTGCGTGGTCGTGTCGTGCCTGGTAAAAAACAGCCTGGAGGCACTGAGGACCAGCGGACACATCAACATTACACTTCGGGCGGACACAGAAGACCCCGGTTCGGCACGGCTGGTTGTGCGGGACGACGGCCCGGGCCTTACTCGGACCGAGGCGGAACATCTGTTCGACCCGTTTTTCTCAGGTCGCCAGGCAGGTCGAGGACTCGGATTCGGCCTGGCCCGATGCTGGCAGATTCTCAGGCAGCATGGCGGCTGGATCGATGTGACCGTTGACGGTGGTGAAGACGGATTCGGAATTCAGGCGGTTTGGCCGCTGGCCAGGGGGGCTTAGCACGGATGTCAGTTGCAGACGTTGTCGCCCGGACGATTCGTGATCGCCGCACAATTCACTCATTCAAACCGGAATGCCCGCCGTTTGACGTTGTCCGGTCGGCCATCGATCTCGCTCGCTGGGCGCCGAATCATCACCGCACGGAACCGTGGCGGTTCATCCACGCCGGGCCGGAGACGGTTGCGCAGATCGTGGATTTGAATACGGCGCTGGTGAGCCAGGCTAAGGGTCGGGAAGCGGGTGAAGCCAAACGTCTGCGGTGGAGCGAGGTACCAGGCTGGCTGATCGTGACCTGCGATCGCTCGAACGACGAAATCCGTCAGCAAGAGGATTACGCGGCCTGTTGCTGTGCGATCCAGAATCTGTCACTCGCTTTATGGAGTCACCGCATCGGTGTGAAATGGACCACCGGTGCCGTGACGCGACACCCCGGCTTTTACGAACTGCTGGGCACTACCCCTGCGGTCTGCATGATCGTCGGTCTGCTGTGGTACGGGTACTTCGACGAGCCCCCGGCTCAGACACGAAAAGACGCGGACGAAATCCTGACCCGCCTCCCATGACCACCAGCATTACGCCAGCAAGTCGTGAATAACTCGTCCGTGGACGTCAGTCAGTCGGAAATCGCGACCGACGTAGCGATAAGTCAGCTG
>CAYSJO010000284.1:0-2354 GCA_964431285.1 uncultured Planctomycetaceae bacterium
TGGAATCCACCCTCGTTGTTGTGTGCAGCGAGTTTGGCCGCACGCCGAAGATCTCCCGCCTGGAAAAGCACTACAAACTTCCTGGACGCGACCATTGGGGTGCGGCTCAGTCGGTTCTTTTAGCAGGTGGCGGAGTTGAGGGCGGGCGAGTTGTGGGAAAGACCGATCGTATCGGGGCTTATCCAACCGATGGTCCGCAGACTCCCCAAAATCTTGCGGCAACGATTTACGATACGCTGGGAATCCCGCGTGATGCACATTGGACCGACACAGGCGGTCGGCCTTACCGAGTGTACGAACGACCGCCGATTCATGGCCTGACTTCATGATTGGCAACGGCACGCCGTTGGACAGTATTTGCCAGTCATGTGGAGAACGGCACCATGTGTCATATTCTGATTTTCAATCCGGCAGTCGGCCCAGGCAAGGTGACGCATCTTCTGTCGCAGGTCACCCGCATGGAATCGACCCTGACCCGCCGCGAATCCATCCGTACCCAACTCCTCACCGCCGCCATTCACGCGATGCCGGATTCTCACGCGGAAAAGCACGAATGACCGAATTCACGATGGGAGCCAACGGCTGGTATGGCTGGCAAATGATCCCGGGCTACGTCGGCGAACGATGCATCCCTTACTGCTGCCCGATCTACATGGAACGCGTCACTCCGAAGAAGACCGGCAAAGGAATCCTGAACATCGCTTTCTGGAACACGGGCTAGCCGTTCGACGGGACCACGAATCGAGCTTGACGAACATCGACTTCCAGACGGACGCGTCGAACATCGCCACACTGAGGACCAGCACACGCGCGGCCTGACTGCGACTCGGCCGGCCGCGGATTTCAAACTCACCGCGAATTCCTGCCGCGGCGAATTCATTCTAGGTGAAAGTCCGCTTCTCCAGATCCGCGTCTGACGAAATGCGGCGAGATTCCGCCAAGATTAGTTAGCAATCATTGCTAGTTATTTTCACCCCGTAGGGTCAAAAAACTCCGCCGACCGTTAAATGTAGGCGATTCTTGCACTTCCGAAATCTGAAACATCGTAATCTCAGCCGGTTGATCCTTCGCCAATCTGTCACAACGCAGCGAGCGGCTTGGTGTGCTTCCACCGCCTCACTCGCAGCCAGCCCGATGCAGCACCAGTCGGATCCGTCACCGAGCCGCTCGGATAATCATCATACCAGTCCTGGCACCACTCCCACACGTTGCCGTGCATGTCGTAAAGGCCCCACGTGTTCGGCTTCTTACCACCAACAGCATGTGTCGTCCGGCCAGAGTTCTTGACGTACCAAGCGTAATCGCCCAGTTCGGAGTCACTGTCTCCGAAGCTGTACTTAGTCTTCGTCCCAGCCCGGCACGCGTACTCCCACTCTGCCTCTGACGGTAACCGATAAACATAGCCCCCTGACTTCTCTTCAGGCAGTTCCGGCAACTTCCGACAGAACTCAACTGCATCATCCCAATTGACATTCTCAACGGGATTCTGTGGGCCCTTGAAATAGCTCCGGTTCTTCCCCATCACCTTTTCGTACTGCTCCTGTGTCACCTCATGCTGACCAAGATGAAACGCCTGCGTCAAAGTCACCTTGTGAGCGGTTTTGCCTTCGCCCATAGTGAACGTCCCGGTGGAGATCGGTACAAAACGCATGCCGATACTGTTCACTGCCGGTACACCAGCCTTTGCTGATGGCTCGTTACTTCTGTTAGCTGTCTCCGGTGACGATACAGTTTCCTCCGGGGCTGTCGGCTGATCTTCCTGTGTGGCAGTCTCCGTCGGGGCTGCCGGTTGCTCTTCTTTCGTCGGCGTTGTCGGCTGATCTTCCGGCTTCGTATCCGACCCACAACCCGTCATGACAACAAGCAACACAGCAAGTAGCAATTGTCTCATGGCGACGGCCTTTCCTGAGCGGTCCGACGGAAGTTCACGGAGCCTGAGTCTACATCCCCTGCATGTCACCCCGAACTGTGCCAGCAGGCTGCGGAAGTGACGATCTCACCGCTCAGAACGGCGTCGCAACAATTGCCGATGCAGTCGGCGTGGTTTCGGGGTGACATGCAGGGGATGTAGACTCGGGGGACCGATTTCCGCCATCCAGCACTGCCCCTGTCGTGAGTCTGAGATGCGTCTGCGGTATCACCACGCTGCGTTGTGCGTCTGCTTGCTGGCCGCTGCTGTACCGGTACAGGCCCAGAAGAAAGACGACCCTCCGCCCAAGCCCACTGTGGCACCGTTCGACGCAAAGCAGGCGGAAGAGCAACAGAAGGCGTGGGCGAAGCATCTGGGCGTGCGGGTAAAGGCTCGGATCTCATTCGGTATGGATCTCATGCTGATCCCGCCAGGCGAATTCCTG
>CAYSJO010000285.1:0-2286 GCA_964431285.1 uncultured Planctomycetaceae bacterium
AACGAAAAGGCCAGCGCCGAGTCGATGGAAGGTCTCGTCCGGCAGATCCTCAAACAGCCGAACCACCCGGCCGTGATCATGCTGTTCACCATGCGCAAGACCGGAAAGAACTCGCAGGAATGGCACGGCAAAGTCGGCATGCACTACGACGTGCCGATGGTCAGCTACCGCGATGCCCTCTGGCCGGAAATCGAGGCCGGTCGAATGAGTTGGAAGTTCGTGACGGTCGATAGCGTCCATCCCAACACCAAAGGCCATGAATACATGGCCAGGTTCGTGACGCGCGTGCTGGAGAAGGTGCTGCAGGATCTGCCGGCGAAGGAGGCCTTGCCGGCCATCAAGCCCCTTCCGAAACCATTGTTCACCGATCTGTTCGAACACGTGGCTCTGCTCGAAGCCAAGGCGTTCGAGCCTGTCGTCAACGAGGGCTGGACGCGCGGCGCAACGCAGAAGAGGGAGAAGTGCTGGAAGGGCAAGAAGCCCGGCAGTGTGGTCGAGTTCGAGATCGAGGGCCGGGCGATCGCGATGATCGTGTGGAACTTCCGAGGGCGAACGGTCAACTGAATGATAATCTGAGCGACGGTTCGTTCGGTGCCGCGAAACGAGTGCTGTCACTTCTCGGCGTCGCCGAGACAGGCCCGTGGGCATGGAATGGCCAGGCAAAGTCGCTCGCAGCGCAGACGACGAGCTCAATCGAGAAAACAATGCAGGGGGCTGTCCAGTCCGATCAACAGGTTGCCGCCCTTGTTGCATACCTTAAGACCCTCTCCCGGCCAGCCGTTCCATCCAACCCGGCGGACCTCCAGGACGCAGTCTCGATTCGGCGTGGCAGGGATTTGTTTCAATCACTCGATTGTCAGCGGTGTCACACGCCACTGACATACACATCTGCAGGCACGTATGACGTCGGACTCATCGATTCTGTCGGCAACAGAAAGTTCAACCCGCCGTCTCTGCGAGGCGTCGGACGGCGTGTATCACTGTTTCACGATGGTCGCAGTGACTCTCTGGAAGACGTGTTTCTGAAGCACAGACATCAGCTCAAGCGCGAACTGACGACGGATGAAGTCATGGCACTGGTCGTGTTTCTGAAGACGCTGTGAGTCTGATCGTGAGCGGCCTGTTTCGTCGCCGAGTTCTGCCAGTCGCGTCCGCTTTCGCTCGTCTGGAGTTGGATTGCGTTACAGGATTGTCTCTACTTTCGACTCAAACCAATGCGATCGTAGAACTGGTTCGTGTGCGTTCGGCCCCTGTGGCCGGAATTGTCCAGTTGGAGATGAAGTCATGAGGCGGGATCGGCGTGGCATGACGCTGATAGAACTGCTGGTTGTCATCGCAATGGTTGCGGTTCTGATCGCGCTGCTGCTTCCTGCGGTTCAGCAGGCGCGCGAGGCGGCACGCCGGACAACGTGTAAGAACAATCTGCGTCAGATCGGTATCGCTCTGCACAACTATCACGAGGTGCACAGCACCTTTCCGCCCGGGTATATCCAGGACGACCTGAGTGATCCTTACCAGCACACAGGATTCGGTTGGGGAACGATGCTGCTGCCGTTCGTGGAGCAAAGTGTCCTTTACCGGACGTTGGATTTTGAGTCGCCAACGTTGCCCAGAATCGCTCTGAAGGGATGGCAGTGTCCGTCGGACCCAGGCATCGAAGGTCAGGCCGCATGGAACGACTCGGCGTGGGGGATTAGTGGTTCGCCTCCTATGATGAAGCTGCTGGATAACTTCGTGGGCTTTGCGGCAAAGGCAAGTTACGTAGGGAACTACGGCAGTGGCCCTCTGAGTTCGCAACCGGGCAATGGAATCCTGTTCGGCAACAGCAGCGTGAGGCTGCGTGACATGATTGACGGATCGAGCGTCACATTTGCCGCTGGGGAACGGTCGATGGAAACCGGTCCCGCAGTCTGGGCCGGCGTGCACTACAACCAGGTCAGGGCAATGACCGGCACCACCAGCGCAGAAAAGAACGATGGTCACTTCGTGCTCGCCTCGACAGGCGTCAGCCTGCCGATCGCGCCGGATGGACACGGGTTCGACAGCGATCATGCGCGTGGCCTGCACATGCTGATCGGTGACGGTTCCGTACGTTTCGTCAGTGAGAATATCGACGCGACAATTTGGAACAATCTGGGGAACCGAAACGATGGTGGTGTGATGGGCAGCTTCTAGATAAGCAAAAGCGCATAGGGAAGCCCTGACGCAAACTATTGCTGTGTCAGGGCTTTAGGAGAGGCGCCGCCCGGATTCGAACCGGGGATGGCGGATTTGCAATCCGCTGCC
>CAYSJO010000286.1:0-9591 GCA_964431285.1 uncultured Planctomycetaceae bacterium
TTTCAGTGCGCCTGCCGCGATACGAATACGGTGCGGAGCATGGCCTCGCCGTGCAGCAATCACCACAGCGATCACGGCGATGAGTGCCACAACTGCGGCTGGAATCAACCAGGTTGGGCTGCCGAATGAAATCATGTTCTCTCCCACCCGTTTCAACGCATGTCCCACTCAAGCTGAGCGAGCCGGCTCATTTCCCTGACCCGATTCGTTCGAGATACCGCCGGACCAGGTCCGCGTATCGGTCTGGCACGGGGTCACGGTCAATCGGCACGAGGGAATCTGGAGACTCCCTTTTTGCAATCTCCTCGCGCAGTCGCTGCTTGAGTTCCGTAAGCGGTTCCAGAACCTGCATCCTTACCAGATCCCACTCGGGCTCTTTCGAATGCCTCTTGAATTCAATCCGCATGCTGCGAGCGGCTTCCCGAATCTGAGCGACCTCGGCACGCAGCTTCGGGTCGTCGACCATCTCTTCGATGTTACGCAACTGATCTGACCATTCCTGGAATCCAGGACCCGTCAGCGGTGCGCCAGGACCGGACTGATTCCCACCCTGGTTCTGAGCCGTTGCCTGCTTTGGCCCCTGGTTCTGTCCTTTTCGTAGTCCGGGCTGCGGGCGTTGTTTGCCTGGTCCCTTCCCTTCTCCGCCGGACCCGGAAGACGAAGGCGACTTTGATTCGCCTGGTGTCGAACCAGGCGACTGCGCACCCGGGGATTCCGGCGAACTTTGACCTGGCTGTTGTGACTGGGCCTGCCCCTTTGGACCGCCTGGCTTCTGACCGCCCTGCGACGGCTGGCCAGACGGAGACTCGCCGCTTTGTGTGGACGGCTTCTGTCCGGGCTGGTTTCCAGGACTCTCGGACGGCTGACCTTTGCCCTCACCTTCGTTCGGCTGTCCCGGCTTCGTGTCACCGGGCTTCTGTCCGGGAGTTTGCTCGCCTGGCTTTGAGCCGGCATTCGGTTCTTTATCACCGGTCGCTTCGCCACCAGGCTGGCCTTTTTGCTGCTGACCCTTCTGCGGCTGATTGCCAGTGCCGTCTTGAGACGGACTGTTCTGTGAAGGTTGACCGTCTGCGGTGTCGGTTTGATTCGCATCTGAAGTCGGCTCACCAGTCCCCTGTGCGTCGGGCTTTGATGCGTCCTCACCCGGAGTACCTGAGCGAGACTCGCCAGACTGCGGCGACTTCGGATCGGAGTCGCCATTACGCGCTTGTCGAAGTTGAGAGGGATCGGCCTGAGCCAGTTCGTTCTCAACAGCGCGAGCGGCGCCGTCGAGTTCTTCCTGCGCACGTCGGAGTGTTTCGAGTTCGTTACCCAGTACCGAATCGGCGGCGCGTTCGATTCCGCGCTGCAAACGGTCGAGGCCATCGTGGGCTCGTTGCTCTGCCTCGGCGGCCTGATCCACTAATCCGCGACCGACGAGATTCCGTGATTCGTCAAGTGCATCTCCCGGTCGGTCGGAACGAGCTTTTCGCACAGTTTCGTAGAGTTCACGAGCCAGCAGCGGTTCGGCTGTTTCAGCTTTCTCGACAACCTCACGCATGTCATCCAGCACACCCTCAAGCTGCTTCTTCTGATCGTTGAACTCATTCTTCAGACCCTCGCGGTTTCTGTTCGACCGCAACGATCGCTGCTGTTTCGGATCCGTTTCGTTGTCGCTGAGTTGCTGAGCAATTCGGTCCTGTCGTTCACCGATCTCACGTGCCTGATCGCGTAGATTGCGCATCGCCTCACCGAACTGGCCGGCCGCTTTCTGACGCATGTCGTCACGCAGGTTCTGCAGCTCGCGTTCGGCGCGTGTCCCCGAATTCAACGCCTGCGAAAGCTGACCCTTCTCGAGTGCCTCAGATGCCTGTCGCACTCGCGAGCGAGTGTTTTCGAGCTGCTGCTTAGACTCGGCCATCTGCTGCTGGTTTTCGGGCCGTTCCATTCGATTGCGCAGTTCGTCGACATCCTTCAACAAATCACGCTGCTCGTCACGCAGTCGTTTCAGCTGCCGTTCGATTTTCTCGCGTTCCTTCTCCGTTTCGGCTGCGGCCAGTGCGTGCTCGAGTTCACGGAGCTTCTGATTTAAATCACCCTGTCGCCGAGCCAGATCGCGCAGTCGATTGACCGCCTGCAATTGCTCACGATTCTGTTGCTGCTGCTGAGCATTCTGTTTCTGGCCCGCCTGGCTCTCGGCTTCGTAACGGTTCTTCTTGTTGTCGAGTTCCAGTTGCTGCATCTGCTGTTTACTGCCGCCCTGAGCACCGCCACCTCCACCACCGCCTCCCTGCTGCTTCGTGACTTCATGCTCACTCGCTCGCAACTTGAGCAGCGTCTGATACGCCGACCGTTCAAATCGCAGACCCGGACGAAGCGGTTCTGCCGAAGACCCGTCCAGACTTTTCTGCAGTTCACCCTCAGCCGACGTCATCGCTTCGGCAATCTGTTTTGCATACTTCTTCGACGCCGCATCCTGCAGCTTCTCTGACAGTTCGGCGAGTTGTTCGAGTGCCTGTTGCTGTGACTCGATCAGGAGTTGTGTGTCCGGACCGAAGGACGCGGAAACGGTTTCGCTGGTCTCACGGCGGATGATGTTCCACGTTGCATTGATGATCTGCTTCTGCAACTCGGCCAGCTTCTCGGCCTGCTGAGCACTCTTGCCACCCTGCTGCTGTTGTTGCTGTTGCTGCTGACCTCCAGGCGGTGCCTGACCTTCACGGAAGATCTCCTCAAAGTGCCGCACCTCGGCAAAGAATATGTCTGACATCGTGCGGCGCAGCGAGCCGTCTGCAGCAACGTCGTCCGCGAAGAAGTAATACGAGACCAACTGATCCGGTTCCGCGCCCGTCAGTTCCAGTTCGACAAGATGCGACAAATGGTGCTGTTCGCGGGCCGTTCCTTCTTCACCCAGTGAGATTGTTCGGTCGGGGTCATCGGCCACGGCCAGAATGATGCCGTGGTCACGCAGTCCGAAGTCGTCCCATGCGGTCGCTTCAAGCTGCAGTTCTTCGATGGGCGAGACGCGGAGGTCCTTTGCGGGAAAAGTCAACTTGATTTCCGCCGGACGGTTGGGCAGTGCGTCGATCAGAAACTCGTCGTCTTCGCGATTCTTGCGTCCTTTGTCATCCGTCAACTCGAACCGCAGCCGCATCGGCTTCGAAACAGGAATGCGGGCAACGTACAGGTGCTGCAGCTCGTCCAACAACCAGTTGTCCGAATACGTATCGAGAAAACGAGATTTGCCGGGCTTGCTCCTGTACTCTGCGAATTCGTTATTAATGGACTCCGCATTCTGGACGTCTGAATGTCGATCCTGAGGCGATGTGGCCTCAATCAGCTGGACAGATTGACTTTGTTCAGAACGTCGCTTGTACGAGCCATTGGTCCGCTTAAGTTCAAAGCGTTGATCGTCAGCCGACACCAGGAACCCGGATTCGATGGACTTGTTTAACTGACAGATCAGCACGGCGGTCGAGCCTTCCACGGCCGCGATCTGCCAGGTGTCTTCGATCAGTTCAGCCGGGATACCCGCGTAGGACGGAAACTCAACACGAGCGTCCACCTGCTCGACTCGCGGCAGTTCGAACACGCTGACCTGAAAGGTCTCACTACTTTCGTCGTCAAACTCAACACGGTATTCGAATTTTGCATCAACGCTTGGCAAACGCACGCCAAAGAGCGGTTCATTGAGACTTTGCTGCATCGGGATCGCCGTGGCTTGAATCCCAGATCCGGTCTGGACCATTGAGATCGATGACGGCAACGGACCGTCGAATTTCGCCACAATGGTCAGACTGGTTCCGCGTTCCACTTCGGTCGTACCCGGATCGACAGAGACGGAATAGCGACGACCCGATTCAGCCGAAGACACTGCGGCCGCGTCGGCCGGCTGGATTGCAACGATTGTCTCGGTCCGTGTGCTATGGATGCGACCGGTCAGGAAAACTGTGATTCCGATCGCCACAAACGCAAACACCATGCGGCTCATGATTCGCTGGAATGGAACGCTGCGGTTCCAGTCGTTGCCATACGAGTGGCAGCGAACTTCGGTCGCCAGTTGCTGTTGCAGGTACGAAAAGCCGCCCGATTGCACGTCGGGAGTCTGTTCGACAACAGTCAACAGTCGTTGTTCCAAATCGGGAAACGTGTTCTCGACAACTCTTGCTACTTTGAGTTGCTCGGCCTCCAGAATGCTCAGCGGCCGCCACAACCACAGCGCGCCGATGCAGCCAACGGCGAGGATTGCAATTGCGATCTGTCCCGCGATCGCTGGTGGAAGCGAGGCATACCAGGCACCTGCTGCAACGAGGGCGAGGATACACCACAGCACGCTCAACGCATGCCAGCGGTGCAACCGCCGAAATCGGGAGATGACCTGAGTCAGCTGCCGTGAGATGTGCCTGTCCATTGCTCACCTGCACTCTGTTGTGTCTGTTGTGCCAGTCGTCCGGCGAGCCAGGTTTCCGCGAGCAGAATCAGCACGCTCACCAGAATGACCCATTGCCAGAATCGTTGACGTGATTCGAGTTCGCGCGCCTGCAGCTGCCGCTTCTCTTCTGGGGACTGCAAATCGACAGCCGCTTCAGGAAGCGGGACACCTAGCGCGCGTAATTCTTCCAGTCCGAGCGGAGACGTGCGGCTTTCCAGTGGATCGAGATTCACTGCCAGTGCCGTGTTTCGAGGTCCGGCTGGTCCCTTCCAGGCGACGTTGAAGACGCCCGGTTCATTCAACCGCAACGTTGATGATTCAGAATTGACGGTCGATCGCGTGCCGGACGGCATGGTGATCTCGACATCACCGCTCGCATTCGACGCGACATCTCGTACGAGGATCGATTCACCAACCGTCAGACGCGTCATCTCGCGATCAGTCCCGGCAAGCTGGTCGACCAGGTGATTCATCATCGGGACGAACTTAGACCACAGAACGAAACGGCTGTCTGTGCCGTGCCATCCAAACGTAAACAGCAGGACTGATCCCTGTCGTCCGCCGACATCAAGCGGCCGTTTGATTTCGATTACGGCGGGATCTCCGTCATCAAAGCTGGCCAGCACTGTTGCAGTTGCTTTGGGCGACCCGGTCGTGGTCTGGTGCCTGAGCGAGCAGTGTTTCCAGACAGGCAGTTTTGTGAAGTCCGAGAGCCTGGCATCATCGAATGGTTCGAACAGCGCATGCTGCAATTGCACATTGCCAAGCATCGCATACCCATCAACGGCCGCTTCGGTCGCCGAGCACTTGAGATTGTCACTTTCTGGCACGGCAATGCGGAATGCCTGCTCGCAGAGATCGGAAGTCGCACCGACAACAAGGACCTGATCACCGGCTTCAAATGCCGTTTCAACTCTCTTCAACTGATCGTCATCAAGCAAATGCGAAACGATCGTCAGGCCCTGTTTGCCAGTTGAGGAGAACTCCACATCGCCCGCCACGAAGTCCACTTCACGTGCCGGCGTCGAGAGGAAAGCACGTTCCAGGTAATAGCGGAGCGACTGAGCGTCGCTGGCGTCGCCATCTCCGTAATACTGTACGGTGATGATGGGCGGGCTCGGCCGTACAAACCAGGCTTCGTTGTCGAAGCTGGTTTCGTCGCCGGTCAGTGTGAGACGAAATGCAGTTCGTTCGGCTGGCAGGTCGCTGAGTTTGACGACTCGGTTTTGCCCCGGCGGAACGTGGATGTCACGAATGACCCATTCTGGAATCTCTCGACGGTGAGTCGCCGGAATGACTTGCGACTCTCCAGAGGTCCCGGTGGGAATCGTTTGTGCAACCGTTGGCGGTTCGGTCGAAACAGGTACGACGTCAACAGCTTCAGCGAGCAGATCAAACCGTTCGGGCCGTGAGTCCTGTTCGTTATCCACGCGAATTCGCAGCCCGTCCTGCTGGATGGTGGTTCCAACGATCTGCAGACTGGAATTGTCGGTTGTCGTGGCTTTCAGAGATTTAATCTGAACAGTCACGGAATCCGGCCAGTCGAAGGCCTGCAGGCTCTCGGCGCGACTGCCACGCTGCAGGTCTGATATGAGGATCAGTTCCGCCTGCCTGACCGACCGCACTTTGTCTTCATGATCCAGCAGAGTTGTCACAGCTTCAGGCAGCACTTGTCCCAGGTCGGTACCGAGCCAGCCGGGCTTCAGAATCGTCAGTCGTTTACGCACGATGGCATCGCGCGAGTTGGGCTCCAGCCCGTCCCATTCCTCGAAGGTCAGTAGCGGTTGAAGCTGCCGGTCGAATGCGAGCAGCGAGACTTCGTCGAGTGGACCTGCGGCGTCGAGAACCAGATTGACCTGCTCGAGAGCCTGGGCCAAAAGTCCCTCGCGACGCATGCTCGCGCTGATGTCGACAAGAATCGCCGTGCGCTTCGACTCGCCCGTGATGAGTTGATCTTCGCTCTGACGTAAGAACGGTCGAGAGAATGCGAACGCCAGCAGCATGACTGCAGCAGCGCGGAGCAACAGCAACAGCCAGTGTTCAATGTTGGATCGTCGCGTCACTCGTGGCGGAGATGGTTCCAGGAACATCAGCGTGCTGAACTGCACCGTGCCCTTAGGTGCACGCCGGATCATGTGGAACAGTATCGGCAAAGCGACGGCTGCCAGACCGGCCATGTACAAGGGCGTCAGAAAACTCATACGGCCCTCCTGGCTTGCTGTCGTGACGATCGCGTTGGTCCGGCCTTCATGCGGGCTCGCCGCAGCATGAACTCGGATAGCGCGACCTCAAGCGGGCGATCCGTCGTTGTGAGTTCGTACACAGCACCCAACTTCTCGCACGTGCGTTGAACATCGGCGAGATGTTGATCGAGCTTCTCACGGTACTGCTTCTTCGCCGATTCAGGATCCACATAGACCTCTCGGCCCGTTTCCATGTCCTGAAACAAGGCCGGTTCGTCGAATTCGAAGTCCAGTTCCTGGGGATCGAGAATCTGGAACACCACAAGTTCGTGACCTGCAGCAGCGAGATAACCCAGATTCCTTTCCAGACCTTCGATCGGTGCCAGCAGATCCGAAATGAGCACGACCAGCCCGCGCTTTCGAACCTGTCCTGCGACGCGCTCCAGCGGCCTGGTTAAGTCTGTCGACTGCCCTTTCTCAGCCTTCTCCAGGGCCGCGAGAATCTGTCGCAGTTGACCGTGGCGAAAGCGCGCGGGGATCAGATCGTCAACGTCTTCGTCAAATAGGACAAGTCCGGCTGCGTCTCTTTGCTGGGTCAGACAGTAGGCCAGACAACCGGCCAGAGTCTTGGCGTAGTCGGCTTTTGTGTATTCAGTGCTGCTGCCGAAACTCATTGAGCGGCTGTTATCAACAAGCAGATGGCAGCGCAGATTTGTTTCGTCTTCGAACAGCTTGATGTAATAACGGTCCGAGCGGGCTGCGATTTTCCAGTCCAGGTATCGCGGATCGTCACCTTCGGTGTATTGGCGATACTCAGTGAACTCGACGGAGAACCCATGGAACGGGCTGCGATGGAGTCCGTTGAAGAAGCCTTCCATCACCGCTTTGACTCGCAGGTCCAGCGAACGGATGCGCATCAGCACCGCGGGATCGGCGTAGCGGGTGATCGGCGAGTTGTTCTGGGAGCGTGCCATTGGGCCGTTCGACCGTAGGCCGGAACAAGAGTAGCGCTGTTCCGGCATCTGAGCTGTCAGAAAGGAACTGAATCGCCGGAACTGCGCTACGCTTGTTCCGGCCTACGCTGTCAGGCCGGCGGCTGAACGGTCTCCAGCAGCTTGTCAATGACATGGTCGGTTGTGATGCCATCTGCTTCGGCGCGGTAGTTCACCAGAATGCGGTGACGCAACGTGGGTAGCGCAACATGCCGGATGTCGTCGACACTGACGTGTGAGTTTCCATCGAGGATGGCTCGAGCTTTTGCGCCAAGAACCAGGTACTGTCCGGCTCGCAAACCGGCACCCCAACTGACCCAGTCGTTGATGAAATCTGGTGTGTCCTCCATATGAGGTCTCGATGCGGCTGCCAAGCGAACGGCATACCGAGCGACGTCCTCGGCGATCGGGACACTCTGCACTGCCGAACGGAACGCAACCAGGTCGCTACCCGTAAACATGGGCTTCAGGTCTTCCTTCGCTCCGCTGGTTGTCTGCGTGACAACAGCAACCTCGTCGTCTTCGGGCAGGTAGTCGACGAATACATTGAACATGAACCGGTCGAGCTGAGCTTCGGGCAACGGATACGTGCCTTCCATCTCGATCGGGTTCTGTGTTGCCAGCACGAAAAACGGCTCTTCCAGTGTGAACAGTTTGCCGGTCGCCGTGACCTGATGCTCCTGCATGGCTTCCAGCAATGCTGACTGCGTCTTCGGCGGCGTGCGGTTGATTTCGTCCGCCAGAATCACGTTGGCAAAGATCGGACCTTTGACAAACACCATCCGGCGCTGCCCGTCTTCGTCCTGCTCCAGAATCTCCGTACCGGTGATGTCGGCCGGCATGAGGTCGGGCGTGAACTGAATCCGCTTGAACTGCAGGTGGAACAGGTCCGCGACTGACTTTACCAGAAGCGTCTTGGCCAGACCGGGTGCTCCGGTGATGAGACAGTTGCCTCCTGTGAACAGCGCCAGCAGAAGCTGCTCGATGACTTCCTCCTGGCCGATGATCACCTTGCGCAGCTCGGTGAATATCTGCCCGCGGGCTCCTCGAAGCAGATCAATGACGCGACGTTCTTCGTCGGGGTGTTCGGAGACAACTGCAAAGCTCATGTGGTTTCTCCCAATCCCTCGCTCGGCGAGGGAATCGCTCAGTGAGTCATCGCGTAAAACACGATGTTGATTCCTAACGGGTACGCTTTCTTCTCGGAGAACTCTTTGAAGTACCACGGGTCTTCGCCTTCACGTTCCCAGCCATCGCCCAGGTCCGTGTTGTGGCAGATGATGACCATCATTCGACCTTCATCGTCGAAAATACCCTTGTAGTGGACTTCGCGTGCGTCATCGCGTTCCCAGGTAATGCCCTGTGATCGCCCGTACTGCGCGGCGCCGATGCTGGGGATCTGGGGCTTCTCCGGCAGGTCGTAGACGCAGTGAAAGATTGGGTGCTCGGGCGGTAGTTCGATTGGCTCGCGGTTTGGGAAGACGCGTTTGATTTCGGTGTAGAAGTTGAACCACTCGGCCTCGCCCCAGAAGTCGTCGACCATCATGAAACCACCGTTCATCAGGTAACGGCGCAGAGTTTCTACTTCCTCGGGTGTGAATTCCAGACCACCTGGTTCGATCATGTAGACCCACGGAAAATCGAACAGGTCGGGGTCGGTGATCTCCAGCACTTTGCCGTCAGGATCGACCTTCAGCGATGTGAGCTGCTGGAGTCGAAAGCTGAAGTTGAGGTCACTGTCGGGATAGTCCGTCGCCCAGCGTCCCCAGCCACGGTACGAGTTGTAGCGCAGTCGGACGAAGGTGAAGACATCGTGCTTGAAGCGTTGATCGACTTCCCATTCGGGAACGCCGTTGCGGTCGGCAGGAAGTTGGCGGTTAGCTCGACCGGCTCCAGGAAAGCGTTGAGCGTGGGATTCGGATGACTGCCAGAAACACGAAACGGCCAGAAGCATCGCAAGGGCCGCGGCCAGCAGCGGGACTGAGGCAATTGAAAGACGGGGAGC
>CAYSJO010000287.1:0-12395 GCA_964431285.1 uncultured Planctomycetaceae bacterium
ACTCATCTGCATCCCGTTACTGTCGGCCACAATAAACAGCGGTGTGACGTTGTCTGGCACGCGGTACGGTTCGACACCGGCTTGCCGCGACAGCGCGGGAAGTTCATCCAGCGGCAGGGCGATGGTGACAAACGATCGAGCGATCTGTGGCAGCACGGCGCCCGGGCCGCGACTGTTCTGAGCGAGCAGCAGGTTCCATTTGCCAATCGCCTGCCGATTGTCGTCGCGTTTGTGGAAGATGAACAGCAGCGGCAGTCCCTCGCGTTTCGCGGCTTCGAGACCTTGAGAGGCGAGCTTCAGGTCGACCGTCACATTCGCGACTTCTTCGTTGAGAATGTTCTCGAACACCGCCGGGTAGACGGACGCGAGTTGAGCCAGTGGCTGGTCCGCCAGCAGACGATGTACCTTCTTCTGATTGCCATTAGTTGCTCTGATGGCATCACGATGCGCCGCTGCAAGGATGTCTGTCTCGTTAACAGTTCGGCCCTGCATCTTCTTCCAGGCATCGACTGCCCAGCGAGCCTCTTTCAGTACGACGTCCGCCTTGGCCGGCCCGGCCACAGCATTGATGACCTGGCCATCCGGAGTACAGAAGTAGCTTGCGACATTGCCACCATTCTTCTGAATGTTGCCGTTGACGTTCCTGACTTCAAAGTTGCCCACCTGCTCGTGGCTGGCAACGAAATTCTGCGCGACGAAGTTTGCGACGTTCTCGTCCGACAGAGCACCTGCTCTGTATTTCTGGGCGTTGTTTCAGGTGAAGCCTGGTTTCTCGAAGTTGCCGGACACGTGCATCATGAAAACCAGCTTGCTCTGGTCCCGAGCCAGTTGCCACGACTCGTCCGGAGTGTCGGCCCAGGCGATCTTTGTCCCAAATTCTCCCTGGACCGGTCCCTGCGGTGGGCCACTGCATTGCCCGATCTGGCCATCGGTCGCTGATTGAGCTGTGCTCATGGCCAGATTGAGGGACACGGGCTGCGCGGCAGTCATCTTGAGAGTCCCAGGTGTCGGCTTCGCCATAATCGAGTGGGTCAGTGGGTCCGACAGCTTGAGTTGCGGCGGTGGCTGGTCAGGCGATGCCGCTGCTTTGGGTTCGACTTGGTCGCCAACTTCCGGCTGGGGCAGTTTCGGTGCTGAAACTGACGCCATGACGGTTGATGCGGCAGGATTACTCCGGGCTGCAATCAGCGAAGGAACTGCATCGTTCGGCCGTTGAACAGGAATCTCACTGGTGGCTTCAACCACCGGGCGGAAACCTGAATCCCTCGTCGGCATCATCAAACCTCGGGAGAGAAATCCAACGGAGAAAACAGCAAACAGAATGGTCGCCGCGACGCCACCCAGCATGACATCACGGACCCGAATGCTCTGTGCCTCTGAAGCGGTCGCTGCGGATGACTGCCGTTCGAATTCGGCGTTCGGTCCTATCGTGCCCGTTGCTTCTGCGGTGTCCAGCTCAACGAAGTCTGGCTCGTCAGCATTGAAGCCGTCATTGTGAGGCTCATTATCGGTAGTTTCGAATTCGATCCGCTCGGCGGACGACTGAAACCACACAGGTGCACTGGGAAGGGAAGACTGAAACCAGGCAGGTGCTCCGGGAAGCTCCGTATTTCGGGATTCGTTCTTCATCGTCCGATTCTCCTGATGTGGTGGTCCCGTGCGACCGGTTCGCCATTTGCAGGAATCTGCGCCTCGTGCTGCGACCTGTCGTTCCAGGGGGGACTACAAGGACGCCACATCAGAACTTACGTTTCTGGTGCATTTCCGAGACGTTTTCTCGTTACGACATCGCGACGCTGGTGCGCTGTCGCATCAGCGGGAACGCGGGACCATAACGGGGACGATTTTCGAGAATCTGGTAGAGATCCAGACCCGACCGGCAATGTCCAGCGATCAGTCACGCTTGCGAAAGACCCGCAGAAATCTCAGCACGGGCGTCGAGGAAAATCGCAGCAGGTGACGCCAGGTCGGCGATGACACAGGTAGCGAATCGAGCGCATCTGCTTCAGGCGTCGTCGCATCGGTGTCGCCACCATCGGGTGATAGCTGCAAATTCGCCAGTCGAACGCGGAGCAGTTCGGCGACTTCGTAGGCACTCTGGTAACGTCGCTCCCGATTCTTGACGTGGAGCTTGCTGATGACCTCAACCAGCCACCGCGGGACGGCCGGGTTGATCTCGCGTATGGGCCGAGGGGCGTCGTCGCAGACACTCCGCATGACTGCCAGGCTGGTAGCACCGCGAAACGGTTGCTCGCCCGTACACATGGCATACATCACGCTGCCCAGACTGAACAGATCGGCGCGATAGTCGATCGAGCCGTCCTGTGTGTGCTCGGGCGACATGAACGACGGCGTGCCAGCGACCAGTCCCGACTGCGTCAGGCTGGCATCGTCGATGATGTGAGCCAATCCGAAATCCGTAATACGGACTCGTTCAAAGCCGTCTTCCAGCAGAATGTTTGCTGGCTTGATATCCCGGTGGACGATGCCCTGAGCATGAGCGGCAGCCATGCCTGACGCCATTTGAGTCGAGATACGAAGAATCTCTCGCACGCCCAGTGCTCCATCTCGGCGAATACGTTCGGCCAGTGACTCACCCGGGACATACTGCATGACCAGATACAGCAGTCCGTCGCGTTCGGACGCACCGTGAAGAACGACGACGTTCTCATGACTGACTGCCGCAGCCGCGCGGGCCTCACGCTCAAATCTGAGCCGCACATTCTTCTTCCCCGCCAGACGTGGATCGAGCACCTTGATGGCGACGATTCGGTCGAGCAGTGGGTCACGGGCACGCATGACAATTCCCATGCCACCACGTCCCAGAAACTCACTGACCTCATAGCGACCGAAACGCCCCATCAGATTCGGATTCGATGACGTTTGCAGGAAATCGAGTGAGTCCTCGGCCTCGGTGTCCCCATTCTCCCGAGCCTCAAAGTCTTTCTGTCGGAGCGCCTCAAACACCTGATGATACGCCGGTCCGAAAGAACCGGGGTCGGACTCGTCAAGTGCGGCGAATTCAGAATCTCGCGGTGACAGCGCTTCGAGTCGGCGGCGGCAACGGTCGCAATGGTCCAGATGCCGGACGATCTCGGCTTCCTCAGATTCGGGCAGCCGGGATTCGAGCAGCTCCAGAATCTGTTCGGCTTGCAGGCATGTCGTCCGCGTCACCACGACAAAACTCCAATTCCGCTTCGTGTCCGTCCGGAGACCCTAATTAATGAACCAGGACGGGGCGTCTTCAATCTCGGCAATACGTTGCTTGAGACGTTTGAGCACGCGCGCCTTCGAGACGTACACGGCTCCGACGCTCATGCCCAGTGATTTCGCGACGGCCTTGGGAGACTCCCCACTGTGTGCCGTTCGAAGGTAGGCCTGCCAGGTTCGTTCGCGAAACTCACAGCGAATTCGATCCTGTGCCCATTCGATGATTCGGAATTCGTAATCGTGATTCCAGCGATCGGCATCCGATCCGGGCGAAGGCTGCTGTTCCAGAACCTGAATGAAGTCGGTACCGCCCTGGCCTTTGGGATGT
This sequence comes from uncultured Planctomycetaceae bacterium, assembly GCA_964431285.1. Classification (GTDB taxonomy): domain Bacteria; phylum Planctomycetota; class Planctomycetia; order Planctomycetales; family Planctomycetaceae; genus CAUZFZ01. The sequence goes on from CAYSJO010000287.1 coordinate 3,539, forward strand.
CGCTTCTGACCTGCCACAAGGTTACTCAACCGCGTCCGTACGACAGAGTACAACCAGCCACGAAACGTGCCCCGGTCGCGATCGTAGTCAAACCGCCCGAGGTACTGGCTACAGGTTCGCAGAACCTCCTGAGCCAGGTCAGCGGCATCCGCATCCTGGAGACCATGGCGGCGGGCGTACTTGTAGACAAGTGGTGTGTACAGCTCGACGAACTCTCCCCATGCGAGCGTGTCGTCTCCATCGCGGACGCGCAGCAGCAGGCTGGATCGTGTGGCGGGAAAGCTGTCCATATCAGTACTCGCAGGGTTTCTTCGACCGTTCGCCTTACAGCACGTGCCGACTCAGACTTACACGATTCCGGGGAATTGACTGGAATGGTCCAAACCAGCGTCCGTGCCGCGGCTGATTCACTCCATCATAGCCAGCCAGAGGCGACCTGCGGGCTGAAATCGTGCCCAGGCCGATTTCATCTCGGCGTTCGAAGATGGATTACGTCGCCAGGACATGCTGAGGCACGCGACGGAATTCACTGCGACTACGCAGTCCGGACCAGCCGGTCCAAGATCTGAGCGAAAGACACCAGTGCCGGATGTGGAATTGTGTGGACCCCAGGAAACTCGATGAAATCGACATCGAATCCAGACTCCTCAAACATCTCCCGCAGCCAGATCGCTGCCTCAAACGGCAGGATCGGATCGTGCCGTCCGTGACTCTGCAGGACTTTCAGCGAGCCTCGCTTCGCAGCCAGCTCGCGCCACACTTCCTCGTTCAGCAGTGTTCCCGACCAGACACACAGGTGCGCTGGCGGCTCTTCCAGCCGCAGGGCAACGTCTGTCGCCAGCATCGAACCCTGCGAGAAACCGCCGAGCACAATTCGAGACATGGGCAGATCGGTCCGCTCGCGGACTTCGTGGATCAGAGCAGTCAGTTTCTCGCGAGCATCAGGCAAGCCGTCCGGATGATCGTTGCGTAAATCCCGAAACGTGCCACCTTGAGCTGCAGCGAGCAGCCGCTCCATATCAAGGTGCCACCACGCCCGAGCGCCGAACATCCCGACGTTGTCCAGTGAAAGTGGTGCCTCGGGGAAGATGAACTGCACTGCGCCGGCGATGGACGGGTGCGAGTCGAGCAGCTCAGGACCCAAACTAACAAGATCAGTCCCGGGCGCGCCAAACCCATGGCACAGAATGACCACCACTTCGGGTGAGACAGTCTCGTCCAGTTGCTGCACGGTCCGGCAATTCAGTCCGCCGAGTGCTTCGACATTCTGCATTGGTCACCACGCCCCACATCGGAAACTCTGAGAACTCAAGCGTCCCAAGTCTGACTTGTCGGACTGCTATGACGTTTTGATCGATCCGCAACATACCAATGCAACCACGGCGAGTAACGTGAGTCACTCAGGTTTTGTGGGTGCACTGATCGTGGCGCGAGGAGAGGTGGTGAAATTAAAAAAGCCCGGCTCCAACAGGAACCGGGCTTTGATACCGTCTTTGACAGAACTGCGTCACGCGCATCAGCGCTGAGAAACGACACGACCAGTACGATCGCGCCGTACGGGTTCGGCTGGTTTTTCAGCCTCTTTCTTCTTGCGTTCTTCAGCACGCACAGTTGCAGCGGCGATCAACCGCTGAGCACCTTGCAGCTCGACCACATTGAACATCGGGACGTCGGCACCAGGCCCACGCCTGACCATTGTGGCCAGTTCCTGCCAGGATTTGCCGTTTGCCAGATGCCATGCGGCCGCCTGGGCAGCATTCTGGTTAATCCTGCCCGTACCAACCATGTTGAGAACTTCAGTCAACACGGGGTCTTTTGTGACATGCGAAACGGGGAACACCAGGTATTCCATCCGTGGGCTGGGATGTGGCTTGCCGTACTCCAGGCAGACGCCATTCACCTTCAGGCGAACGACCTTCTCTGGCGGAATGGAAAAGAATCCACCGCCACCGCCGCCCTGCTGGCCGCCCAGTCCGCCACCGAGTCCGCCACCAGCACCTCCACCCTGTTTCTGCCCTCCCTGTCCGCCACCGAGTCCACCGCCACCTAGTTGACCGCCACCGAGTCCACCGCCTCCACCGCCGAGACCAAACTGGTTGACGGCATGAATACCCACATAGGATTCGGGAAACTGAACCGTCAGGGTTTCCTTGGTGAGATTCTCGATCAGCATGTTGCCCGCCTTTTCATCCTTCAGGATAAGCGTGGCTTTCAGCTGCTTGTCTTTCATCCCTTTGAACAATTCAACTACGGGGGCATCCGGGTCCAGTGTCAACTTTGTGATGGCACCTTTCTTCTTCGCGGCCATCAGATCACCGGAGGCCAGAACAGTCACGCCAAGAAGAGCAAAGGCGGCAGTACGGAATGGAGTCAACATCAAAGGACCCTCGTTGCAGATAGCTGGAGACAGACAGACCGGACATGCAAGCTTCAGGCACTCAATCGGTCAGGGAGGGACGCCACGTCACCAGCGGGCAGATTCACCCGCACTGCGTGAACGTCTCGACTGTTTGATCCTAACGCAGCCACAAATCATTCCTCAACAGGCAGAATCGACTCACACCACGGTTTTTGAGAGTTGGTCAGTCAATCATCCGCTGAAGGCGCGCTGAGCCGGTCTGACCGGAACTGCGTCCAGACTGTGCTTTCGGCACGACGCAGCGGATGTAACACGCTGACAGGCCATGACCGTGAAAAATTGTGCGCATGCAGATACGTTGCCCGGACGGATGCTCGTATTCTCGCCCAAGGTGAAGCGTTGATTTTCCCAATGGAGTCATGATATGTCCAGTTTCTTACACATTCGCAGATCATTGACCCGGCGGTCATTCCTGCAGTCGGCAGCCGCAGCAGCCGGCACACTCACAACCGTGCCGAGTTTTTCTGCTCAGAAACCAGAGAAGCCGTTCAATCGCCAGATCGAGCATGCCCGCAAAGTCGCGGCGTCCATCCTGAAGCCAACGCCGCGGCAACTTGAGCACGGACTCCGACTGCACGCGGAATCGATCGTCTTCGACGCGTACGGATTTGCGCCGCGATCCGCAGTCGACGGTGACGCTCTGGCACAGCTCATCAACGAGGGTTGTTCGTACCTCGAATACAAGGACATGAACGAAGACATGTCGATGACGCGCTGTGTCACGGACCCGGTTGAACAGGCCGAATTCCTGGAAGCATGGCGTGCAAGCGGTGTCACCTGCATTTACCAGAATGCGGGCGAAGAGGGCCAGTCAGTGATGATGCTGATGAAGCGGCTGTCGCGCTTTACGTACCTGACCGACATGCTGCGTGAGTCCGTGTCTAAAGCCGCGACGCCAGAGGACATTCAGGCCGCAAAAGCCGCCGGACGGCACTGTCTGTATCTGACCGGTAACGGAGTGCCCCTGACCGAACAATGGGTCTCCGTTCAGGACGAACTGCGGTATCTGCGCGTCTTCTTCGAGCTGGGCATCCGCATGATGCACCTGACCTACAATCGCCGGAACATGATCGGTGATGGCTGTGCCGAAACTGCCAACGGTGGCCTCAGCGACTTCGGTCGCTCGGTCATTGCCGAGATGAATCGCATTGGCGTCGTGCCCGACTGCGCTCACAGCGGCTGGCAGACGAGTCTCGAATCCGCTCAGGTGTCCACAAAGCCGGTCGTCGCCAGTCATTCAACATGCGGTGGCATTCACCCACACATTCGCAGCAAGCCCGACGAAGTCATCCGCGCCATCGCCGACACCGGCGGCTACATCGGAATCTGCTGTATCTCGCGCTTCCTGCGCGGGACGGGCGACATCAGTGCGTTCCTCGATCACATCGATTACGTCGTGAGGAAGTTTGGAGCAGACCACGTCGCGATCGGCACGGACGTGGCATACACATCACAGAATGCGTCCGAAGAAAGCCGCAAGATTCCGCGTCGTCCCAAAAGCCGCACGCGATTTGCATCGCTGTGGCCGGCTGACGATTACGTGACTACGCCTGACGCACGACTGAGTCTGTCCTGGACCAACTGGCCACTGTTTACCGTCGGGCTCGTACAGCGTGGACACTCCGAGGACGTGATCCGGAAGATCATTGGAGGCAATGTGATGCGGGTTGCACGGCAGAGTCTTGAGTAACTGGCCTACGCGTCAGCCGTCTCGAGCATCTGAGCACACCAGTCACGGAACGGGATGTGGCTGTCTGCGTAGTGCATCTGGTCGTGAGCCTGTTCAAGCACTTCCTCGGACATGGTCATCAGGTCGAATGTCGACCATGTGTCATTGAGCTGCATCAGTTGTAACAGCCCCACTGGACTCTGCCGTAACGCGTCTGGCATCAGTCCCGCCAGTGTCACGGCGGCCGCAGGAGACTGCCCCAGCTCTTTATGTGCCAACAGTTTCAGGGCCTGATGGTGCAACAGGACACAGCAAATCAGCTCGTCGGGAAACTTCCAGTCGAACATCACGCGAGCGCCGACTTCCGCATGATCCCAGCCAAATACCTGCTGCTCAAAGTGAATGAGATCACACGGCTCTGATTCCTGTTGCCGAACGAATTCAACGTAGTGTTGATCGTGTTCCGTCGTCAGAACCGGCAGCAGAAAGTCCTGCAGCAACGCCGCGCCAAATGCGAGTTCTTGGTCTGTTTTCAACAGGCCGGCCAACATTTTCGCGAAGTGTGCTCGTTCCAGGTTTGTGTTCCAGAACGTGGCCAGGTTAACCAGCTTGAGCTGACGAATTGGGAACGCCGTCTGTAACGCGGCTGTCACCAGAAATAACTTTGTCCGGTTGATACCCAGCAACGAGATTGACTGCTGCACGCTCGAGACTCGGTGAGTCAGTCCGTTTGCGCTGGCGTTGACGTTTCGCAGCAGCTGACAGGTCAAGCCAGAGTCCGTCTCGACAATTGCGGCCAGATCACGGATGGAACATTCTGGATCGTCCGCGATTGCAGTGAATTCACTGACCGCTTTGGGCAGCACTGGCAGGCGAAGGTCGGGTATCAATTGGCGATCTGACTTCTCGCCCAGAAGTGATGCTCGGATGTGCAACCAGTCCATCAATTTCCCTTCGACCACTCTTCAGTCAGGGCGGGCTCAGCCATGATCTGAGTCCATTCGGTCGGCAGGACACGGCAAATCATCAAGGCGTGCCCGCCAATGGGGCAACTGTATGCTCATCCCGTCAGGATGGTCGGTCGTCAGGAATGTTTGCGTCTGAATTCAGTGAAATGCCTCACGCGAACTGCCCAATTCACGACACAGGCTCGTCGTGAGCGTTTGCAGGACCAAAGGCAAATCTGGTGAGTCGATCGATCCACCCGGTCGCAAAACGAAGAAACCCGGCTTCCTGAGGAAGCCGGGTTTCGAGTCTCCATTCACCGTTCGGCCAACACGTTATTGTTCGTGCTGCCCGCCTCCATGTTGATCTCCGTTGCCCGCATCGTGCGGTACTTCCAGTCGGCTGGTAATCGAGTCCTGCGGGACGTCGACCACGTAATAGTGCACGCCAACGTCTGGCAGCAATGCCAGCGGCAGACCGATCGCAAGAATGCAGGTTGGTGCCAGCAACACATATTTCCATGGCCGCTCGAACTTCAAGTGCATGAAGTACAGCATCACGCACAAGGCTTTGGCCGTTGCCACGCCCAGCACGATAATCGCCAGCAGTCCCGCCCCCGGAATGAAGCCCTTCAATTCATCGGCCATCCAGGACATGCCCGTAAAAATGCACAGGACGTAGAAGATCATCCGGTAGTTGGGATGAGCATGAGCGTCGTGGGAGTCAGCCATAACGCGTGATTCCTTTATCTCGGCAGAAGCAAACTTGAAGGCTACTGGCTTCGGTCGTCAGAACTGCACGATATAAATGAGTGGGAACAGGAAGATCCACACCAGATCAACGAAGTGCCAGTAAAGGCCGCTGTTTTCCACGAAGTCGCTCCAGCTTCCGTCCAGAGCCTTACCTTTCGCCAGCACGATGCCCCACAGAATCATTCCGACGATCACATGAATCGCGTGGAATCCCGTCATCAGGAAATAGACCGAAGCGAACACGTTTCCGTACGGAAGCGGGTGGGGTGTATGCACGCTGAAGTAATCTGCAATGCCCGTGTCGTTGTCGGCTTCGTCGTAGAGTCGTTGGAAATGGGGATTCAATTCGTGCTCCGCCCCCGTGTGCAGCGGAAGAATCTCACGTCGTACAACGGCGGCAAGACCAGCGACATCGGGAGCAGGCGGCGCTGCAGGCAGTTCATCGCCGGCCGCTGTCGCGGCGGCAACTACATCCTCGTGCGTCTTGAGCGCCGCTTCGTAGTCTGCCTTGACCTTGGCGATGTAAGTCGGATCAGAATTCACCGTTTCCTTACCAGCCGCATTGGTGGTGATCACTGCGAAGTTCGATCCGAATCGATCACTGAAGCGGAACAATGCTTCCAGCTCGGCTCTACGCTCCTCATCTGCCGGCCCGGCAGTCAGTTCATTCCGAAGTGCTGCCAGCTTCGCGGCAGTATCGGTGGCCTCAGGAGCATCTTCCGCTGGCACATACAGAGCATTCGCCATGGCGTCGCGTGACGCGGTGAATTCCACCACGAACTTCTGCATGGCCTGCTGATCGTTTTCGGCGATGTGGCCCGGAACGATGTCTGTTGTAAACTTCCCAGCGTATTCGATTCCCTTGATGCCAAGGAAAAGAAAGCCAGCAATCAGAACTGCCAGCATGCAGTTCCAGGCCTTCTTGAAGTTCTCTTCGTGCATGGCCTCGTGAGCGACCACGACCAGATAACTGGAGAAGATCAGTACGAATGTATTGATACCACCGGCCCGGACATTGATATGAGTGTCGTGAGGATCACTCGGCCAGCCCGGCGAGCCCATTCTCAGTACGATGTACGTGCCGATGAAGGCCGTAAAGAACATGATCTCCGTGCCCAGGAACAACCACAGGCACAGTTTCGAATCCGGAATAGCCAGCCCCATTTTCAGAGGCGGCGTTGAATGGGCAGGGGCCGAATGCGACATAGTCAGCTTCCGTTACTCAGGCCAAGCCTGAAAAGTTGAGTCTTTCCGTTGTTTCGAATCTACGCCAAAAGGCGACATTGTTCCCACGTCATCGTCAGTAGCAACGTCGGCAGGTACACAATTGAGCACAGTACGAGTTCTCGAGCACGACGGGTCGACTGATCGATCATGAATCGGACTGAACTGGCGAAGTACACACAGCCTCCTGCCAGCGCCACAACCAGATAAAGACTGCCAGCAATGTCCTGCTGCCAGACGATCAGGCTGATTGGAATCAAGACACTCGCATACGCAACGCTGACGATCCCCGCACAACTTCGGCCGCTGCGAAGAACTGGCAACATCTTCAAACCCGCCTGCTCGTAATCACGCCGGTATATCGTGGCAATGGCGAGAAAATGGGGAAACTGCCAGGCAAACAGCAGCAGAAACAGCGACATCGCTCCGGCATCGAGATGACCGCCCGCGGCCGTCCAACCCAGAACAGGTGGTAAAGCTCCCGACACCGCACCAATAACCGTGCATAGTGGCGACACACGTTTCAAGGGGGTGTACGCACAAACGTAAACCGCCAAGGTTATCGATGCCAGAACGGCCGTTAGTACATTCACACTGAACCACAACCACGTAACTCCGGCTGAGCCCGTCGCGAGTCCCAGGAAGAGCACTTCGCCCGGTCGAACGCGACCACCAGGCACGGGCCGGTCAGCGGTACGCTCCATCTGCGCATCCGTGTCCTGCTCTAGCCATTGATTCAACAGGCTGCACGAAATCGCCACGCACAGGATCCCGCTGCACGCACTCACCAGAGAGACGAGCTGAAAATCACCTCGATTCCCAAGCACATAGCCGACGGCTACGGCGATCATTGCCATGACAGCGATTCTCGGTTTCAGCATCTGCCAATAGTCAGCCAGTCGCGCCGTCGGAATTCCGACCGCACTGTCGTTGACGTGACTATTGACCGTTGCTGAACTCATCGCAGGACTCCTCTAATGAACTATCCGTTTTGAGCGGCCAGTGAACCTGAATTGCCACCCATTTCTTTCAGTTGCAATCGATTAGTTCGATTCACGGTTACTGCCCACGAGCAGGCCGTCGCAACCACCACCATTCCCGCCACCGTATGCGTCGTTCGCGACACCACCTGCGACAGCGAGTGTTGCACTGCGACCCACCCGGCCGGCGGAAAACCGTATTTGGTCACCCACGCAAACAGTCCGATGCCAATCTGCATGGCAACTGCCATACCGACCAGCACACTCCGCGAACGTATATCCTTTGAATTGATCTTCAGTGACGCCAGCAAAACCACAACTGCCCCGAACAGAACAAGGCCCGCTCCCACAACGTGAGCGTGCAGCATTCCACCCAGGTGGCGAATGAAGCCTCCCAAGACGTATTGGACGAGACAAACCGTCGGATAAACGATGGCCAGTCCCGCTGCGAGTCCACCGGTTCCATTGGCGGATTCCGTCGACAACTTCCATCCACGACTCGTCATGGATGCCACCATCCACAGACTCACGAAAACACAACAGCCAAACACGCTATGTCCAAACGCGACCGCCTGGCGATCGAGTAGATCTCTCAGACCTCCGATCATTCCCTGGACGATGAGACCCGCCACGACCAGCTAACAAGCAATCCTGACTGACTTCGAACTATTCAGTCTCCAGGCAGCCGCACACAACACTAACGAACAAAGTCCGATCAGTACGCCTGCCAGACGGTGACTATGCTCCACAAATCGATTGGTCCGTCCCTCCCGCAAATCGACCAGAAAGTTGTACAGCAACATGTTGTCGCCGTCGGACGTTGGCCAATCGATAAACGCCATGCCCGCGCCAAGCGTGGTCACTAGTG
>CAYSJO010000288.1:0-2121 GCA_964431285.1 uncultured Planctomycetaceae bacterium
AAGATATCTTCGATCGCTTCCCACTGTTCGTCGGTTAGTTCATGTCGCATCGTTGGCCTTCCTTGGCTAGCGGGCTGAGGAAGACGAAGTTTCGCTGACATGGCAAATCAGGGCCAGCTCAGTTTTCAAACAGAGCCTAGAATCGCGCGGGGTCATTGTTGGGTGCGGCGTGAAAAAGACACTCGACCCGCAGTTTACCTCCGGGAGCCAGTCGCTCATGCAGGGGCAATATCAGCCGTCGATCCAGAAGTTAGAGGCGTATCTTCGTGACAAGCCTGATGGCGGACTGCCAGGCGAGCTTCGTTCCTGATCGCCAAGGCATACCTGGGCCTGGGCAAAGATGTCGATTGTCGGAAGCAGTTTGAGCAAACGATTCAGCAGTACAGAAACTCCGAGGAAGCGCACAAGGCTCGATACAGGCTGGGCGTCTTGAGTCTGATCGAAGGAGACCATGACGATGCCCGGCGGCGGTTCACGAGACTGACTGAAAAGCCGTCCGGCACACTTACTCCTGAAGCAGTGGCCATGCTGCGGTATCTTGACACACTGGATGACGACACGGACGGGGGAGACCAGTGAAGGGGTGCGGTCTGGGGATTCACCGGTCCACCGGATGAACACATTGCTGCAGCGATGGAGACCGCTCTGGCCCACCGCGGCGGCAGTCTAGTGGATCGTCGTTCGAGCCCGGAGGCCACACTCTCGCTGCGAGAGGCACATGGAGACCTCTGCATAGGCTCCGTTTCTCCCGGCATCCATGAATTCCCGGATCAGTAGCTCACAATCGCATTGTGCGGCTGGCTGACGAACATCGACGATCCCGAACTTACAGCAAGTGCAGCGGCTACTGAAGTCGACTCAGACGCTGCCTTCTATCGCAACCTGGCGCGCCGGTTTCGCGAACAGGGAGTCGACATCGTTCGCCACCTGCACGGTGCCTTCATCCTCGCGATTCAGGATGGCTCGACTGTCCACATCTCGCGGGATGGCTCTGGTAATCGTACGGTCTTCTACGCGCGGCATGGGAAACGCTGGCTGTTCGGTATCGAGGCAAAAGCGATCACAGCGTTGCCCGCTTTCCGAAAACGCATTCGCTCGGCAGCGCTGGCTCAGTATCTGGCCTGCAGTTTCGTACCTGGCTCAGGCACGATGCCGGAAGACGTGTATGAACTGCAGGCCGGACACGCGGTCTCTCTGGAATGTCGACAGGAGCCGTGGCTGACGCGTTGGTTCAGGTTCGAAAAAGACGAGCGTGAGGCTCGTCCCGAACTCGATATCGTTGAATCCAGTCAATCATCGATTGGACACGACGAAGTATTCGTCCGTCGATTTCGGGAAGAAATGGAGCGAGCCGTCGCGGAACGAATCCCGCGTGGCGAACCGATTGGAGTATTCCTTTCAGGAGGACTGGATTCGAGTGTCATCACCGCCGAGCTGGCCCATCAGATTGGTGGAAAGAACGTTCGTACGTGGGCTATCCATTTCGGACCGAAATATCCACACGAACTGGAGTTCGCGCGTGCCGTCGCCGAGCGTTGTGGAACTGTGCATGAGGACGTCCTGATTCAACCGCGTCGTTTTCTTCCGCGACTGCGTCAAATGGTGTGGCATCTCGACGATCCCATCGGAGACCCAATCACGCAACCGAATTTTGAACTGGCCGCGCACGCCAGCAAGGATGTCAGGTACGTCTTCAACGGGGACGGTGGCGACCCCTGCTTTGGCGGACCCAAGAACATTCCCATGATGTTGCATCACTGGTACGGCGGTCTCGACCGTGGGCCCAACTTTCGAGAACGCCATTATCTGGAGTCTGATCCCCGCGCCTGGGACGACATCCAGTTTCTACTTAGTGATGACGTGCGGCAGCAGATCCACATGGAACGCGATCTAGACGGCGTCTTTGCTCCTTATCTTCGAACGCATCGGCCGAAACTGTTTCTCAACCGATTGACGTCGATCAACATACGTGAAAAGGGGGGGGGCACCTTATCCAGCCGAAGGTCGAACGGATGCTCGCAGCCCACCGCCTGACGCCACTGGCACCTCTTTTCGACGAGAGACTCATTAGTTTCAGTTTCCAGATGCCTGCTCGACTGAAACTGCATCGGGGGGTCGAGA
>CAYSJO010000289.1:0-40293 GCA_964431285.1 uncultured Planctomycetaceae bacterium
ACCCAAAAACACTTGTAGCTCATTTCATTGGACACGACCGGATTGCCGACGGCGCTCCAACATGGAAGCCGGCACCGCCTGATCAGAAAGTCTCGGACGAGGAATTGATCTACGGTCAGGAACTCGTCGGAGTAAAGGGCTTCAGTTGCATCGCCTGTCACAAGGTCGGCGACTACGAACCACGCAACACGGCGATGGGCACGCGTGGCTCGGATTTGCTCGGCCTGCGCAAGCGAATGCGGCGCGAGCATTTCATCCGCTGGACTCGTTCACCGCTGCGCATCGTTCCCGGTCTGGAAATGCCGTCGTACACGCGGCCAGCCGTGGGCAGCCACGCCAAATCAGTCGATGGCCAGCTCGAGACGCTGTGGAGAACGCTCAACGATCCTCGTTTCGAGTCCCCGACAAATCCCGCGTCGGTTGAGCAGTTTCTGGTAGTCGAGACCGGCCAGAAAACTCGCATCGTCCGCGACGTCTTCACGAACCCGGAAGAGAACGGCGGCGGATATGTCGCCCGCTCATTCGCCATGGGGTTTCCGAACGGTCACAGCGTTCTGCTCGATCTCGACACACTGACACTGCGTCGCTGGACGTTCGGAGACTTTGCCCGACAGCGGACCGTGGGGAAGAGCTGGTACTGGGACATGGCCGGTACGGATTTCGTCACACGCATGCCAACCGGCCCAGACTACGTACTGGTGAAGCAGGGTCTGACTGGACAGGCCGCCGTGGATGCCGCGATCCGTCCGATCCGATCGAATGCCACCGTGGGCCAACTTCTGAGTTACGAGCCACATTTAGATGAAGCGGTCGAACTGCGTTACCGCATGATGTTTGAAGTGGCTGAGAAACCTCTGCACCTGGACATCCAGGAATTCTGGCAGGGATATACGGATCCCTTCGGGACGGTGAATGGCGTAACCCGCACGATCGAGGTGAAGGCGATCCCGCCAGGATACGACCTGCTGCATTTCGCCCCAGTCACCGTCAACAACTCCACATTCGGGGAACCTCTCGTTGGTGCCTATGACGGCAAGCACGAATTCCTGTACGCATCTCCTCAGGAACGCAAGCAGAAAAAACCTGTTGGATTGAAGCTGGTAGCGGAGAACGCTCATGCAAATGTGACAGTCAACTATTCAACGTCCATCAGGCGTCCCAGTCTGGAAACCCGCTCGAAACCTGTTGAGGCTCCGCCGGCGCACGCAGTGAATTCAATGCCCGGGTTTGACGGCATTCAACTGCCGTTGCCGCAGTCAATCATGCCGACGGCCATGACCGTGCTGGATGACGGCCGGCTGGCGTTTACCTCGCTCAAAGGCGACGTCTACATCGCACACGATTCGGATGACGATGGCGTCGAAGACACAATGACGCTGTTCGAGGAAGGTCTGGCGGCGCCGTACGGAATCATTCAGGACGGAGACAGCGTGATCGTCGCCCACAAGCCGGAACTCTTGCGGCTGCGCGACACAGACGGTGATGGCCGGGCTGACAAGCGCAGCGTGTTCGCCACAGGCTGGGGCTACAACGACAACTACCACGACTGGGCCTGCGGTATCGTCCGCAACTCAAAGGGCGAGCTGTTTATTGGCCTGGGCAGCGACTATGCGCAGTCGACTCGTCCCCTTGAATACAGCCGCTGGCGCGGCAAGGTCCTGCGGATCGAGCCGAACGGGACAGTGCATCCATACTCGCACGCATTCCGCTACCCGACCGGTCTCGCGATTGACGCCCGGGACCGGCTGTTCGGCACTGACAATCAGGGCGTGCAGAACACGTTCAATGAGATCAACCATCTGCGTGATGGAGTCCACTATGGAGTCCCCAAACACCACGAGGAAAGTCTCAAAGTTGATGCGTCCGGGCCCGCGCTGCATGTACCGCATCCGTGGACGCGCAGCGTCAACGGTCTGCAGATCCTGCCGGAGGCATTCCCCGCATCAGAGATCGCCGGTCACGGAGTGGGCGCCGAGTACAACGGCAAGCTGCTGGTCCGCTTCAGCTATCACGAAGTCGCTGGCCAGCTTCAGGGAGCGGTCTACTACCTGTCGCAACCCAACTTCGAAGATTCCGACGCCAACTTTCAGGGCCCGATCTGTGTCACGGCCGGGCCAGACGGAGAGCTGTACGTTGGCAGCATCCACGACAGTGGCTGGCTCGGCGGTCTGAACACCGGCAGCATTGTGAAACTCACGGCACGGAAGGACCGACCCAACGGCGTCCGCGAAATCCGCGCCACGTCCGACGGTTTCGAAATCCGCTTCATGCGCCCCGTCGATCGGGCCGTGGCCGCGAAGCCAGAGAACTACTCAATCAGCGGCTACACCCGAGTGTGGAAGGGTGGCTACGGAACGCCGGACTCTGGACGCTACGTGCCAAAGATTGACTCAGCAAAAGTGTCGCCATCCGGTGATACTGTATATCTGGCAGTCACTCCATTGAAAACCGGCTTTGTTTATGACCTGACGTGTAACCTGACCGACGAAAACCTGTGGCCGTCGACTGGGCACTACACATTGAATCACGTCCCAGAACATTGAAATGCGGCATAGGCTGCAAACAACTCAACGCAGACTCCGGACTCGACTGCCGCTGCCTGCCCCCTTATGATCCGGTGGCCGCTATGTCGGCTGCTTTGACCTGCAACACGCTGTAGGGGTGCAGCGCCAGAATACTGACATTGCCATCTCTGGCTTCGCAGACACCCATGATGACGTAACGACTGACAGTCTTGCCGTTTTTCAGTTTGGTGAATCCGCCGTGGAATGGCAGCGGCTTGCCGTCTTTGCTGGTAAAGTCCGTGAAGTTTGGATTGCGAATTGCAACTGCGCCAAGATCGACGGGCGTCTTGTCATTCAGCCGATGCCGGACCAGGTGCAGCAGGTTGATCCCGTCTACTCGCTCGGTAATGGCGCACCAGGCCGCTCCCGATGGTCCCACGCACATGGCTCGGCAGTCTGTTCTTTTGGCATTGGGAATCAATGTCCCCAATGAGCGCCCTCGAAGTGTGTCGCCTTCCGACGTCAGGTCGTACGCGTACAGACCATTGCCGCTCATTGGTAGTGCGTAGAGTGTCTTGCCGTCGGGCGAAATGTCCCAGTTGATGGGGTCTGGTTTGGCCAGGGCCAGGCGTGTCGTGTCAGTTGGAGGCTTGCCGTCAATCGTCTGCTTCAGCCGTTCCAGCTTGTCAGTACTCGGGTCATAACGAGCGATGTCACCACCCAGAATCGGGTGATACGCACGACCGAGATGATCCACGACGATAAATCCGTACAAATGTTCGGTATCCATTAACTCACGGTACTTGCCAGTTTTCAGATCGAGGATCAGAAAGACCGCGTTCTCGCCAGGTCCGGGACGATGATCGGCGCAGGTGGAAATGTAGGCCACGCCGCGTGACTCGTCGGGAGTAATGCTGTTGATCCCATGATGCGGAACGGGAATCGGATAGACCTTCGTTTGCCCGGGCTTCGGGTCGTAGACCATCGGATACCCGCCAGGATAGTCCTCACGTTTCTCCGTCGCCGTTGGATAACCCTGTTTGGTCCCAAAGTAGATCCGGCCGGTCAGTTTGCCCGTGTTGTTTCGCGTGTGAATCTTTGATTGCGATCCAAAGCCCTTCAGGTCCTTGCCGATGGCCTTGTGGGCATCGACGACGATCTTCATCTGCTCGCTTGCCGGATCAAACTCGACCAGCCATGAGTTAACGGCGTTGGCGTGCGTGCCGATGTAGAGACGCCGATTGTGTCCCTCGATGATCGCGAAGTAACCCTCGCCTTCGGTCGCCATTTCTTTCGGGATCACGTACGCGGTCGCGTCGATCCATTTGCCGGCTTCGCCAGCGCTGGTCGTCGTCGTCAGGGCAAACAACACGAACAGCGTACAGTGGTGAAACTTCATAATGAGATTCCTGATTTCGTGTGTGAACTCCAACGCGGCAGCCCGCTGACCCGAGGGATCACTGCTTCTCTATCACCAACCGCTGGTTGGCCGTGACGTTCTTGCGTTCGATTGTGCCCTGGCCGTGTGGCAGGACGACCTCGACATCACAGGTAGTTAAACCGCCCAGCCCGATGTGGGCGACTGCTTCCTGGCCGCTTGCATAGCCGTAGCCGACACCGATTTCGCGAGCAAACCACAGGGCGTCTGACTGTCCCAGCTTGCCTGCCGGATAAACTCGCACGACCGAACCGATGCCATTTCGATTCACTCCGTCATCTGCTGACACAGCGACCTGCAGCCAGTTGCCAGCTGTTGACTCGTTCTTCAACAGCAGTGATCTCTGTTTAACCCACCAGTTGCCGAGAAACAGGTCAAGCCGACCGTCGCGATCGAAGTCGCAGCTTGGCCCGGGTGCCGTGTAGACGATCTTGTGCTCGCGCTCCATCTTCTCGAAGAACGGTCCGACCGATGCCATTTTGCGGTCTTCTGCCGTGGGGAAGTCGTTCACGCCCAGCGCGAATTCTTTGAAGAGTAGCTCTCCGTCAGAAGTGCCGAGATTGCGAAAAATGACCGGGTGCGGCTCGTCACCTCGGAATTTGACGATGCTGGTGTAAATGTCGGGCCAGCCGTCATTGTCGAAATCCTGCACTTCGACATGGGGAGATTTCATCGGTAACGGTGTCAGGCCGACGCGAGCGGTGACATCGTCGAAGCTCGGCCAGCCGTCGTTTGTCACGCCGCGATTCAGATAAAGCCGCACGGCGACGCCACCGGTCCACCAGGGCCGGTCGAAATGCGATCCGATAACAATGTCTGCCCATCCGTCTCGATTCACGTCGCCGAAACATACTCCGCACGCCGTGTCATCGGGCGTGTCCTTGTACTCGAACGCGAAGCTGGCATGTGCGTCTGGCAATTCGCGAAACTTGCCCTGACCATCGTTAACAAACAACCGGTTGCCATGATGTCGACCGCCTGCGAGGAGATCGGGCCAACCGTCTCCGTTGACGTCGCCCGCCGCGACACCGAACCCAGTCAGCTTGTCCGGCAAGCCCGCTGACGCAGTAACGTTCTCAAACTCCAGGCCACCTCGATTGCGATACAACCGTGTGCGGCTTTGGCCATCTTGGAAATAGCACTCGCCTACCAGCAAATCGAGCAGTCCGTCGCCGTCGTAGTCCACCGCGGCCGCGCTGCGGGCTGCAATTCCGGCGGGACATGTCCCACTGGCGGCCGACACATCAGTGAACTGTCCGTTGCCGTCATTGCGGAAGAGATGATTCGGCTCACCATAATGCGGCTGCCCATACGCTTTGCCGTCGATGGCATGGTTGGTTGTGTAGAGATCCAAGTCGCCATCGTTATCACAGTCGATGAAGACCGCACCGTTGGCACGCCCCAGCACCCGTAAATGCTGCTGCGGATCGAGCGTGAACTTTCCCTTCTGATTCAGGAACAACTGATTCGGCTTGGAGTCGTAGGGATGTCCGCCGAACGTGGCTACATACAAATCCGGCCAGCCATCACCATTCACATCACCCCAGCCTACTCCGTGACCGGCAATGTTTGCCACGCCGGGAAACAGACCTGTTTCGTTGCCGACATCACGAAATGTGAAAGGAGTCTGAGCTCTCGTAGTACCTGCCAAAAGAAGCGGGATGACCCACACGCACAACGACTTCGCTATTAACCGACAGATGCGTCTCCCGCTCATTGCGTTCTCCATCATCACCTGGCAGCCGAAAAGTACCCTGTCGCTTTCGAGACGTAGTTGCCGTTTCCACCCGGTGGAATGCGATCGCTCGGCGAATCACCGGTCGCCAGTTCAAAGGCGAATCCGAAAGGAACGCGGCCCGGTCGTTCCACGTACATGCTCTTGCCGTTGGCGTCTCCCCAGCGGCCCCAGACGTGTCCTGAAGCAACGATGTCGAATCGAGTGAAGGCCTGCCTGGTTCGGTCGTATTCCAATCGTCCGTGGATCGGCGCCTCGAATCCTTGCCGCAATGGTCCATTTGGCGTGGTGGCCTTTGACTCGTCGTAGTCGCTCCCCCAATGCACGAAGCCTTTCAACCGCAACTCGATCCGCTGCGGCGACAAGTCGTCTACCATCAGAGATATCTTCGCCGACTTGACCGAACGCCTGCTCACGATGCCGCCTTCGCTGGTCATCGCGCGTTGAGGCGTCAGGTGAAAACGAGCCATGCGTTCGCCAATGATCGGGTCAACGGTCAGCTCCTTTCCCACCACGGGATCCGCAGGGATCATCGCCTGCCATTCGTCCTGAGTCAGCCACATGTATTCGGTATTCGGCTGCAGGAACAACTGCCACAGCTTCATGACATTGAGCTTGTCGCGCATCAGTGGAAAGTCGGTCGTCCTGGCGTAACGCAATTCGCCACTGTCCTGCGTCAGGAATCTTGCGTGGACCTTCAGAACTAACCCGTCCTTTGGTGGTGACGGCACGACGTGTCCCGAGGTCGGAATGTCAGAAACTTTGACGGCACCTGGCTTTCGTTCGGATTCCGGCAGCTTTGCGAATTCCTCAAGCACCTTCTTTGACGCTCGCCCGCCAAGCATCCGACCGCTGGCCGAAACACAGTTCATGTAGCCGCTGGACGTGACCCAGCGCTTGTCGATACCAGCAGTTCGCAGGAACTCGCCTTCAGGACATTTCGCACGGCAGACCCATGTCGGCACGGCGACGGCAATGAAATTCTCCTTGACGAGTTTGATTGTTTCATCGTTCCACATGGCAGGCGCACGGCCCACTCCGCGACCTGCCGTTCAGCACCCGGCGGCAGGAGCACCGCCGCTGCCTGCCCACAACAGAATCGGCTTGCCTTCAGCAGCAGCCTTGCGTCTCGCTTCCCAGACATTGGGATACCAGTCGATCTCCATCCATCGAGACTCGCCCGATTGCGGCTTGAGCATCTGATGTAGTTTCTCGAACTCGGCTGTTCCGATTGATCTCGATCCGTCGCATCGGACGGCAACAGCACTGAATAGTGCAATGAGCGAAGCAGCGAGAAACGCGCGGCGCGGGATCATGTCGTCGTTCCTTAAGGGTGGAGCTGTGAAACTGCAATCGTCGAAACGCCCGTTGACAATGTGTGCCACTGGCTTTGCCAGTGCGAACCGCTTTATTTGATAGAAGACACTGGCAGAGCCAGTGGCACACAGCAACTAAGTACTTCAACGGATCGTCAGCCGTTCCACCCAGGCGTTGAGATCGCGACCCAAACCATGCCCGAGCGATGTCTCCAGCTGATACGCGAGCCGTGCCTGCCACGTCTTGTCGAGCTGATCACGTCGCTGGAAGACCCGTCTTATCAGCCGTTCGTTTCGTTGAGCCTCTACCGCGTTCATCAGACTGCGATGTCTTGCGCCTGATTCGAGTCGACGTTCGAGTTCCGATGCCAGAGCCGGGTCCTGACGACGTTGGGCGACTGCGAACAACAGGTCATCGCCGCCAGGCATTCCCTGTTCCAGATACTGGGAGAAAGCGGCGTCATAACCTGTCAGAGCAGCTATCCACTGGGTGCGGTCGCCAGGCGTTCCTGACTCTTTGAGGACTTCCTGCAGCACAGATTCAGGATGCAGGCGACCAGCGAGTTCAATCGCAAAATGTCGAACACGCAGCGAAGTGTCTGACAGACACAGTCTGGCGATAGCCAGCAGTGCCGCTCTGTGTTGTTCAGTCTCAACGTCCTCGAAGCGGTTCAGTAACGACTTAATAGCTCGCATCGTTTCCAGACGCACAATCATGTTGTCGTGCTGCGCGTACTGTGAAGCGACACGAACGAACGTGGGCGTGTCAACGAGCGCAAGTGCGTGCAACGCGTCGGCGCGGACGTGGTCGTCCGTGTCCTGCCCGACTGTCTGCAACAATCCAGCGGCCGCAGGTTTGTGATCAAGTCGGCCGAGCGCTTCTGCAGCGGAACGGCGAACTTCCCACCGTGAGTGTATGAGGAGTGGGGTAATGGACTCAGCTAGTTGCCATTCCGTGTGATAGCCAGCCAGCCACGCACCCGCACTCAGGTCCAACGGGTCGTCTGAATTCAACAATTGCGTTGCACGAGCCTTCATCCTGGCCAGCCGCGTGTCGACTGGAGCCGCTTTCCGGCGAACGACAATCATTTGTCCTTCGTGCATGTGCAATTTGTCGAGCGTGATCGTCACTTTTCCATCTGAGAATTCGAACGGTGTGTCGGCCAGACGGTCGTTCGTGAAGCTCTGCACAACCGCGGGGCGCGTTGCCTCGTTCAACGTGATTGTGAGTGGCGTCAGCGATTCAGGACGCATGTTGTAGAGCACAATAACTGTGCCGTCGTCGGTTGACAGTGCCGTCGCCATGACAGTCGGCTTCGACAGGACCAGTTCGCGTGGCACATCAGCTTCGTGAAGAGAGCGTGTAAGCGTGTCGCGCCCCGTATCCGCCCAGATGACGGGTCGCCCATTCAGCGCAATACTTTGTGCTGAGTACGTTACGCCAGCGCGATGGCCGACATAGACAACGCGTCCCTGACCCAGCGATTTTTCGATCCATGCAGGCGAGTCGTCATCGTAGACGGCGCGAATAACTGCCCCATCTGCTGCAACTGACTCGTAGCGACGCCCAAAAGCCACATTGTGAGTCTGAAAGGCCGGCTCGTCTCCTGCCGGTCGCATTTTCGCCGATCGCTGAGCCGACCTTCCGGTTCTTTGAATCGCCGCTTCGCGTGACAGCCAGTCGCTCGGCTCGTCAAACTCGTTGTAAGTCAGGGCATTTGACGACGTCCACAACAGTCCCCCATTACGTGTCCACGTGGAAATCTGATCCTGGACATTCTGCACGACGTGCGTATCAAGCACATACAGTGCATCGTAGTGTTGCAGGCAGCCATCGCTGATTTGTTCTTCAGTGACAAGTTCCGGTTGATAATACTCGTGCGACAAACCGAGGAATGTGGCGCGTTTGTCGTGATAACTTGCAGCCGAATTCCACACGTGAGACGAATGCGAGTAAAGCATCGCGACCCGACTGGGACGCATAACCGCTGTTCCGAGGATATCGTCCACCTGCGCCGACCGGTTGTTCATCGTGTGAACCGCGCGATGGCTTCCATGACTGTCCGACCAGTAGCCTTCGGTCATCGCGTAGGACGGTCCATAGGTCCAATAGCTGATCAGTTTGCACTGGTTGGCCAACTGCGTGTAAGAGCGGAAGATACTTGGGTAGACGCAGTGCATCATGGGAAACGTCAGCGGTTGCTTACCGTATTGCCGGCCTCCGGCGTTGTAAGGAGCGACCGAATAGGCCACGGCCTGATGACTGTCCCATCGCCAGCCACCAGATGTCATCCAGTCACTGACGCCGGGTGTCATGGCCGGATACCTGGCCAGCTCAAACATATCCAACGGCATAGACGTGCTTCCCAGATACAGTGCATGGCCACTTAGCGCAACATAGCCTTTCATCTCCCTGTTGGGCGCCGCTTCTCGAATACCTTCTGCGGCCATCGCGAACATGCGGGGCGTCAGGTAGTTTGAATAGCGGCGACTCCAGTAGAACTGTCGGCGACGTTCGGGAGTGGTGGCCACGGAGCGAATCGTCATCACACGAACGTCATCCCATGCATCGGCGCCGACATCCTGGGGAGTCAGGCCTCGTTCCTGCAGCCACTTTCGAAAGCCGGCGTGAACCTCAAGCGATCCACCCATCCAGGCCCAATCCTGCTCCACGAACGACTTCAGCGGTTTGGGGAGGAACTTCGACTTGCTTTGCCCGTCACTCGCGATTTCGTCCAACAGATCATCGACGGCTGACTTTGGCTTCTTCTCGTCCAGATTGGCCACAAATGCCAGCGCCTGTTCTTTCTTCTGCACAGACCGCAATCGAAGTTGACTGATGGACTTTGTCCCACCTCCGCGAATAGCGAACCCTCCATTTGATGGTAGTCCGTTTAACTGCGTCATCAGTCGATCATTGCAATAAAGCGCCGCCGTCCCCGTAGGTCTTCGGGATTTCAATCCGCCGGCGCCGGGCCGATAGATGATTTTGAACGGCACACCATTCCAACTCGGCACAGCCCCCGGACGAGTCAGGTTTCCAGCCGCCCCGCTGGACAGGCCGGCCGACAGGTTCCATGTTGCATCATTACGGGGTTTCCCGACCCGCCAGAAGCCGAAGTGGGGCTTTTCACCACTGAACCGTCCGACACGCAGTTCGAACGCCGTTCCGCAATGAAGAATCCCTTCCAGCACGCAGTCGCTGAGGTCCGTTTTCTTAGTGACAATCTCACTTGCGCCTGTGGGATCGTGCCAGTGAGCAACTCTCTCATTCGCTGCCGGCTGCCATAGCCACATGTGCGCCGATAGCTCCGTTGTACCAATCTCGCCCGGTTCGTCCGCGATCTGAAACGTGCCCATTCCCTCATACTGCTGCTGGCTGCGAGCAAGTACGCGCGCGTAGTGGCTGCGATATCGACCGGCAGTGACCTCTTCGTTGTAGGGCATCCAGACTGGTGGCCAGTACTGACCTCCCACCTTCTCCCAGCCATACCGTCGGCTGTTGGCAATATTGTCCGGTGCAGCGCAACTGTTGAACCCCAACAAACGCAACGTCTTTACCATGTAGTCATTACCCGCGCCACTGTCGCCCCCTCCACCATTAGCGAAATACAGAGGTCCACGAGTGAGCGGAAACAACTGACCGCGAGTTGCCCACTGTGCCATCTGGTAATGCTGACGGGCATAATCGCGCAACGTTCTTAAATCCTGCGGGTAGGTCTTGAAGTCCGTCCGCATTGAGAGCCGTTTGCCGTCGACCTCATCCCAGCCAAACCGGCGCAGAACATAATCCTCATGCGGAAAGACGGCGAACTCCGTTGTTCCCTTCGCCGCAGACTCAATGCCCAGCCCGATCGAAAGTGACGCTCCTCCGAAGCCCGAGAAGTTCTCGATATCCTGCAGGCGGTACCAGCGTGTGAATCCGGTGTCTGAATGCGTTGCCGGTTTTGCGTTGTTGATCCCATTGGGAGCCAGACTGGCACCGGTATTCCATGGTGCGTGGTGCAGTTGAGCTCCGATGCGAATGGCAAGCTGCTTCTTGCCGGGTGGCATCGACTCGATCTCAAAGCGGACATAGCTTGCAGGGCGAGCGTCAATGTCTCCAAAGAATGGATACGGAAGGTCGACATTCGTAGTGAGAAACGCAGTGTCAATGAGCGGAGGGTCTTTGGGCATGCGACCCTGTGTGGCCAACGCCAGCGTGTAGTCACCCGGCTTCAATTCAACGGGTGGCAGTTTCCACCAATAGAACGGCAATGAGGGATCGACGTCTTCCAGTCGGCTCAAGTTGGCCCACTTGCGCCGTGCCTGATCCTTCGAACTGGACAGCTCATTGATCAGGTCGCCAACCAGCGTCTCTGTTGGATCATCAGCGAGTTTCGAAGTGAACTTCTCGATGTCGTCACGGTAGGCCACATACCCGGCCCTTCCACTTTGTGACTCGGTCTCGCTTGCTCCGTGAATCATGGCTTGTGCCAGAACTGTGTCTTGAGAACGAATCGTGGCCTGCACTGGCGTTCGATACCTTCGAATCTGTCCAACGCGAACCCACAGCACATACTTGCCTTGAGTTCTGATCTGGATTGGTGTCTGGAGCGGTGTGTCTAACGCAACAGCCGAGCCAAACACGGTGGCCTTGTGCTTGAGTTGTGTCGCTTCGGAGGGTGTCTCCGAGTCCGCCGTAAACTGACTGTTTCGCAACACGATCAGCCGATGACCGTCCAGTGGCGAGCGGTCGCCTGTCCAACGTTCGGCATGGACGACCTGGGCAGTCAGGGACAGCAATGCAGCGATCAGGATCAAACGCATGGAGAATCCCTCAACGTATGTCCGATGAGAAGTTTTGAATCGTGCTTTCGATGGCAATTATCTGGCCGCATATAGGAACGGCCGGCGAAACATACCACCAAAGTGATGTTCACAGTTGCATCGCAGTGCGATCGTGTTCGTTCCCGCTTTCAACTTGCCTGTCAAGTCCGCATCCCATTCGAAGCGGTAGTCGTTCAGCCACCACAACTTTCCCTGCTTCCGATGCGCGATTTTCTCGCCGTTGATGTACAGCCAGCATTCGTTGAACAGACCAGGGAAGCGAATGTGCGGTGAGTCCTTGATCTGGGCGGCAGTCAGCTCCACATCCGTGCGATACCAGAGTTGACCAAGGTAACTCTGTCGATCTGCATGACGGATGCCCTGGGCCTGAGCGTAAAGGTCAGTGCGGAGCATCTCCCATTCATCCGGGTAGTCTTTACGACTGTCGAGTGTCAGTTTCTCGTGATTCTCGTTCCAGTACTTCAAATCAACTGTCCCACCAGCGTAGCCCTTACCTGCTCCCTGATTTTCGACGTCACGTCGGAAGGCCCATTCAAGTGGCAGTCGCGCGATGAGCTTCCCCTTCGTCCCGTCAACGAAGGGGATCAACTCACGGTACTGCTTCACTTCGCCTGGCCACCAGGCATAGCCGTTCTGTTCGACTTTGTAATTTCGATACGTGGTAAACGTGCCGCTCATGTCTGTGAGTTTTTCACGAACTGCCAATGCGCGTTCGCCTGATTTGACAGCGCTGGTGTAATCGCATTCGCTGCCGGCCGCCTGAACCATTGCCAGGTAACCTGCCGTGATGTCGTGGCTGTATCGAGTGAACGTCATTCGCTGGGCGTACAGTTTTCCATTGCGCGACGTTTTATCTTTGGGTTTGAGCCCGCGGATGATCTTCTCCGCCTCGGCGAGACTGGTCTTCATGACTGCCAGGACTTCCGGCGTGTAAATGGACGGGGCAACGAAGTACTCGTGCTCGGTGCAGATCGTGTTTTGCCACGCGTCGAAAATCGCTGACCAGTATGTTTGCATCGGCTCAGCGGCAGGTCCGTAGAATCTGGGGTAGAAATCTGCCAGGAGTGCATCGACGTCCTCGTCCGGGTTCCACATCAACCGGCCGCGAATATGCAGATTCAGAAACGTCGTGGCGATGGCGTTTCGGCTTTCCGTGTTCACGCCCAGAATGCCGGCATCTCGATAGTGCTTGACGTCCTGACGGAAGGACTGGTGCGACGGATTCGGCAAATCCCGCCAGACCAGCATGCCCTGGTCGTAGTCATAGATCGCCAGCCGACCCTGCATGACCTTTGCCCACTTGTGGAGCATGTCGCGATATTCCTGCCGCGGCGGCGATTGTGGATCGTCCATGCCGTGAATGGGATCGATATCGATGGGAGCCAGTTCACAGAACAGCGATCGTTCCGCGGTCATATCGCGTGCTGGTGGAATCGTCATGTTGGCATAGGCCAGAAACCCGATCTTGCCGCCACTTGAGGGGTGTTTCTTCTGCAGGATCGCCGACACGTTGTTGTACAGCTCAAGCATCGGGTCAGTGACGGACCAGCGCATGAAGTACTTATCCCACTGCCGCTTCATAAGCTTCTGATCGCCCGGATACGCCGAATCGTACGAACCGTCTTCCATGCCCAGAGAAAAAGCCTTTCCGGCGGCGTAATCAGCTTCGACCTTCGCAGCGACGTGCTGAGCCGTTTTGGGATCAGTGATGGGGAAGTTGAACGTTCCCTTGCCGACTCCTTTTGTGAACTTGCCAAGCGCATGGCCGGTGGGCGGCATGGCGGAGCGGCCCGTCATCATGTTGCGTCTCTGGAACTCGGCGGCACCGGCATTGTCGCCTACCCACGAGATCCAATAGCTGCGGATTTCAAACGGAGACCCGTAGGCGTGCTCCAGCTTGCCGACCTTCAGGTCGCGTTCCTCAGGAATGCACTCGCCGAATTCCGTGGGCAGATACCAGCGGCAACCCCACTGACGCAGCAGCTCGGCGACGGCGAAGTAATGGCTCAGGTCGTTATTGCCGGCCAGGTACACCCGGTTGCCTTCCCGGTGGGCCACAATGCCATCGGTGCGGAGGTACGGTTTCTTTTTCAGCACGCCATTCACAACACCACGCAGTCTCGGTTGGGCCTTTAATGCCGCTTCACCGACAACCAGTACGGGATTGTTGCCGGACAGGGCCGCCGCAATCGTCTCGGCCGTATTCGCAATGGCCGGCGTCGCGCCACACATCAGGCCGATGTACTTCGCCAGATCCTCGGCGGCCAGCTTCTCATTCGTGGCGGCGGTAGCGGAAACAACGATGCGAGCATTTGTCCTGCCCGCTGTCGCGATCACCAGGTCATCGGCTCCAGATGTTCCGGCTGTTGCGGCGAGGCAATCCGCTTCGTTGCGGATCGTACATACAGCAAAGCTAGCGACACTCAGGACCGTGCAAAGACATCGGCGCGTCATGGAGTTCATCCGGTGCAGAAGAAGGAGGTCTCAGTTCGCTGGACAGCATACCCCGCAGCGCCTCTCTGCTGCGAACTCACACGACCGGGAATTGTTGCTTCGGTTTGTCGAGAGACGTTGCCGTGGAGAGACTGACGGTTCGGTTGACTGGCAGTGTGTTCGCGGCAGCGTGATGATCCTGTCTCGAGGGACTGCAACTCGTTCACCTTGTGAGGCAATTCATGTCCGACTCTGTCGATCTGCCTGCCGGTCTGGAAACTCCAGCGCATCGTTCTCTGTCGCGTCGCAGCGTGATGAGTGTGCTTGCTGGGATCGGTGTTGGGACAGCAACCTGGCAGCGTGCGCTCGCCGCCCAGGTCGAAGAAACCGGGACCATCACCCCGGAGATGATCCAGCAGGCCGAGTGGATCGCCGGGCTTGAGTTGAGCAAAGAGGACCGCGAAGAAACCGCCAGGTCGATCAGGCGTGCGCTTGATCGATTCGATGCACTGCGCAGCGTTGAGGTGGGCTATGACGTTCCACCAGCAGTCACGTTTTCGACCGCTCCCTGGCGACAGTCCGCCGAGCCAACTCGGCGAAACCAGGCCAAACCTATCGAGTGCGCGGCTCCCCGCCGCCCCGACGATGATGAGACACTGGCTTTTCTTCCTGTCACCGAACTTTCCGCGCTGCTTCGGTCCGGCGAGGTATCGTCGAGAGAACTCACCGAGCTCTATCTTGGACGGTTGAAGCGCTACAACCCGCTGCTGAACTGTGTCGTGACTTACACCGAGGAGCTGGCCTTCGAGCAGGCCCGTCGAGCCGACGAGGAAATTGCGGCGGGGCGTTATCGCGGTCCTCTGCATGGCATCCCCTGGGGTGCCAAAGACCTGATTGCCTGGCCGGGCTATCCGACAACGTGGGGAGCGCCTCACTTCCGTGAGCAGATGCTCGAAGACAAAGCCACAGTCGCACGACGGCTGGAAGATGTCGGCGCCGTGATGGTTGCCAAGCTGTCATTGGGCGCCCTGGCCATGGGCGACAAGTGGTTCAACGGGAGGACGAACAATCCCTGGGATCCGCGGCAGGGCTCAAGTGGTTCATCGGCCGGCTCGGCATCGGCAGTCAGTGCTGGTCTGGTTGGATTCGCGCTGGGCAGTGAGACGCTGGGCAGCATTGTTTCGCCGTGTCGTCGCTGCGGGTCGACCGGCCTGCGTCCGACGTTTGGCCGGGTCAGTCGCCACGGTTGTATGGCACTCTCCTGGAGCATGGACAAGATCGGCCCGATCACACGCAGCGTTGAAGACTGCGCACTCATTCTGGATGCCATCCACGGCTCGGACGGACAGGACCACACGGTTGTCGACCAGCCATTTCACTGGCCGCCGCGTCGCCCCTTGTCGTCACTACGAGTTGGATGCATCGAGTCGAATGAGCCCGAAGAGGAACGTGACGAACTCACGCTGCTCCGCGAACTGGGTGTTCAACTGATTCCGATCGAATTGCCACACAGCCTTCCAGCGTCGGCTGTTTCGCTGATGCTCGGTACCGAGGCAGCCACCGTGTTCGATGAACTCACACGTAGAGGCATCACCGAAGGACTGAATTCCTGGCCGTCGAC
This sequence comes from uncultured Planctomycetaceae bacterium, assembly GCA_964431285.1. Taxonomy (GTDB): domain Bacteria; phylum Planctomycetota; class Planctomycetia; order Planctomycetales; family Planctomycetaceae; genus CAUZFZ01. The sequence goes on from CAYSJO010000289.1 coordinate 15,878, forward strand.
ATTTCGCCGCGGTCAGTTCGTACCAGCCGTCGAGTATCTGCGAGCAAGCCGCGTGCGGACGCTTCTCATGCGGGAGATGGACGAGGTCATGCGCGAGGTCGACCTGTACGTCGGGGGCCGTGACCTGGTGATTACGAATCTCACGGGCCATCCAACGGCAGTGTTCCCCGCCGGCTTTGTCGATCGCGATGGGCGCTCCGTTCCGTTCTCAGTGACAATGACAGGGCAACTCTTCGGCGAAAGTGACCTGCTGTCCGTCGCACACGCCTTCCAGCGGGCACGCGGAATGCACCTCAAACGACCACCGCTTGACGAATTCCTTAAGGCTGCCGAACAAGAAGCCGCTGAAGAGAAGGCAGCCAAAGAAAAGGCCGCGAAAGAGAAGCCCACTGACACTCCGGACTCGAATAGACAGTAATTTCCGTGATGAGTGTCAGCGGACCAACGACATTGAGACGCATGTCAGGGTTGCACTCTTCGATAAGTCACAGCGAGTTTCACGGCTTGAAATAGCGTGCGAACCCGACGCGCATCGCTCTGGGCACCACCCGACGATCCGCGTTCGGTGAGTTCTTCGTAACCAGTTGAAAGGCCACTCCCAGCGGAGTACGACCTTCGCGGAACAGGCGACGGTTATCACCGTAGAGGTAACCGAAGAAATCTCCGACGGTTACGAGGTCAAAGCGTGTGATTTGGCTGGTCCCCGTATCAAAGTCGATGAACCCCAGCAGCTTTGGTTCGTAACCGTGGCAACTGTGCCGGCCCTCTTTGACACGCGCCATGGCCGTGTCGAAGTCGAGTCCCAGCTGCGCGGAACCTTCGAGCCTCAATCGCAATCGTCCACGCTCGACACTTTCAACCGTGACGTTTAATTCGCCGCCACGTACCTGATCTCGCTTCCATCCATTGGACTCGCCGAAAGTGATGTCGGGAACCAGATGGTACTGAAAGATGCGACGAGCCAGTTGCGGATCGACCGTTGTCCGCGTTCCTTGTGTCGGTTCGTCGGGGATCAGCGACTTCCACTCCGGCTCGGTCAACCACAGATAATCCGGGGCGGCTTCGTAGTAGTGCCGGCGAGCTTCCGGTTCGCGGTATCGTGAGAGCCGTTCGTGATGAACGAAATCCTTGAGGACAACATGCCGCAACGCGCTATCGTCTTCGGCCAGCATGCGGTAGTACTGTTTGAGAATCAGTCCGCCCTCTGGTGGAGCAGGCACGGCAACAGCGGGGTCGTCGGGAGTGCGTTCGGGCAGTTTGATCGCGCCGGGTTTTCGCTTGTCGGCGGGCAGGGCATTCCATTCCTCGATCGCCTTGCGTGGAATCGAGCGGATGCCTTTTGCTTTCGGATAAGGCGCACCAAGTACAGCACCATCGGGAGGAGCCCCACCGATCGGTGGATGCTGAAGTACCGGAGCTGCCGGCCGCGTTCAGTGACAACGACGTGCTTAGACACACTGCAACCGCAAAGACGACTCTCCGAAGATTCAGCATCGGATTCCTCTTTCACTCCTGCACCGATTGAAACGCGTCCAGCATGGGTGCTCCACCTGTGACGCCGAGCGGAGTTTCTTCAAGTCCGTGGTGGTTATAGACGAGGTTGTTCGAGTCGATGCCAAGGGCATGTAACACAGTGGCGTGCAGGTCGCGCGGGCCGACAGGACGCTCGACGACTGTGTAACCGATAGCGTCGGTCTTGCCGATGATGGTCCCGCCTTTCGTGCCACCACCAGCCAGCCACACCGAATAGGCGGCGGGTGAGTGGTCGCGTCCCTGGCCACGTCCCTCCATCGTCGGTGTCCGACCGAATTCGCCACCCCAGACGACCAGCGTCTCATCCAGCAGACCTCGCTGTTTGAGGTCGGTGAGCAATGCGGCGATCGGCTTGTCTGTCGTCGCAGCCATGGAAGTGTGATTGCCACGGATGTTACCGTGAGCATCCCAGCCGCCCACGCGAATCTGCACGAATCGCACGCCGCGTTCAACCATCCGCCTGGCCAGCAGGCAACTGCGACCGACGCTTTTCGTCTGGTTGGCGTTCAGTCCGTAGAGTTCGTGAGTCGTCGATGATTCAGTCTCCAGATCGAACAGCTCGGGAGCGGCCGTCTGCATGCGGAAAGCAGTCTCATAACTGCGGACGCGGGCTTCGAGTTCCGAGTGATTCCCCACTGATTCAAGAAACTGGCGATTCAGTTTCTCGATGACTTCCAGTTCGCGCCGTCGCCGTTCGGAACTGGTACCCCCCGGCATGGTGACGTTGCGGATGCCGCGAACAGAATCAACGACAGTCCCCTGCAGACCCGCAGGCAGGAATCCTGTCCCCCAGCCGGAAGCCTGCGGATACTGCATTCCGCTGGTGTGCAGGTTCATGGTGATGAACTCGGGCAGCTCGTTCGTCTCACTTCCGAGCCCGTAGATCGACCATGCTCCCAGACTTGGCCGTTCGCCGCTGGAAGTGCCGGTCAATGCGACGCATTCACCGGGACCGTGCACCGGATTGCGATGCGTCATTGATCGAATCACGCACAACTCGTCGGCGTGGCGTGCGGTATTCGGCAGCAGACTTGATATCGGGTTCCCACTTTCGCCGTGCTGTTGAAACTCCCATGGTGACGCCATCAGATTCTGCAGTCCGGCACGTTTGATTCTGGGAACGCGCTGAGCAAGCGATTCCGGCACATCCTGGCCTGCGAGCTTTGCCAGATCGGGTTTCGGATCCAGCAGGTCCACCTGGCTTGGTCCGCCCGCCATGAACAGGTTAATCACGCTGCGGGCGGTGGGGCGGTGGGGCGGGGTTGGACTTGCGGACGATTTCGCGAACAGCGACTCCAAAGCAAGCGCGGAAACGCTGAATCCTGTTGTTCGCAAGAGTGCCCGTCGCGAAAACGCCATTAATCGTTCCCTACCTGATATAGACGAACTCACTGGAGTTGAGGATCACGAGGCATGCGCTGGCCATTCCGTGGTCTCTTTCCAGTTGATGCAGAATACTTGTTTCTTCCCTGTCCGGCTTTCGGTTGAGCGCCAGTTCGAACGCGTGTTCAACAGATTCACTGCGTGCTGCAAATTGCTGCGCTGACCGATGCATGAAGTCGCTGTTTAACAGCCACAGAGGTTGCAGTGCCGTTGTCGACACACGCCGGCGTGCGCAACTGAGATTGCCGTCGGCACTGTCGAAGAGCTTTTGCTGATGAGGCAATCCGTGGCGGCGCTGCTTCAGATAAATGCTGCGCCGCGTCGAATCACTGGAGACACTTCGACCACCGTGCGTCAGGTCGAGCTGATCCGAAACGGCGAGAATGCTGTCACGAATCGCTTCGGCTTCCAGCCGTCGGGGCGTCCACCGCCAGTAGTTTTTGTTTTCAGGGTCGAGTTTCGCGTTCGCTGCCGAGTATTCCAGAGACTGCCGGTACGTGGCCGAATTAACGATCGCGTGATGGATATGGTTCGTGTTCCATTGGTTGTCAATGAGTTCGCTCGCGAGCCAGTCGAGCAATTCCGGATGAGACGGCCGCGTTCCCTGCGCGCCGAAATCGCTGCTGGTTTCGACCAGTCCGCGACCGAAGTGCCACTGCCAGATGCGATTGACCCAGACGCGTGCTGTGAGTGGATTGTCCGGACTCGTAAGCCAGTCCGCGAGCGCTGTGCGCGGCCTGTCCGCTGCAGTTGCACTCCTGCCGGAACTCTTACCAAATACGGTCGGCCATCCCGGCTCAACAACAGGCCCGGGTGACTTCACGTCACCGCGAATCAGCAGATACGTTTCATTCGCGGCCAGAGCATTCGGGTCTCGAGGCAATGGAAACCGCATATCGTGCGGGGCGACTGCGTCCGGATACGATGACGTGGCCGACTGCCAGCCCCATGACTGACTCAGAGTCTTAATCTGCTCGTCCAGCTGGTTAAACCGCTTACGTTGGTCGCCTCTGATTGCGGCAAGAACACTCTTTGGAATCACAACCGGGTTCGCGATGCCTTGGCGCCGTTTCGATGAGATCAGCTTCGCACGCACGGTGTCAAAGATCTGCCAGCGTTCTTCGATGATCGACTTCACATCGGCGGAACCGGGATTCATCAGAAGGTTGGCCGGCTGCCCTTTGGAAAAGAACGCCTGAAAGCGGTAGTAATCGCGAATCGACACCGGATCGAACTTGTGAGTGTGGCACTGAGCACATTCCATGGTCAGCCCCAGGATGGCCGACGCCGTCGCGTTTGTCACATCGGTCAGGATGTCGTTCCGCTGAATGTCCTTGTCGAGTTCGTTGCCGCTGTATCGCGCGGCGGCAAGGAACCCCGTGGCGGTCAGGTTCGAATCCTGGACCGGTGACATTTCGTCGCCGGCGACCTGTTCCCGGACGAATTCGTCATAGGGTTTGTTTGAATGAAACGCGTCGATCACCCAGTCCCGGTACCGCCACGCGTGTTTTCGATCGCGATTGTGCTGATGCCCGTTACTCTCGGCCCAGCGGGCGACGTCGAGCCAGTGTCTGCCCCAGCGTTCACCGTATGCAGTATGGGACAGCAGCTCACTGATGTGTGACGACGGCCGGTCGATGTCTGTTGCCGCGGGTGGCAGTCCCAGCAGGTCGAGACAGACGCGACGATCGAGTGTCTGCACGTCCGCCGGCGCGGCTGGCCGGAGTCCGAATTCTTCGTGCCGTCTGGCGATAAACGCATCAACCGGCGTCCTGACCCAGGAGTCGTCTTTGACAGCGGGGATCGAAGGCCGCTCGATCTTCTGAAACGCCCAGTGATTCGTTTGTGGAACTGGAGTCGGCAGCAATTCCTCGTCCCAGTCGAGTCCTTCATTGATCCATGTACGCAGCACGGCCAGTTTCTCGCCGCTCAGCCTCTCGCCGTTCGCCGGCATCTTTCCCGCCGCAGCCAGTTGATAGAGCGGACTCTTGTCCGCGTTGCGCGGTGTCGTCCGGTTCAGCACTTCGTCGAGTGAGTCCAGTCGAATGTTCTTTTCAGCATCGTCGCCTGCATGGCAATCAAAGCAGTGCGCCTTGAGAATTGGAAAAACGTGCTGTTTGAAGTCAACAGTTCGTTGCGCGAATCTCGTCGGCACCTTCGGATTGCTGAAGCGAAGGGTCTTTCGCCAGCTTGTCGAGAGGTCGACATCCCAAACCGTAATTCGGTCGTCGCTCTCTGTCTTCACGCCAGTTGAGAATCCGATCCAGGACACGCCACTGATGGCCTTGGGACTTTGCGTTCTGGCGTGCGGTTGATCCCGATCGAACTTGTCTGCCCTACCCAGAGAATCGACCCACAGATCAATACCGTCGAACGGTTCCTCTGCCCCAGGCGTGGACTTCCACAAACGACCAACGATTATGTACTCGCGATCACCGACAAGTTGAGCCGCAAATCTCTGGCTGCCTAGTGAATATCGGGCCATAAAACGGTTGCGGCCGCCGTCGACGTGTATCCCAATGTTGGGGATACCACCGCTGTGTGTGCTTGCGTCGTTTCCTTCCTGATCGTCGAGCCAGAAAACGAAGAATTCGCCGTCACCAGCTGTCGGCGTATCAATCGAACCTTCGTCATACCGAAGACTGTAGCGAAAGTAGATCTCGTCTCCGGAGAACGGCCGTTTCAGCTGTCGCCGAAGAGGATTGTTGCGTGAGCCCGTGCCGTTGATCTCAAACCGAACCGTCGCCAGACCGTTCCGTTTCCACTCGTCAATCAGCTCGGGACGCGCGTCATCCTGAGCCGAAACGGATGCAGTCAGCCAGAGTCCAGACAGGCATGTGACAACCTGCGAAATCCGGCGGGAGAAATGAGATCGACCTGTACGGCTTTCCGGCATACCTCGATCATAACCCAGGACCAGGTCGATTCAGAATGGTGTCGGCGTCCGGTGCGCCGCTCGCCAACTGATCTTCGACTGCCACCGTCGGGCTCAGTCGGTGTGACGACGCAGGAAGTCGAGCACAGTGCGATTAAACAGCACTGGCTGCTCCCAATAGGCCGAATGGCCACTGCCGTGGATGATCACCATCTCGCTGTCCGGCATGTGTTCGTGAAAGTACTTCAGCAGAGGCGGTGGCGTGTAGAGATCGGCATCTCCACCAAGCAGGAGCGTTGGGACCTTCTGTGCCTTCAACCTGCCCCACGTAATTTCAGCGCCACCGCGCGGTCCGGAGAGAAAAGGCCGGCTGGGTCGCGCCTGATCGACAAGCTCGACCCAGCGCCGAACGCCGGCAGGGTTGGCGGCCCGGTAACACGGGCCCAGTTCGCGAAACTCGGCTGGCAACGTGTAAAAGGCTGCCGGTCGAAGTGCGGCACTGGCTTTGTGATACGCCCTGTCGTTAACTCGTCCCAGACTGCAGGCGATCGTCATGCTTAACAGGTTGTCCGGATGCGCCACGGAATACTCCATGACAATTCCACCGCCCGCAGCTGATCCAATCGCGTGAAATCCGGTCAGTTTCAATGACTGAACCAGGCCATGGAGATCATCGACATCGGAGCGAATCTCCTTCGGCGAAGTAATCTTTGAGTGGACATAGTTCTTTCGTGAATAACCAATGACACGATATCCGGCCTTCGCAAAGACGGGCTGCTGATACTCCCAGATGAGACCGCTGCCAGTCGCTGGATGCGCAAGCACGACCGGTGGACCGTCTCCGCCCGTGTCCCAATACCACAGGCGTGCTCCGGCAACCTCAACGTGGCCCTGCCTGGCGGGTACCTGCTGAGGAATCGGAATCGACTCTGAGAGTTCTGGTGTCGCGTTCGCCGAACTCTCCTGAGCCGATGCCGTCGAGGCCAGCGACAACGTGTGAGCAATAAGCAGGCACAGTATTGGGATGGTTAGATTTCGCATCGCGTCCTCTGAATACATTGGGAGCACGTAAGGCGTGCTGCTGGAGACTCGATCGAGGAGCTGATCCCGTGGCTGTACGCCGGGGGATCTCGACGAGTGGCTTCTCCGAGGGGCCGCGTTTCAGGCGATCCACCAGTTGATGTAGCGGTTCAAGCAGTTCTCGACAAACGGGACCGCACAGGCCAGACGCAGTGGTGCGTAAAAGATTCGGATCAGAGGGGCATCTCCGAAGTTTTCCGCCTCGTACCACTGCCAGAACATTGGCCCAATCGAAAGAACGTACAGCACGATGACAAACGCCACCTGAGTGCGGATTCGAATCGGAAATTGCCTCGGGGGCCGATTTGTCCGCTCGACCGTCATGCCAATTACCCTGGTTGCGGCTGGTTGCCGCGATGCGAACAACGAAACTGCAGATACGATTTCTCAACGTTTTCGAGTTGCGGCGTTGCTCCCGCGTCACCGATTCTACATCGAATTCCAGGCCGCCGCACTGTAAAGATACGTCGCCTGGCGCAACCCACTGCTGTCTGGCCCTTGAGCTGCCGTAACCGATACAACGCTCTGTCACAGGGAAGTGCAGGTGATCTGACAGGCACGCGTTCACATTCAGAGTGGTTTGTGTCGGCAATCGGAAACTCACATGTTCACACGTCACGAACTCAGCCCATCCATTGCGGCTCTGTGCACTCGACTGGCAGTCGCTGGCTGCATTCTCCTGTTCGCGTACCTGACTCTTGCGCTTCACGGGCTGTGGCCAGCGTCTTTTCGACTGCTGTACTGGGTCCCGGTCGTTGCATGTTTCTCGATCGCATGCATTTCTCTTTTCAGACACTGGCCGGGCGAGCCCGCCGGGATGCCGATCCGGGTGGTCACCAGAATCATGCTGAGTACTTGGTCAGTGTTGATTGCATTTCTCGCAGCAGACGTCCTCTACGGCATCTATTACAACCTGTCGGTCGCCCCGACATTGGGAAACGTGGCGAATGAAACGCGGGCGGAGGTTTCCAGCCTGGACTTCAATGCGGCATTACCGCAATTGAAGCGACATAACATCACTTATTACAAGCCAGATGTTTCGTGCAGTGCGACTGTCTTCGGCGACCTGTGTACATCCCGTGATCTGGCCTCACAGACGATTCGCGACAACGTCTGCGAATTCAGGACTTACGATGTCGACATTGACAGCTTCGGGTTCCGCGGTTTCATCCCGCGTTCCAAGGCACGAATGGTACTACTGGGTGACTCATTCGCGTTCGGTGCCAATATCCGTTCAAGCCAGACATACGCAGCAATCCTCAATCGTGCGGGTTATCAATGCTACAATATGGGCAAGCCGGGCACTGGCCTGATCGAGCAGTATCGGTATCTTGCGACGGCCGTCGATGAAGGCACTTTCCCGGGACCAATTGACTGGATCATCTGGTCTGTCTTCGAAGGCAATGACCTGGAAGACTCGGGCGACCCTGACGCTCCCGGGGCCATGTCATCGGTTCTTGATGGAACTGTTCCCGGTGTTGCAGTCAACGTGCTTGAGACGATCCGGGATAATTCCATACTGAATCGCGTTGTGACTGGTGAGATGTATGTCATGAGTTCCGACCCCCATCGTGAGGCGGATGGCATTCATCTGCGGGGAGCACTTTATCAGTCCAAAACACTCGGCCCTAAACTGTTCTATCCGCCGTTTATTGCCCACACACAACAGTCGGCCGACTATGTGTTTAACCATCCGAATCGCGCAGGGATTGAGCGTGCTTTTGCGGACATGCGAGAACTCGCTAACTCTCTGCAAGCCAGAGTGCTGGTACTGCTGACACCGTCAGCTCCCCGAGTTCACGGGCGACACTTTGAGAGTTTTCCGCAATTGGATGGGAATCACTTCATGGAGCTGATCACGGAACTTGCCGGCTCCAGCGGTTTTGATCTCATCGACCTGTATCCGGTCATGCAGCAGAAATCGGGCGAGACGCTTTTTTACTTCCGGGATGACACGCACTTCAATCAGCACGGACATTCGCTCGCCGCTGACGAAATCACTGCTCATCTGAAGCAGCAGGATGGACGCTGAGAACTTCCCTATGGCTTTCGGTTTCCGATGGCCGCTCCGAAGCGCAGCTCGAACAGATCGTTGCGTTCCTCGTAAGGCCGCACTCGGAAGTACCAGGCACTCCAGCGTTTTAGTGCCTCACGACGCCACCGGTCGACCGTCGCATCCATCTGCGCCTGCGTCGCCCCTTCGGGCAGGTCGGCAAGGGGGTCTGACGGAATGCCGACGCCGCTGATTTTACGGCTCAGATAGCTCAATGCGTTGTAGGACTCGACGAGAACATCGACATGTGTGTCTTCGAGGGCATTGATCAATAGATACGCATCGCGCAGGTCTCCACTGCGTCCCAACGCCCACACGGCCGTGCGTCGAATTTCCGGATTGTCATTCGTGATCAGTTTACGAATGCGGTCCATCTGGCCAAGCAGTTCATCCCGGCTGCCGAGCTGCACTTTCTCGACGATCGCCATTTGTGCTCGCTCAAGTTCTTCCGGATCCTGTTTGGCCAGGTCCGTTAACAACTGATCCAGCGGATCGGTGATTTCGCGCTTCTTCTTGACCTTGCCGTCACGTCCGATTTCTGAGTTGTCGAGGTCAAGCCCTCGCCCCCCGTGCAGCAGACCGGCGCCAAACTGCGCAACGACAGTCTGCTTGGTTGCCTTGATGAAAAACAGAATGGCAAACGACGTGCCGACCAGCTTGCCGTGATCTCCGTTCCAGGACCCGTCTTTCGCCTGTTCCTTCGCAATCTGGTCACCACCCGCGCGATACCAGTCGATAGTGCCGAGGGTCTCGATCTTGTTCAGGGCGCAACTTCGTTCCATTGCGTAATTGTAGTAGTAGCGGCAATACAGACCGTCCACGACTGGTTGAAACCGTGTCTGTACCCAGCCCATGGCGCGACTGATCGAGCGTTCGATGGCTCCGAGTGGTGTCGTGGCACGCCCCACGGATTTCACTTTGGGTTTTTCCTCCTCGGGTGGCGCTTCGACTCGAGCTTGCAGCACACCGAATTTCTTTGCCGGACCTTTCCTGCTTTTGGCCTTCGGGTTGGCTGAGTCCGGATAAAGGTGCAACTTGATGACCGCGAGAGTTCCGGCAGCTCCGGCACTCATATTCAGCTGGGGTTTTCCGTCGCCAGTGTTAGAGCCGGTTGCAATACCAGGGTGATAGGCGAATCCGCCGTCGGGGAACTGTGTCTTGATGTGCCAGGCTGCGGCCCGGTCCCACACACTCAGCGGCACACTGGCTCCCGCCCGATCTGCGGCCCACAGTCCCAACACAGCGTACTGGGCCATACTGGTGTCGCCGACGTCGCCGGCGTCCCCTGGATAATCCCACGAACCGTCTGACTTCTGGACTGAGGCCAGGTAATCCGCGATTGCCTGTAACTCGGGTCGATACTGTTCGCCACCGGTGTCGGCCAGCAGCATGGCATCAACTCCAGCGACATAGGCATGATGGGATTGGTCTGACGGAGTGTATTTGCCAGACTTGATTCGCGCGCGAACAGCCTTCACGGCTGGTGTTACAGCAGGGGAGGTGGGAGATTCACCGGCCTTGACGAGGACGTACGCTGCCAGCGACTGCTCCCCCGCCCCACTTTCTTTGGCGATTTGTTGCTTGAGGAAGGCCACACCTTTCGCGACGGCCGCGTCGTACGCCGCTACTCCAGTTGGGGGAGCGGCTGCATGTGTGGTTGTCAAACAGAGGGAGTAACTCCCCAGGAGGAGAGTTATCAGTGAGAATCGCAGCATGGTCTTGCTCCGCATGGGAGTTCGATGCCGAATGAGGTCGCCGCCGGACGGGCTGTGACGTTTATCCCCGGGAACGGGAATAATGTCAAACGCGATCTGTTGCATGAATCCACGCGGAAATCGAGTTGCCACGGTTACGTGTGCCATTCCCGGCGCCGTCGACTCCAGATGATTGTGGCAGTCGGGAGAATAAAGACGAGGACCACGGCCAGGTAGCCGGCGGCGGCTCCGGCGGCTCCGTGAACGCGGCCCAGCCACCACACTGCGAGTCCGATCCCTGCGTTGCCGCAAATCTGTACGGCTGCAAGAGGATCCTGTTTGTGGGCGTGCACATAGATCACCTGAGCGTGCACAATGAACTGAGCCACCAGAGCCAAGACGAATATGAGTGTTGGCAGCGGCGGTAACAGCCGATCAGCGAGACGAAACCCAAGAACGTCCATCCCATAGACCAGCCCGCACAGGCCAACTCCGCCCAACGTCATGACGGTCAGCGCAATCAACGTCACTCGCCGGAACATGCGATCGAGTTCGTTCCAGTTCCGAGCCGCCGCCAGAACTCCAAATCGCGAAACTCGCGTCTGCAGCCAGGCCAGAGCAGACGAGTGCACGACCATCAGCAACGTCCATGTCATGCCCATTTGCCCGGCCAGCGTCGGTCCGTGAAAGTGAAACAGAACGGGCGTCAACAGCGAGTACGCGAAGTACCCCGCAACAGACGACAGCCCGAGTCGCCATTGCATGGGCCAGATCTCATCTCGCCATTTGATTTGCGGACCAGACGGGCGTGTCGAGAACGAATGAAAAAACGTGCGTAGTCGCCGGGCGAGAAAACCCAGCACAATGATCAAACGCATGGCCGTCCCCGCGACCGCGACCCACAGACCGGTGTCGAGCACCATCGCGGCCCAGATCGCAAGATTCGCTGCCACCGCCTGCAACAGCCGAAATCGGTTGACTGCCACGACCTGACTGCAACCCTCAAGCAGTGCCGTAAACGGCATCGTCCAAAGCAGCAGTCCTGTGAGGAGGACGAGTAACCACCACGGCTGCTGCCACTCGATCTGTACCTGTGGCTTGCGTGACAGGAACCAGGCACCACCGATTCCCACGCCCAGCACGAAAAACACACTGGCGATGGCATACCAGCGGAACAGCAGCCGACCAAGACTTATCAGACGTGACAGCGCGGCCGCGTCGCCACCGACGCGGCCTGAGTCATCCAGGTGCAGTTCGCCCCACTCGTGACTGGCGACGTTAATGATGACGACGCCCAGGCCGAGATCGAAGAAACACTGCAGCGTCATCAGACTGTTCAGCGTGTAGTAATAGCCCTGCGTCTCCTGGCTGAAGTACACGGACATCAGCAGCACACTGCCCGTGCCGCCCACAAGCTGCCACGCTCGCAGCGACAGTGCATACGCAACGGCTCGATCGACTTCCAGCCGTTCGAGGACGCGGCGTATCTGGTTGACCAGTCCGGAACCGGTGTTTGTCATTGGGATGTCGTCGGTGCCGTGGGCCTGGCAATGGCAAATGAGAATTGACAAATGACTAATGACAAATCGGCGTTCCTCTTTGGTTCTGGCTCGTCCACGTCACGCGAGGGGCAAAAATCACTCTACACCACGATCGTAGCGTGAGACCATTGTCCCCAACGTTCGCGATGGGACAATGGTTCGATCTCACGGCGAAATCTATTCCGGCCCCTCGCCACACATTGTCCTACGCAGGAGCAGACTTCTGAATAAGGTTCGCGTCCTGTTCGCCATCTGCGAAATGAACGCCGGCGGCAGTCAGCGCCAGTTGCTGAATCTGCTCGAACGCCTGGACCGTTCGCAGTTCGATCCCCACTTGTTTCTGATTTCCCCGCACGGTGAACTACTGAGTGATGTTCCGGACGACGTGACCACGCACATCGCGCACCGGCCAGGATCGGCCCGGAACATTCTGAAATCTGTGTTTGCGGCGCGGCATCGAGTCAACGACCTTGTCCAAGTGCTTGGTGAGCAGCGGATCGATGTGGTCTACGACCGGACCTACCACATGACGCTGATCACTGGTGCCGCGGCGCGCAAGTTTCGTGTTCCGCGCGCGTCGGTGATTGTCAGTGACCCACTCCGCGACTTCGAAACGAATCCGGAACGCCTGCGGTGGCTTAAACGTCGCATGCTGCGAAACGCGTATCAGCGGGCCAATGCAGTGATAGCCGTTTCGGAAGGTGTGCGTCGAGCAGCTCTCGGCTACTACCAACTTGCCGACGAGCACATTGAGACGATCTGCAACTCGTTCGATGTCGACCTGATACAGCGTCAGTCGCTCAAACCACTCGATCCGGAACTGGCTCGTCGACCGGGACGGTTTCGGATCGTTGCCGCCGGACGACTGCATGAGGCCAAGGGATACGATCTGCTGATCCAGGCGATTCGCCAGCTTGTGTTCGAGCGAGCGCTGCCACAGGTCGAACTCGTAATTGCCGGTGGAGGTGAGCAGGAGCCACTGCTGCGAACGCTCATCGAGCAGTATCAGTTGGCCGATCACGTCATACTGGTCGGACACCTGTCGAACCCGTTGCCATTGATTCGGTCGGCCGATTTGTTCTGTCTTTCTTCGCGGTATGAGGGCATGCCGAACGTTGTCGTTGAGGCCATGTGCTGCGAAGTTCCCGTGCTGGCGACAGACTGCCACTGTGGCCCGCGAGAAATCCTGCAGGATCGCTTTGGCCGTCTGGTTCCTCCCAACGACGTCACCGGGCTGGCTGAAGGGATCACAGCCGTTCTCAGTAACCCGGCGGCTTCCCAGGAATCGGTGCCGGACGCACTGACGCATGTCCGGCAGACTTACGGCAGCCATGCCGGCATCCAACGCGTTGAAGAACTCCTGCTGCGGCTGAGCCACCAATCCGGCACTTGACTGGCACGATCAAAGCTGAAATCTGGCCAGGAGCCAGATCAGCAGAACTCCTCCTGTCACCACACTCGGTGAAATCCCCAGACGCTGGCCAGTGACGCTGGACACCTGGACGAGGCCTCGCGTTCCAATGATCAGCAACGGTCCGAGCAGCGGGATCGGAAACCGCTCACCCGCCGCAACGGGAACGTACCACGCGAACAGTGGCAGGCTCAGTACGAGCAGCAGTGCGATCAGCCAGCGCTCGTTTCGGTTGGAGACGAGAAATCCAATTCCGACCAGAATCGACAGAAACAGCCCCGGAAGGACACGGCCTTCCTGCAGATGCGCCGGTCCGAGCATGCGAATCGTGATGTACGATTCCCAGACAAGTCCCAGCGCCTCACGCCGCACCAGATCGCTCACGGAGTGACTCGCCAGATATTCCGACGCCGTTTCACCGACCGTCTGCTGTTCGGCAAGTGCGACGGGATCACTATAGGTGTCGACGAACATCAGCCATGAATTGACGTTGTAGAAAGGTCCCCCGTACATGCGGATGTTGCGGACAAGCAGAGGCGATGCCACCACACACCAGACGAGTGCCATGAGGCAAACCAGCAGCAGATTGCGAGCGACCCGTCCGTGATTCGTCCACGCGATCGATACCGAATCCGGCGCGGCGTCCACTGCCTCGGGTGTTGAGTCCGGTGCGTACGGAAGTACCAGAACGATCCACGCGCCGAACGCCGCCGTAAAAACCAGCCCAGTCCCTTTCGACAGCCACAGCAGGGCCAGGAGCGATCCGGCAACAGCGGCGTGCCCGGCCAGAATGAACATTGTGGTCGGCATCCGGCGGTGCTGCATGCGTGCCGCGTGCCACCACAGCAGTCCCATCAGCAGGACAAGTAGTGGCTCACAACCCACCGTCGCAGCCAGCCGGCAGAATGCCCCGTTCGTCGCCAGCAGCACCGCAACACATCCGGCAGACAGAAATCCATCGGTTTGCAACGTCTGGCCTGCGATCACCAAAAAAGCGGCGAACGCTATGACAAACGACAGCCATTTTCCGGCGGTAAACTCGGGACGGAACGACAACAGCCAAAGATACAGCGGGTTACGATTGGCTTCAGAAAATTCACCACCGTACAGGTCGCCAATCAACACGCCGGTCCCGCCCGATTCGGCAATTTCGGCAGCGACCATCAGGTAGGCAGCTTCGTCATCACCGCCATCAATGCTTTGATTCAGTCGGTCGAAGTCCGACCAGTTGATCGTCAGCCAAACTCCGGCCACGACAATCAGGACGACTCCCAGAATCCTCGACGAGCGGCTAACGACAAACGATGGCGTCGATGTCGACAACAGGCGTTGAGCTGCGTCAGTGAGAGGCTTCCAATGTCGACCCGGACATACAGCTGCCACGACACTCAGTAGAATTCCCGCGCCCAGTACGACCTCCGCGACGATTCGCAGCGACGACCCGTCTCCATCCAGCGCAAGAACTTCGCGCAAAGCGAGGAGGCAGAACACGCCGGGCAGCAGACAGATGACATGTCGAATCGGGCGGCTGTTCACGGGCAGACGGCTGGCAATCGGTCAGAGACAAACGCACGTTTCAGACGCTCGTCTGTCAACAGACGTGACTCGGGGAGCCGACGAGACGACTGGACAGGGAAGACCGCCCCGAACCCCAAGCGTATGCTCCCATGTGGCACATTTGGTAGTCTCACCCGCCAGACGGCATGATCCGCAATCACACACGCCAGCTCTCATCCTGGTCAACAACAACTTGTATCCACAGGGGCGAACAATCCATGCAGCGACGAATTCGATTCATCATGGTGTACCTGACACTTCTAGCCTTGGGACTACCCGTGTCCGCAACGAATGCCGCACCCGTTGAACAACTGTTGTATCTGGCTTCGACAGCAGAGAAACGCATCGACGTTTACGGCCTCGACACGAAATCCGGAAAGTTGACAAAACAGAGCAGCGTCGATCTGGCCGGCAATGCGGGACCCATGTCGCAGTCGCCCGACGGGTCGCTGATTTACGCAGCGATGACTCGTCGCGAAAACAATGCTCAGGTGGCCGAGGTCGCCACGCTTAAGCGAGAGAAAGATGGATCACTGAAGCTCATTGGCACAGGCACGATTGATGCCCGAGCTCCTTACATCCGTGCCGACAAGACGGGCACTGTGCTGCTGGCTGCTCATTACGGACCCGGTACAGTCACCGCGTATCGGATCAAAGACGGCATCTGCACATGTGAGATGACTTATAAGCAGAAAACGGCCGCGACGGCTCACTGCATTGAAGTCGATCCTTCCGGGAAGTTCGTGTACGTGCCGCACACCAGTCCCAACAAGGTCTTCCAGTTCGGATTGGACGTGAAGACTGGGAAGCTGAATCCGCTCGATCCGCCGAGTGTTTCCGGGCCGGACGAGAACCACAGCTACCATCAACCTCGGCACTACGCCCATCATCCGACGCTGAACATGGCCTACACGTCGAACGAACGCGGCGGAGGTATTTCGGCCTGGGAGTTCGATCCGAAAACCGGGCGTCTCAAGCTGACCCAGACGCTGTCCGCACTGCCGCCTGACTACAAAGGAAACAGCGCTGCGGCGGATATCAATATCACGCCGAACGGCCGCTTCGCCTATGTATCGAATCGTGACGTCAACAAGTACGACGATCCGAAGCAGGCCCAGGACACGCTGGCTGGATTCTCCCTTGATCCGAAGACGGGACGCATGACGCTGATCGGTCATTACCCGACCGTGAACTTCCCACGATCGTTCACGATCGATGTTATGGGGCAATTCGTGTACGCAGCAGGACAGCGTTCACACAATCTGGCCGCGTACCGAATCAACCAGAAGACCGGTGCCCTCGATCGGATCACCACCTACGAGTGTGGCGAAGGCCCGATCTGGGTCATGTGCATCGAGAAATAAGCGACGCGCGGCGTAGTATGTTCCTCACGACGTGGCCTTCGACATCTGTCAGGCGGAAGTCGCGTCCGCTGTACGGGTAGGTCAGTAGCTCGTGGTCGAGGCCGAACAGGTGCAGGACCGTGGCGCGCAGGTCGTGAACGTGGACTTTGTCCTCGACGGCCGTAAAGCCGAAGTCGTCGGATGCGCCGTGGAGACGTTGCAACTGCGCGAACGGCTGAAGTCGCCAGTGGTCCGCACATCCACCCGCGCCGTCGAACTGCATGCCGCGCTGCACGAGATCGAAAACCAGCGCGCCACCGCCGCGACGTTCGTCCGATAATCCGCATCGCGGACGTCATCTTTGTGAACGGGCGAGGGACTGCGAACGGCAGTCTTCCGGCTCACAATCTTCCGACGTCAATCCCCACAAGGAATGCTTTCATGGACGACCTGCTGTGGACACTGCTGGCACTCATCGCGCTGCTGATCGTGCTTCTGCTACTGGGTGTGCGCGTGCCGCATCAGCAACTGCGTGCTCTGACACGACTGCTGCAGGCAGTGGCCGACATGATGCGGTTAACGTCGGCTCGGAACGCACAACAGCCTCCGAACAGCGACCTGCAAGGTTCGTCTGGGGAGTGACGCGAAAGTGGTCCGGTGACCGACGTTCGCACATCAACAATCAACTACCAGCAACGGACATCCTCAACCACTTCCGCAGCCGCGGGACCGTGGTCTCGACGCACGACTCCCACTTCGTGCTCGGATTACGTGATCCTACGGGTGGTGCGTCGAGACGCACCCTGTTCGACCCCTTAAAGGCCATGTCCCATGAATCCCTGGCATGATGTCACTCCGGGAATTGATCTGCCTTCGGAATTTGTTTCCGTCATCGAGATTCCGATGGGGTCCAGCGTCAAGTACGAGCTGGATAAGAAGACCGGGCTGCTGCGGCTCGATCGCATTCTTTACTCGGCGGTTTTCTATCCAGCCAGTTACGGCTTCATTCCGCAGACTCTGGCCGAGGACGACGATCCGCTGGATGTCCTGGTGCTGTGCCAGGAGCCGGTCGCACCACTGACAATCGTGACTTCGCGGGCGATCGGAATCATGACAATGATCGACGCCGGTAAACCGGACCATAAGATTCTGGCCGTCGCCATCGATGACCCGGAATACAACAGCTTCCGTGAAGCCGCTGACCTGCCTCCACACAGACTCAACATGCTGCGGCGGTTCTTTCAGGACTACACGCAACTTGAGTATCGAGAAGTGCGAGTCGACGAGTTCGAAGGCGCGGCCGCGTCATTCCCCGTAATCGATGACGCTCTGGAACACTACGATCAACAGCGACGACAGGGATTCCAGTGAGTCCCTGAGGACTGCGTGCCCGTCATTGTCAGCCCTTGCGGTTAAAGGATGCGTGATTTCTCGCTAGGATAACTGGCGGCCGGATTGCCCGGGCTTTCGCATGACACCTGTATTTCGGAGACGATCACAATGTCGAAACTGAATCGCCGTCACTTCCTGCAGGCGTCCTCTGTCGCCGGGGCTGGACTTCTGCTGAACGGGACGCGTGCGTCGGGCAGTTTTCTGGGTGCCAATGACCGCGTACGTATCGCAGTCGCCGGTCTGAACGGCCGCGGACAAAGCCACATTGGCGGTTGGAAGGGCGCTCCAAACGTCGAGATCGCTTACGTGGCCGACCCCGACAAGAACGTTCTCGCTCGGACCATGGGCAAAATCGGCGGCAAGACAAAGGGCATCAGCGACATCCGCGAGGCGCTGGAAGATAAGACGCTGGACGCCATCTCGGTCGCCGCGCCGAACCACTGGCACTCTCTGATGACCTTCTGGGGGGCGCAGGCCGGCAAGCACGTGTATGTCGAAAAGCCCATGAGTCACGACGTGGCCGAAGGCCGCATAGCTGTCGCCGCCGCCGAGAAATACGGCGTTGTCATTCAGCACGGAACGCAGTCACGAAGCAGCGGCAGCATTGCCGGTCTGCACGAAGCGATTCAGGCCGGACAGTTCGGCAAACTGAAGGTTTCCTACGGCTACTGCTGCAAGCCACGTAACGGCATCGGCATGAAAGCGGCGTCAGCCGTGCCATCGAACCTGAACTGGGACCTGTGGCGTGGTCCAGCCAATATCGACAAATTCCACAGCAACTATGTCCATTACAACTGGCACTGGTTCTGGAAGACCGGAAACGGCGACCTGAACAATCAGGGCACGCACCAGTTGGACGTGGCTCGCTGGGCGCTGGACACCGATCAGACGCATCCCGTGCGAGCGATGGCCATCGGTGGCCGGTTCCAGTGGAACGATCAGGGCGAAACGCCGAACACGATGATGGGTCTGGCGCAGTACCCGAACGGACAGTACGTGTTCTTCAACGTGCGCAATGTGAACTACAAAGGTTATCAGCGTCAGGTTGAGAACGAGTATTACTTCGAAGACGGCAGTCGCATTGTGCGTGGCATGCTGTACGCCAAGGGCAGCAACAAGGGCGAGAAAGTCTCCGTTCCTGCCGGCAAGGTAACTCCGGGTGGCAACTGGAACAGCTTTATCGCTGCCGTCCGAGCCAAAGACCCGACCATGGCGAACGGCGATGTCTACGCCGCTCACTACGGCTGCGTGCTTGGTCATCTGATGAACAACTCGTATCGCCTGGGCAAGAAGGTGCCATTCAACGCACGAGCCGGACGGTTTGGTGACAACGCGGATGCGACCGAGCACTTCGGACGTCTGCACGACATCATGTCCGATGGCGTGGGTGTCCCCGAAGACGGCAACGAGTACGTCGTCGGCCCGTGGCTCACATTCGATCCCAAGACCGAAATGCACACTGGCGACTACGCGAGTGAAGCCAATGAGCTGCTGAAAGACACGAATCGGTCTGGCTATCGGATTCCGTCGGCTGACAAAGTCTGATCGCTGACTACGGCAATCCGTCGAAATCGAAACACGTCCGCGGCTTCGGCCGCGCGCGTGTTTTTTTTTGCGCCTGCGTCGTTCGTAGTAACCGCATTTATGCGGTTGTTGAGCGACGTACGCGGCCCGGAAGAACCCGATAAATCGGGTTACTACAAGCTCGGGTTACTAAGAACGGGTTAGATCAACAGCGGCAGCAGGTCGGGGTTGTCGCAGAATTCCGGTGGCATGCCGAAATTGTCGCCGACAAAATCTTCCAGCCAGCCCTTCGTCTGCTCTGACAGCAGACCGATGATCTCCTCGGTCGCGGCACCAGAAATCATCATCGGTGACGAGACACCGATGATCATTCGGTCGCCTCGGCACAGTGCCATGATCTGACGTTCGTCGCAGTCGCTGGCTGGCCGCCCGGTGATAACACAGTCGTCAAACAGCAGTCCAGGATCGTCACTGTCATTCGATTCAAACAGGCGCTGGTATCGCGCGTACGGGTCGAGATGCTCCTCGAACCAGACGCGAATCGCCTGACGGGATTCACTCGACAACTCGCTGTTGGCCGAACCCGCACAGTCCAGGCACATGGCATACTCGATGATCGGCTCGTCGCGTTTGAATATGCGTTCGATCATGTACGGAGTTTCGCCGGACAGCAGCGGACCATTGCAACGCAGGCACACTTCGAATGGCCCGTCCTTCTCCAGCGAGTGGAACTGCGGCGGAATTGGCGCCGTGGGAGCGTCTTCAAAGTTGAATGACTCAGGTTCAGTCATGCTGTCGTCCGTCGACTTCTGTCACCGGGATGGACCATCGGACTTCTTAAGGGTGTCCAAATCTTAGGGGCTTGCCAGTCAAGATCGACCAACATGTTGTCACGCAGGTCGGGTCGTCGAAATCAAAACGACAAATGACAAACCCCAAAACTCCAAACAAAACACAACCTTCAATCCTCGAAACACAGACATCGAGGCTCACGCTGTCTGTCTTGCGATTTGGGCATTGGTGTGGGCATTCCATTTGAAACACAGAGGCACAGAGTTCGGCGGTCCAGAAACTCCGTGTTATCGCTGTCTCTGTGTTTCAATCAGACCAGACTGGACCTGATTATGGTTCTGCCACCCAGGTGGATGGACGATTGTCCCGAAATCGACTGGGAATTCGCGTATCTCGCGAAGCAGAAATGAATGCGGGCATCGGTTTGATCCGATGCCCGCATCCGGCCTCTCTCCCTCCACGGAGAATTCGCATTCGGCGGAGGAGTCCATTCGTTCTGGACTCGCTGCTACGCCACAGGCGGCAACGCCTGAAGTATCGTGATGAGTTGTGCTGACAGGCTGAACGCCTCGTTGATCACATCCTGTCCATCCGGCCGCGTGATCACGTCGGTGCCGGCGCCGCCCGCCAGTGTGTCGGTACCACTGTTGCCCGTCAGTGTGTCGTCGCCGTCGCCACCGACGATCAGGTCACTGCTGCCTCCGCCCGTCAATACGTCGCGACCGTCGCCGCCGACGACTGTGTCGTCACCATTCTGCCCATGGACCGTGTCGTCCCCATCGCCGCCCGTCAGTGTGTCGTCGCCATCACCACCGAGGACCGAGTCGTTGCCATCACCAGCGTTAATCACATCGCCCCGTCCGCCGCCTCGCAGCTGGTCGTCCCCATCGCCACCTCGGAGGGTGTCTTCGCCACCACCGCCCTTTAACAGGTCGTTGTCCGAACCACCGTTCAGGAAGTCGGCTCCGTTGTTGCCTTCCAGTGTGTCGTTTCCGGCCGAGCCCAACAGGGTGTCATCGCCACCTCGTCCGAAGAGGCGGTCATTACCGGTTCCACCATCCAGCGAGTCGTCGCCTTCGGCACCATCGATTGTGTCGTTGTTCAGACCACCGTCGATCGAATCGTCACCCAGCCCGCCAAACAGGCTGTCGTTTCCAGAGGAACCCAACAACGTGTCGTTGCCAGACTGACCGGAAATCGTGTCGTTGCCTGCTCCGCCATCGATACGGTCGCCGCCATCGCCCCCGGTGATCAGGTCGTCGCCTGCTCCACCGTTGAAGACCTCGGCCGAGATGCCGCCCATGATCGTGTCGTTGCCATCTTCGCCATTGAATGCAATCCGGATGTTCGACAGGTCAACGGCCGAGCTGTCGAAGCGATCGCGTCCATCACCGCCGTTCAGGTTGACGGAAACCTGACTGACATTCTGAATCGGCTGGATGTCGAACCGGTCATTGCCATCCAGTCCGTTGATGTTGACCACCGTCGTGCTCGAAGCAATGCGGATCGTCGGATCGTTGCCCGATGGTTGATCCAGTGTGACCAGCAGGTCGCTATCGTCGCCGGAAATCACCCATGAATCAGCAGTACTCGTGCCATCGATGTTGAAGACGTCGAGTCCATCGCTGGCAAGAATCGAGTCATTGCCGTCGTTGACCCTCCAGAACAGACTGTTATTGCCTAGTCCGCCGGTCAGCGTGTCGGCACCCGAGTTTCCACGGATTGTGTCATCTCCGGCGCCGCCGTTGACGTTGTCGTTCCCCGATCCGGCGAAGATCGAATCGTCACCGTCGCCGGACTGGATCGTGTCGTCTTCATTCGAACCGGTGATCAGGTCATTGCCGGGCGAACCGAAGATTTCGTCGCCACGGCCGTTTCCGTTTCCGGTACCGCCATCCAGCGTGTCGCCGAAGACGCGATCCGGAACGGCCGTCACGGGTGTCGCTGTCAGACTATGGTTTTCAATGGAAATCTGCAGAACGTAGTCGGCTCCCGGCGAAATCGGCGCGCCTGTGATTCCACCCTGAACGGCGTTTGAATTGAACTGTGCAACGCCGAGGATGAACACGCCTGGTGTCTCGAACGTGACTTCGAGGAACGAGTCCAATACCGACGTGCTGCCCCCAGCCCCGGCTGTTATCGGGGCATCATCGTTCTCGGCCGGGAATCCGGTGAATGGATCGACAACCTGGTTACCAGCAGCGTCGAACAGGAACAGTTCCGAATCGTAGAAGTCGCCGATGTCGGTACCGAAATCGATGTCGAAGATCCCGCGGTCACCTGCGTTGGTCACGGTGAATGAATAGAAGTCGAATGTCCCATCGCCGCTTCCGGTAATGGTGGCGTGCGGGATCGTGGTTGACGTGTTCGTCGTCAGGTCGCCGATGTTCGGGTCGAATTCGATCGAGAAAAATGCGTCGAGATTCGACGGTGTGACGAGCGAGTTGTTCGGTTCGAACTCCGGCGCCACGATGGCCAGTGTCTCAAATGCGGATGTTCCCGTCGGCTGTGCCTTGTCCCCAGACAGGAAGGCTGTCAGTTCTTCCAGTTCTTCCGGCGAAATCGATGTGGCCTTCTCGGGGTCGAGGCCGGGGACGACCATTATCGGAGTGACATCAAGGAGCCGCGTGCGACCGAAAACGGGCAATGCGTCGCCCCGATCTGCCGCCGCCTGAAGTGCCACATCGACCGGATTCGCGCCGTTGAAGTCGACGATTGAGCCACCGACACCTCCGGACCCCAGTTGCACGAATTGACCCAGCGGACCCTGCGGACCCTGTTGCCGTGCACGGAACAGGGACAGCAGCGACGGTGTTTGCGAGGCGCTTTGCGCATCGGCCGCTGTCAAATCAACCTGATAACCCAGGTCCTGGAACTGAGCGATCGTCATGCGCGTGATCGGGTTGAAGCCCGGATCAAGAATGCTGGTCAGCAGGTCGTTGGTGAAGACTGACTCCCGCCAGTGCACATCTACGGAGCCCTGCCCGCCCATGTTTTCGACCGGTACGTTGTTCTCGTTGAGACCGAACCGCAGGTTGTATTCGCGCGTTGCATTCGGTCCCAAGAATCGCGGATCAGTTCCCCCTGCGCCGCTGATCAGTCCGAGATCGTCCCAGATTGCTCCAAAACCGAGCGCGTGAGCAATCTCGTGCAGCGCCACATCTCTCAACTGGCCACTGCTCTCCAATGCCGTCAGATCGGCCGTATCAAACTCGATAAAGGCCGCCGATGGCAGAAATGATCCGAGGCGTGCGGCCACCAGGGCTGCCTGTGCCTGGATGTCGCCGGCGCCATCAATCGCGGACGTGCGAAGTTCGATCACAATGTCATCGACCTGACCGATGCCCGGAACAAAGACATCGGGGACATCCGCCAGAATGACTTCTTCCCAACGATCCGCGGCTGCTCGAAACAGGTCCTGCTGTTGTTGCGAAAACTGGCCCGCAAACCGCAGTTCAATGTCGTAAGTCGACTGCGGTAGATTACCCGGTACCACCGGCACACCATTCAGATCGTCGCCGCCGAAGGATGAAACGTTGTACGGGAGCGTCACACTTCGCTGGAACAGCCCCTGACGTGAAAACACGTCAAAGTTCTGGAACGTGCCCGAACCCAGATAAATCTCGCCGTTGACGGCGGCCGCTCCCAGGTACTGACCGGCGCCCGGCGTCCCGACGCTGAAGGCCGTTTCAACCGTTCCCGTCAGCGGGTTGATCTCCAGCACTCGGCGTCCGCCCGCTTCCGTGACGATCAGGCGATCCGGAGCCGCGATCCCGGCCAGCCCACCAATTAATGGAGCAATCGTGGGATTGATACCGTCGATGTCCAGCGTGTTGACAACCCGATCACTGACAGGATCGAACACATGAATGTCAGTGGCCCGCGTATCCATGATGTAAATCAGACCGCCCAGGAAGGCCACACCATCGTATTCGCGACTGCCCACAAGAATCGGATCCGCATCCACCACCTGCTGCGTGTTGGGGTCGATTTCATACAGCAGATCTGACCCATTCCCATTCAGGTAGAACAGGTTGGTGCCGTCGAATGCCAGTCCGTCACGGGTCGAGCTGGGGGGTTCGGGGGCATTGAAACGGAACAGCTCTTCGCCCGTTTGTGGATCCAGTTCCACAAACTGATTCGATCCGTCAATCGGCGTGGCAAACAACCGCGCCGCCGCGCCACCACTGGGAGACGCTGCCAGAGAGTCGTCGGCTTCCAGACGAGCAGAACCCTGG